>VMFQ01000010.1 GCA_007376125.1 Parcubacteria group bacterium Gr01-1014_33 | reverse complement strand
CGAGTTCCCTCGCCCCGTGAGATACAAAGACATCTCACGGGGCGAGCGATGACAATCCTTTTTAGACAGTTTCTTAGTAAAGAGATACTCTCCGCGAGTATGATTTTTAAGAACTACAATGTTGTTTTTGCTCTTTTGTCTCATACCATACCGTACGCCCCTCTATTGCTTTTCCTCTCAATAGAACTATAATGGGAATATATATAAAAGTCGCAGTAATTATTATAATAAAACATCAGTAGAGTACTCTTATGACTACGCGAAATTTTATTGCAGGTCTTGCCACCGCCAGCGTAATAGCAGGAGGATGTGCATCATTCATCGCATTCGCCCAAACTCCGCCGCCTGCCACGCCATCTGATGATGCGTATAATCCCCCGCGCCAGTATGTAGAGATCCGGGATACGGGGAAAGTAATCGCGCGCGGAGCAAAAGTAACAAGTGTTGCGTCGACTACCAACTCATTCATGGTTGCTACCTCATGGGGCGGCTATGCCATCACATGGGTTATCAACATTGATGACGAAACTGAATTTATGCGCCGAAGCGGAGGGAGAGCGCAATTTTCAGAAATCATAACAGGGCATATAGTCAGCTTTGAGGGAGATATCGCCACAACAACCGCTTCCCAGCCCGTGGTAAAAGCAAGGAAAATAACAAATTGGTCGCTCCAAAACCGCCAAATCAATCAGTTTGGCACAGTCACAAGTATAGACGCGGGCATGAAGGGATTTATGTTTAAAACCGACCACAAAAGAAGAGGAACCCTCTCGGTGTGGACAACAGACGCCACCCAAATTACCAAACAGCAGGCAACTACCACATTCTCTACAATTAAAACAGGCGATCTACTCACGGTAAACGGAATGTGGGACATGATCACAAATACCGTAATTGCTGACCGTATTAAAATCCATGTCCAAGATCGGCGCGTATTCCAAAACGGCAAGCTAAAATCCATAACAGCAAGCACCACGCCGACTTCCTTTATCGTAACATTCGGATCATTTGACTACACGGTAAATGTGGGAGTGGATACCGCTATTCTCAATCAACAATGGGCGCCCGCCTCACTGCAAAACTTCAGATTAGGAGATCATATCCGAGTATATGGAGTTTCAGATGGGACAACCATAGAGGCAACAGTGGTACGAGATGTGAGCTTGAAGTAATCCGCCATTGTACATTAAAAAAGAGCTCCTCGCGGGGCTCTTTTTTAAGTTACTTTCAATAATGTAGGCAACGGGTAGTATGCCGATTGCTTACTGTCAATCTTTTTGTTATACTTTTGCGTATGCAACATAACCTCATAAAAATCCGCGAAAACGCGGAAAAAGAAATCAGCGACGTGGTAACGCGGGACGCGCTTGAAACCACGCGGATCCAGTATCTCGGACGAAGCGGCGCGCTTACCGCAATTTTGCGATCCATTAAAGAACTTCCGGAAGACGAGCGGCGCAAAGTAGGGGAAGAGGCAAATCATTTGCGCGTCCATATTGAGCATCTTCTGGAAGAAAAGCGTGCCCATCTTGAACGGACAAATCAAGAGACGATTTTGCAAAAAGAATGGATTGACGTTACGCGCCCGGGTATCCGCATAGGAAAAGGGCATCTGCATCCGATTACAAAAATCAGACGCGAGATTGAAGCAATCTTTATCTCAATGGGCTTTGGAGTAGTTGAGGGTCCTGAAGTGGAGCTTGAACATTATAACTTTGATGCACTCAATCTTCCCGAAACGCATCCCGCGCGCGAGATGCAAGACACCTGGTGGCTCGAACACAATCTAAAAGAAAGATATCTCCTCCGTACCCAGGTAACTGCGATTCAAGTGCGTTTTATGGAAAAAAATAATCCGCCATTTCGCATCATCATGCCCGGAGTCGTGTATCGCCGAGAAGCGACCGACACCTCACACGAAATCCAATTTACACAGATGGATGGCTTGGTGGTAGATAAAAAAGTGTCACTCGCAGATCTTAAGGGAATTATGGAAACGGTTCTGAAACGATTATTCGGAGACAATATAAAGACACGCCTCCGTGCGGGATATTTCCCGTTTGTAGAGCCGGGAGTAGAGATGGATATTGAGTGCTTATATTGCCGCCAAAAAGGATGCTCTCTCTGTAAGCAATCCGGATGGATTGAAGTATTTCCGGGAGGTATCGTGCATCCACATGTGTTCAAAACAGCAGGATACAACTCGAAAGATTGGCAGGGAATCGCGTGGGATATAGGGGTAGATCGGATCGCCATTTTGAAATACAAGATTCCGGATCTCCGTTTATTGCGATCCGGAGATTTGAGGTTTTTAAGGCAATTTTAGATTTTCGCAAAAATTTACAGACTGTTATATTTTTGCTATAATATACAAATAATTTCCCAAAAACTTAAAACAATTTTTGCTATCTCAATTCCAATTTTCATTGCTCATGGTTTGGAGGAGTACTTCACTGGTTTTTATAATGTAGATAATATTTTAAAATTTGTTTTCCGTCCTTTTGAGACAATGCTTATTCCGCAAGCTACCTTTTTGCTTTTTCAAATTATGATTTGGTTACTTCTAGTAATTTCTTTCTTTCTTATCCAAAATAAGAAATGGCAATTGCGGTTAATGGTAATTCCTGGGCTGATTTATATTTTTGAATTACACCATATTTGGAAAGCATTATTTTCTTGGGCGTATTATCCGGGTGCAATAACCGCAACTGCTTTCCCAGTTATAGCTTTTCTGTTTTGGAAAGAACTGCCGAAAGAATTTGCCACTAAAAAATGAAACAAATGATTTCTGTACAAGAACCATAAACAATGAAATACTACGAGTTGGACACAACTGAAAAAAAGATTCTAAAGGATTTTGAAAGAGACCACCTTACGTCCGTAAAACATAAAAAAGAAGAAGTGCGCCGTTATGAGAACGCCGCTAAAGCCACCTTAAATAGAATCCGTAATATCAATCTTCGTTTGTCCGAGCGCGATTTGCAGAAAATGAAGGCCAAGGCAGCAGAAAAGGGTATTCCCTATCAGACATTAGTAACATCAATTCTACACGAATATACATCTCGGTAGATTTGCATTGCTTGTGTGTCATCCGTAATTGTGACGCCTTATGAAATTCTCCTATAACTGGCTCAAAGAAATAGCGGGATTTAAAGAGTCGCCTCAACAATTGGCGGAGATTTTGAATATCCGTTCATTTGAGGTTGAAACTATAGAGAAGGTGGGAAATGACTTTGCCATAGATGCAAAAATTCCTACCAATCGCATTTCTGACGCGGGGCACCACATGGGATTTGCCAGAGAGATTAGCGCCGTACTCAATCTGAAAGTGAAAAATCAGAAAATCGGGCGCGGAGGCAATGCGCGAAAGACAGTTCAAAAGATAGGGCGATCATCAATAAAAATCAGCGTTGCCGCGGAAAAACTTTGCCCGCGCTACACCGCGCAGGAACTGGAAATAGAAAAAATTACTCCATCCCCCCAATGGATGCAGGAGCGTCTCATCACCTGCGGCATGAGGCCAATTGATGCGGTCGTGGACATTACCAACTATGTGATGCTTGAGACCGGTCAACCATTGCATGCATTTGATCTGGATAAAATAAAAGGCGGGAAAATGACAATCCGGGAATCAAAAATGGGAGAGGAATTAGTTACCCTTGATGGCATCCCGCATACGCTTTCGGAAGAGGTAATCGTGATTGAAGATACCGAGCGCCTCATTGATCTTGCCGGCATTATGGGCGGAAGAAATTCGTGCGTATCGCCGGGAACAAGAAAAATCCTTGTGCAGGCCGCGGTATTTGATCCCGCAAAGATTTACAAAGCGGCGCGCGCGCTCAATTTTTCATCTGCCGCGTCAAAAATTTATTCAGCCGGCATTGATCTGGATCGCACACAAATCGGGCTCCAGCGCGTGGTCGAACTTTTCACCACGATTCTTGGCGCAAAACGGCTTGGTCCCGTGATTGATATCTCGCCCAAGAAGGCGGCACCCACACGCATTCGCTTCAGGCCCGAACATGCATCAGGAGCCATTGGACAAAATCTCACGTCTGCATTCTACAAATCAGTTTTCGCGCGGCTGGGATTCGGGGTTCAAAAGAAGGGAACCGACTTTCTCGTCGAAATTCCATCCATTCGGCGCGATATCCAGATTGAAGAAGACCTCATTGAAGAAGTAGCGCGAATGTTTGGATATGAAAAAATAGCGCCGAAACTTCCTGAATCTCCAATCGCCCTCCCTCCGTCAAACGATGAGTACTTCTGGGCAGAACGCGTGCGGGACACATTAGTAGGCGCCGGGTTCACCGAGAGCATACTATATGAATTTACCGGAGACCGAGAACTCGGAGAATTCCGAGCAAACGCCGAACAAGCGCCCCGTTTGGAAAATCCCATGAATCCGGAGACAAAATATCTTGTTCCACGCGTTTTGATAAAATACATTTCTTCGGTTGCGGAGAACTTGCGGAATTTTGATTCTGTTAGGATATTCGGCATTGCCAAAAGTTTTAGAAAAGAGGGAGGGATTATCATTGAAAGAAAGGATCTGATTCTTGCCGCAACCCAAAAAGGAGCTTCGGGGGAAGATGAGTTCTATCAGATGAAAGGCGTAATAGATCAGCTTCTGGAGGGAATCGGAATTTCTGACCATTGGTACGACGAGATGATAGAATCAAGAATCAAGAATCAAGAATCAAGGGTGTTCCATCCTTACCGGATGGCGGAAATCAAAATAGGAGATGAGAAAATCGGAAATATCGGGGAAATCCATCCGGCAATTCTCAAAAACATAAAGTCAAAAGCGCGGATTGTTGCGGCAGAGATTGATATGGCAACACTCGCGCAGCTCGCAACCGCCGAGCAAGAGTATCGTCCCATAGGGAAATATCCTGCGGTAGTGCGCGATATTGCCGTGCGTGTGCCACACGATACGAGAGCAGAAGACATTTTGAATATCATAGAGCCGACAGGAGGAGAACTTCTTATAGACACCGACCTTTTTGACTACTTCCAAGACGAAGCAATGAACGAGTCCGATCAAAAAAGTTTAGCATTTCATCTTATCTTTCAATCTCCGGAGCGTACGCTTACCGACGCCGAGATTCATAAAAGAATGACGCAGATACAAGAAGCGTTGGAAGAAAAAGGTTGGACTGTTCGTAGTTAAACCGTCGCCCTCGCCCCCACACCAAAATTTGGTGTGGGGGCGAGAAGAAAAGGATGGGAGGTGAGAAAATAGAATTAAGATGGACTTTATACATCAGATTTGATAAAATATCTATATGACGCACGCATCTGTAAAAACCAGACGGTCTCTTCCCCAAACCTTCCGCCCGCTTCTATGGTCGCTTCGGTGGAAGGATGTTGATATTGATAAGGATAAACACGATATTATTGTAAATACCATCAATGAGGGCTCGCTTGATCAGTGGCGGTGGCTTATCAAGACATACGGCAAAGAAACAATCCGAGACGTGTTGCAAAAAAGGATTGCAACCGAATTTCATCCGGAGTCGCGCAATTTAGCCAAAATTATATTTTCACTTTCTCGTTTCCGCAATGCACGAAGAAGCTCTCACTAAGGAAGCGACGGCGTTGCTTCCTTTATTTCGCCGATTTGAAGGATACTACTTGGTAGGCGGTACGGCGCTCGCCCTTCAAATCGGACATCGCATCTCGGTTGATTTTGATTTCTTTTCTTCAAAGGAATTGCCGCCTCACTTACTCCAGCGCGTAAAACGCGTCTTTTCCGAATACCCGATCGTAGTCACCTATGCCGCGTATGAGCAATTAAATCTTGTTATTAACGGTGTGAAAGCGACGTTTTTTTACTATGAGTACCCCGTGCAAGAGCGGTTTAATATTTATAAAGGCATTCCATTGGCAAGTGTACCCGAAATTGCCGCAATGAAGGCCTTCTCCATTGGCAAACGAATTGCATATAAAGATTATGTTGACTGGTATTTTTTACTGCATGAGGGTCGTGGAGACATTACACACATTATCGCGCTGGCGCAAAAAAAATACGGCAATGATTTTAACGATCGGCTCTTTCTCGGGCAACTTGCGTCTCTCAAGGATGTGCCTACCCAAAAGATTGATTTCTTAAAAGACGAAGTAAAGCGAGAAACAATAGAGAATTTTCTGAAAAAAACCGTAAAAGAGTATATGCATTAATTCTTCGGCATGGGGAGACGAGTTTCTTTTCGCACTTATCAAAAATAATCCAGCCTTGAAGGAGAAGGCTGGGGAGTGAGGAAATAGAACAAGACTATGGACACTTTTGGGACTCACTATGGATACTTAATCGCTACACTCTTAATAGGAGGGTTGTGGACTGTATTATTTTGGCTGCGTTCTGATTTGAGAAAAGAGCTGATGTGGATGAGCATTCTTATTGCACCGGCGGGTTTGACGGAGCGCTATTTTGTACCAGTTTACTGGGATCCTGGAACTTTTTAATTTGATAGACAAAATAGGATTCGGCATCGAGAGCATTATATTCTCTTTTTTTGTTGGAGGTGTTGCAGGGGTTAGCTATGAAGTAATTGCGCGCAAGCATTTGAGAAAAACGCAGACGCCCTCACGAGTAGCTCGTTTCACTCCTCCGCTAGTAATGTTTGCCGGACTTTTGCTCGCAACACGTTTAGTATTCTTTTAGCAGGACTCCTCACGGCGCTATCCATTATTTTCCTTCGCCGCGATCTCGCAGAAGAGATTTTTTTTTGGCGGCCTCTCATTTGCTTTTATTTACTTTATGGTTTTTTTCTCTATTTTAACCATTTTCCCTTCCTATGTCCGAAATGTGTTCGCTGTTGAAAATCTTTGGGGATACTATATCGGCGGCGTTCCGATTGAAGAAATACTTTTTGCGTTTGCAGTAGGAGCTGCATGCACCCCACTCTACGAACATGTGAAGGGATACAAAATTATATGAGGAGTCACGGAGTTTTTTCCACAAAGCTTATTTATTCTTCGAGTGAAGCGAAGCCGGGCTCAGCTCGGCGAAGCGAAATCGAGAAGTTTCCTTAATGTATCTTCTCGACAAGCTCGAAGAATATTATTCCGATAGAAATGAAACTTAGCTTTCTCCATCCAAAAAATTGGTATCTCGAACTCTTATTCCTTGCCGGAATTATTTCCACATCCATGGGTCTTACCGGCGCTTACTGGGATGTGGGATGGCATTTTGATTATGGCCGCGACACTTTCTGGTCTCCTCCGCATCTCTTTATCTACGGGAGCACGATTTTGATGACTATATTTTTAGAGCCCATCTCAAAAATAATCGCGTAGCGAAAGGCTAAAATTTCGAGCGAAAACTTCAAAAATTGAGGAAAGTGTACTCAACGAGTACATTGACGAGATTTTTGAAGTTTGCAGCCAAAATTTTAGCCTTGCAGTAGCAGGATTATTTTTTGAGATGGGCTCTAGTCTCAATTTCGTCATTGCCCTCAAACATAAACTTCCCCACAAGCAACATGCGCTTTTCATGCTAATCCTTTTTGGGATCGGCACGGTAGCAATGGTGTACCTCTCCGCGCCCATTGATGAACTTTGGCACCGGCTTTACGGCATAGACGTCCAGATCATAAGTTTCCCGCATCTTATGCTTCTTTTTGGAAGCATCCTTGGCGGAGTCGCAATTGTAAAAATCATTCAATATCATATCATCCATGAACGAAGAAAATTCTTGCTTGAAAAAGTGCTTGTTCCGGTATTCTTTGGCGGGTTTCTTGGAGGACTCATTTTCATTTTTGGCGAAAACGAATTTACTGCGCTTCCCATAGGACATCCTGTTTTAGACCGTCCGTATTGGATGTACCCTTTTTTCTCCATTTTCTTCGCGGCAGTACTATTCCTTCTTGTAAAACAGGTAAGCGGTCTCCGCTTTGCAGCCATGCTCACATTTACCGCTTACCTCATTCTCCGAATACTCCCCATAATCAATAACACTCTTTGGGGTATGGATTCCGTTCCCGTCATTCCTCCGTTTTTACCCATTTTTCTTGCAATTGCGCTTTCTCTTGACCTTGTTTTTAAACCAAAAATTCGCGCCCATTTGCATTTGCATTGACTCCTAAATTTTGGTAAAATAGAGTTGTAATCTCGTATTAAAAAAGTGGCTTACTTGAGCCACTATCCGCCCAAGAATTTACTCGGATTTAGGGGCGGATATTTGATTGATTTTCACAGGTCATCCTGAAGCAAAGTTGAAGAATCCCGACACGTCGGGATTCTTCACTACGTTCAGAATGACAAGAGAATGGCAAAATCAAAAGAAAAAAACCAAAAATCCGCCCAAGAAAATTCATATACCGCGAAAGATATTTACGTTCTCGAAGGACTTGAACCGGTGCGGAAACGCCCGGGAATGTACATCGGGTCTACCGGCGTAGACGGTCTGCATCATCTCATTTACGAAACTCTTGATAATTGTATTGACGAAGCAATGATCGGATACGCAAAAAATATCGCGCTTACTTTTTTGCCGGAAAATCGCGTGCGGGTGGTGGATGACGGCCGCGGAATTCCGGTGGATATCCATAAGCAGACCAAAAAATCGGCATTAGAGACAGTTATGACCACATTACACGCCGGAGGGAAATTTGGAGGAGATGCGTATAAGGTATCAGGTGGGCTTCACGGCGTTGGCATATCCGTCGTAAACGCGCTTTCCAAGTGGCTGAAAGCCGAGGTGTGCCGCGACGGAGCGCAGTACGCGCAAGAGTACGTGCGCGGAGCGCCACAATATCCCGTAAAAAAAATAGGCAAATGCCAAGGATCCGGCACTGCGGTTACGTTTGAGCCGGATCCGGAGATATTTAAGGAAATCGCGTTTGACTGGAACCGGGTGCTGGATCATATCCGCCAGCAAGCGTATCTCACCAAAGGCATCCGCGTTTCTATTATAGACGAGCGCGATAGCGAGACGACAAAAGATGGATCGCTCTTGAAAACTTCCTACTCTTTTTATTTTGAAGGGGGAATAATCTCGTATGTGAAATACTTGAACCGAAACGAGACGCCAAAGCATGATACTATTTTTTATGTGGGAAAAGAAATTGACGTGGGAGAGAACCGGAAAATTTTTGTGGAGACCGCGCTTCAATATACTGATGATATACAAGCAAAAGAGATGTCGTTTGCCAATAATATCTATACCGCCGAAGGTGGCATGCATCTTACCGGATTTCGCACGGCGCTTACGCGCGCCTTAAACGACCACGCCAAGAAAAACGAGTACTTTAAAAAAGAGGACGAGACGCTTACCGGAGACGATGTGCGCGAAGGGCTTACTGCCGTAATCTCGGTAAAAATTCAAAATTCAGCGCTCCAATTTGAAGGGCAGACCAAGGCAAAACTGGGAAATCCCGAGGCGAGAACCGCAGTGGAAACCGTCGTCGGAGAATCGCTCAAGGACTGGCTTGAACAGCATCCGCGTGATAGCCAAGAGATTATCGGCAAAGCCCTTCTTGCGCAAAAAGCCCGAAAAGCCGCAAAAGCCGCGCGCGAAACCGTGTTGAGAAAAGGCGCGCTTGAGGGAATGATGCTTCCGGGAAAACTTGCGGACTGCCAGTCAAAGGATCCTTCCGAGTCAGAATTGTTTTTGGTAGAAGGCGATTCGGCCGGAGGCAGTGCAAAATCCGGTCGTGACCGGAGATTCCAGGCGATCTTGCCTTTGCGCGGAAAAATTCTCAATGTGGAAAGAGCGCGGCTTGATAAAATGCTCGCATCCAAGGAAGTGAAATCTTTGATTATCGCTTTAGGCGCGGCGATCGGAGACGAATTTAATGAAGCAAAACTCCGCTACCATAGAATTGTGATCATGACTGATGCGGACGTGGACGGCGCGCATATCCGAACACTTCTTTTGACGCTTTTTTACCGCTATTTCCCCACAATAGTGGAACGCGGATATTTATATATCGCGACGCCGCCTCTCTATCGCATTCAATCCGGAAAAAATGTGCGCTATACATATTCGGACGAAGAGAAAGATAAAGCTATTACGGAATTCAAAAAGATAAAAATGGAAGCAAGAAAACAAAAGGCCGCAAAAACAGAAAAAAAGGAAGGGCAGGAAACAGAAGAAGAACCAGCAGAAGAAACTACGGGAGAATCAGCTTCTCAAAAAGATCCAGAACTCAAAGGCATAGAAATCCAGCGCTACAAAGGGCTTGGAGAAATGAACCCACCCCAGCTTTGGGAAACCACAATGGATCCGCAAACGCGGCTCTTTAAACAAGTTACTTTTAAAGACGCTACCGAAGCGGACAGGATTTTTGATATTTTGATGGGAGACGAAGTCCTTCCGCGCAAGAAGTTCATACAAACTCATGCCAAAGCCGTAAAGAATCTGGATATTTGATCTTAACCCCCATATGCGCTATAATTGACAGCAATACGTTGTTCTTTTCATCGAAAAAAAGGAGATGTCGCATGGATCAAAACGAAACAGACGACGGGATGCCTGAACCTTCAAGAGGTAAAACACCCAAGACGCCTAAAGTAGAGTACCAACTGTGGACAGAATGGGATCTTGTAGCGGAAATAATGCCTCCGCTTGGAAAAGGAACCGAGTCCGTCAGGTTTGCCGCTTTATGGCTCACACGCCTTCTTCAGGAAAGATACTCCTATGAGGCGGGAGACAATTATTTTTCTTTTTTCACGGCAACGGGACAATTAACAATTCACTGGAACAGCGATAGCAAGACACCAGGAGAGTTCTTTTTTTCTGTGAGTAAAAAGAAAGAAGATTCCCCTCCAGTCCCTTATGAGCGGATATCTGTGGCACTCATACGGAAGGGAGAACCTGCTTTTGTCAGTCAACGGATGATAAAAAATCCCATTGATCCGCGGCTCCATTCGCTTGTTCTCACAGAAGATGACCTCCGCAAAGCAGGCGAGATGGATCATTGCGCGATCTGGGTACTTGTAGAAACGAACTCTTGACAGCAAATCCGTAAATCGTTTATACTCTTAATATCAAAGGCCTGCGTTCGGGGCCTTTTAAAAAACCATAATTTCCCGAATGAGGCCTGAATTCAAGCGAATGTAACCCGAATAACATTCTCCTCATTCGAGAGCAATTCGTGACTCATTCTAGATATAATTCGTGAATTCTATTGCATGTTTGACCGCATTATCACATATCTCAAAGAATCAAAACTGGAGCTCAAGAAAGTAACCTGGCCCACGCGCGAGGAGACAATCCGCTATACCGTAACGGTTATTGTGATTAGCGGAGTTGTCGCGATTTTCCTCGGCGGGCTGGATTATCTCCTGCAGTTTGCGTTAAATAGATTTGTACTATGATTTCACGAATATAATCCCGAATTATAACGAATATATCACGAATGGAAGAGATTCGAGGTCAATTCGTGATAATTCGAGCTTATATTAGAGAAATTATCGCATGCCGAAACAAACCTCTGAATTCGGAAAAAATTGGTACGCGATCCATACCTATTCCGGGTATGAAGACGCGGTCACGCGCAACTTAAAACAGCGCATTGAATCAATGGGAATGGAGGATAAAATTTTTAACGTGCTCGTTCCGACCGAAAAAAAGATAAAAATTAAAAACGGCAAGCGGCGCGTGGTGGAGGAAAAAATTTATCCCGGCTATGTCCTCGTAGAAATGGTGGTAACGGATGATTCGTGGTATGTGGTGAGAAACACTCCGCGCGTTACCGGTTTTGTCGGTGCAGGCACGACTCCTGCCGCACTCTCCGAAGAAGAAATGGAGACACTCTTAAAGCAGATGGGGCAAGACGAGCCGAAATTTAAGATTGATGTGATCTTGGGAGATCCGGTGAAAATCACGGACGGGCCGTTTAAAGATTTTGACGGAAAAGTTGCGGAAATTGACCAAGAACGCGGAAAACTCAAAATCCTTGTCAATGTATTCGGCCGCGACACGCCGGTGGAACTGGATTCATTGCAGATTAAGAAGCTGTGACTTCCCTAATAAGAGCACGAATTATATCGAATTAGTCACGAATACGATATGGCGACCATTATATTGAAAGAGGAAAGCTACCGACTTATGGGTCTTCTATTTGAAATTCATAACAAATTGGGCCCGATATACAAAGAAATAAATTATCAAGAGGCGATAGAAGCAATACTAAAAAGAGAAAATATATCCTTCACGCGAGAAAAGGAGATCTCTATAAAAATAGGAGATTTAAAAGTAAGTAGCATATTTGGAGATTTTATAGTAGATAATAAGATTCTCTTAGAGGTAAAAGCGAAACCATTTATTAAACATGAAGACGTGCGGCAAACATCCAGAATGCTAAAATCTGAAGGATTGCCGCTTGCAATAGTCGCAAATTTCAAAAGAAAAAGTCTCGAATATAAACGAATTGTAAACGCATCATTCGGGAATAATTCGTGAAAATTTGCGACCTAATTCGTGAAAAATATAAAGACTGTCATAAAACTCCAAATCCCGGCGGGAAAAGCGACTCCGGCGCCTCCGGTCGGAACCGCGCTTGGTCCTCACGGACTTAACATTGGCGAGTTTGTAAAAAAATATAACGATGCGACACGCGAGAAAGAAGGCGAGATTATACCGGTGGAAATTACGGTCTATGAAGATCGCACGTTTGAGTTTAAGCTCAAAACTCCTCCGGTATCCGATATGCTCCGCAAAGCCGCGTCAATTGAAAAAGGATCGGGCGAGCCAAACAAAAAGAAAGTGGGACATGTCTCAAGCCAAGATATTCGTAAAATTGCGGAACGTAAAATGGAGGACTTAAACGCGGATTCCGTGGAAGCGGCAGAAAAAATAATAATGGGAAGCGCAAGAAGTATGGGAATTGAAGTAAAATAACTTCGCGAATTTAAGCACGAATTAAAGCGAATTACTTGCGAATAAAACTTCGGATGGCCTATGCCCGAAGTTTTTGTTTTTGACATATCTTATAACTCGCGATACTATATCTTCAGTAATGTAACGATCTTTTACACATAAAGGAGGTAAAAAATGGAGACGCAAGAAAGCGCGATTCAAGACCAAACTATTTTTGATTTAAGAATACTTAATGGCCCGTGCTACCCCTATCTAGAAAATAATACTGCCATAATAGTTGGCAAAAGAGCGCGTATTGAGGGTTGGATAAAGTTGCCAAAGCGCCATCAGGAAGCTCAAGTATTACGGGCGCAATCGCCTTCCACGAATGCCCGAGTCGGACTCAACGAAACACTCGGCGAAAAAGGTCTTCGCTCGCCTACCGATCCTCACTTTCCAGAAACCATGCGTATTATTATTGAAAACTATGGAGAATATAATGTTTTGATAAATGATAAGATACGGGTGGTAATAGCAGACCTCACCGCCATTTTTAAGCAAGATATTAATTCTGCTGATTCTTGGCCAAAAATGCCACGCGCCAACTCTATCTCGTTGCATGCGGGAGATACAAAACTTAAAATTATAGAAGAGAAGCTCGATACCGTATGGAGTAACAGAATAGGTCATATACGCTACATAGATCCCAACGCAAAAAATCTTTCTTACTATACGCGAGAAGTGCCGTTTCATTCAACGAGAACAGGGCAGTATGAGGATATGTTTCCTGGCGACTTTCTGGTGTTCCCCGCACAAGAACGCGTGATAATTCCTCACGGAAAAATAGGCATTGTGCACAGTGCGCACAATGGGCTTACCCATACTTCGGCAAAATTCATTTACGCGGGGGTAGATGCCGCGGTCACTCTTGAGTTTCGAGCCGTCTCACGCGTCTCCATATATCCCGGAATGAGAGTAGCCACAATTACATTGCATGATTTTAACGGCAACAGCGACTATCGTAGCCGCTACGATAGAAGCAAATCAACTATTCCGCGGGCAAGAGAGTAAATGCTCTATCCATTCTGACATATCTCGGCAGAAACTCATCTGCCGCTTTTCTTTTTAAGAAAAATCTTCTATCATTCTGGTATACCAAACTTTAACCACAACTATGGTGAAAAAACTAAAAAGCGAAAAGTCGAAAAGACTGAATAAATATTGGTGGAAACGCTTTATAATTCCGCCACACAAAAAAAGAGAAAATGTCAGTGCTCAAATTGACTATATTGTCTATGGTTTATAGGATTAACAATATGGAGACCACGCTCAAACTCGTTATCACAACCGTTGCCGAGAAAGGCGGCGGCAAGGGACTCTTTGTTGAACTTGTAAAAAAACTTTTGCCGGAAAAACGGATTGCCTCCGTCCGGTTTTCCGATCCCATCCGCGAGATTCTGGAAATACTTGATAAAGAAGTCACCCGCGAAAATACTCAAATTCTCGCGACCGCAATCCGCAAGGGATTTGGCGATGAAGCGATATTTGCGCCTGCCTTAAAAAAACGCATCCGAAATATGGACGCAGATATTATCATTCTTGATGGACTCCGTAAAGCAGAAGAAGTGCCGTATGTTCATGACCTTAAAGGCGTTCTTGTCTATATCAGCGTATCGCCCGAAACCCGTTTTGAACGGATTAAAAATAGGGGCGAAAACGCCGGTGAAAAAGATTTGACATGGGAGCAGTTTTTGCGCGAGGAACAGGGAGCGCCGGAAGTTACTATTAAACACGCGGGAGAAACCATGGCGGATGTTATGATAGAAAACAATGGAACGGTCGCGGAATTTGAAGGGAAAATAAAAAACTTCTTAGAGGAATTTGTTCTTCCAAAACTTCCATGAAGAGATACAAAGGAAAATTGATTGTCCTTGAAGGCACCGATGGAAGCGGAAAAGGCACGCAGACCAAACTTTTAGTGGAACGGCTTCGCCGGGAAAAATATCAAGTTGCGACTCTTTCATTTCCCCAATACGGAAAAAAATCCGCCGGACTTATAGAGGAATATCTCAATGGCGCCTATGGCGTGCCCGATACCATAAGCCCGTATGCGGCTTCCCTTTTCTATGCTCTTGACCGATTTGACGCCGCGTTTACTATCCGCATGCTCCTCGCAAAAAATGACGTAGTCGTTCTTGACCGCTATGTGGACTCAAACGCGGGACATCAGGGAGGAAAAATTAAAAATCCTACGGAACGAAAAAAATTTCTTGCGTGGCTGTATGATCTTGAATATCGGATTCTTGGAGTTCCAAAACCTGATCTTGTAATTATCCTCCATGTGCCTGCGCGCATCGGACAAAAGTTGATCGCGAAAAAAACCACTCGTTCGTACATAAAAAAAGGGACGCGGGATCGCCATGAGTCCAATCTTTCCCACCTCAAGAATGCGGAAAACTCCTATCTCTGGCTTGCAAAAGAAGATCCAAAATGCCATAAACTGATAGAATGTACAGAAAACGGGCTTTTATTGTCTCCGGAGAACATACATCAAAAAGTGTGGTCACTTATTCACAAACTGTGAATTACGAAACGGCGGAAAAGGAGTCATTGCGCGTCCCGCTGAAAGCGGGACGCGGCAATCTCCGGAACGACCAATACATATAGATTGCTTCGTTCCGGCAAGCCGGAACTCGCAATGACGCGGGGCATTTCGTAACTCACAGTCACAAAGAAATTTAAAATTATGCCATTATCGCGCTTCCTCGAAGAATTCGCGCCCCTATTCCAGCCCGACACCTATTCCGAAGAGGATCAGTATAACTTGAGCCCGTTTTTTACGAATCTGGATAAATCGGTGTATGTGCCGCTTATTGTAGCGCCGGAGCTTGTGGGAGCGTTATGTTCGCGCGCAAGCCGCGCTCCGGGAGATCTTCGCTATATCTACCTCCACGAATTCATTTATCCTTTTATAAAACCGGAACGCGATCAAAAGGATACGGACGAGATATGGAACGAGAAAGTCCGATACGGGAAAGACCTGCAAAGTTTTATCTCATTTCTCCACGAGCATCCTTTAACCGATCTTTTCTCAAACCCCCGCGCACGGTCGTTTTACATAAAATGGCTTGCGCAATACGGAGACGACTCCATCGCGCAGATGGCGGGCGCGCATTTGGGATTTTGGGGGCTTTCGCAAATCGCGATAAAACACATTGAAGACCAACGCATTGGCATAGCACCCATTGAAAAATCAACGCGCTATGTGAATTATTCGCAGAAAGTACACCCCGCCCTTTTACAAAAGGGCGGGGCAGCCGGCCATTACCTTTACTATACCGACCCTACGCTCACCGACTATGGACTGAAGGAAAAATATGAGAGAGTAATGGATAATCTCTTTGAAACATACGCGCGCTTGATTCCGAAACTTACCGAATGGCTTACAAAACGATTTTCTCAAGAAAAAACAAGCGTGATTGAGAAAAAAACGTTTGATACGCTCCGCGGACTTCTCCCCTCTTCCACGCTCTCGCAAGTCGCATTTTTCGGAAACGGACAGGCATTTGAGTATATGGTTACGCGCTCGCTTAAGCACTCTCTCGGAGAAATCCGCTGGGCCGGAGAACGTGCCTATCAAGAGATGTTCCAAGTAACTCCTTCGTTTTTGCGGCGCATCAAAGACGAGACGCGAAAAGAAGCGATTGAAGAATACCAGCGCTACATCGCAGAAAAAGGAAAGCGAATGCAATCGTTTGTCCAAACGCTCGGGAATACGATAACTCCCGCTTCAAAACCAGAAGTAACGCTCGTGGAATCAGATCCGGAAGGAGAGATAAAAATAATTGCAGGAATGTTTTATAACTCCTCCGTAAACCACCGCACATGGCAGGAGATCTTTAATGGTGTAAAAACTATGGGAAGGGGCGAACGCCGCCGGATAATTCACGCGTACCTTGACGGAAGAAAAGAACGCTGGCAAAGGCCGGGACGCGCGTTTGAAAATGTGTATAACCGCTTTGAAATTACGATGAATATCGGCGCGTGGCGCGACCTCCACCGCCACCGCATGCTTACCCAACAGCGCCAAAATTTTTCCTGTTATCACGGATACGACGTGCCGCCCGAACTCGTGGAATCCGGGCTTGACGGAGAATTCCGAGGCGCGCTTGATCCCGTCGGCGATCTTTACGGGAAAATTGTCCGGCACGATCCTGATCTTGCGCAATACGCGACAACTCTTAGCCACCGCATCCGCTTTATGCAATGGGAAAATCTCCGACAATCGTTTTGGCAAATAGAACTTCGCACGATTCCGGAGGGCCATCCGGACTATCGTCATATTGAACAAGAAAAATTCCGGCTTCTCGAAAAAGTGTACCCTTTGATTGCCGAGCATATCCGCGTAAATATGGGCGAATACGACTTTGCGCGAAG
>VMFQ01000065.1 GCA_007376125.1 Parcubacteria group bacterium Gr01-1014_33 | reverse complement strand
CAATGCCAGTGGTCGCGCAATCCATCAAAAGCGCGATTGTGCCAGTGGGCGCCAAAAGTGTTACCTGCGCGTTCCTCACGCCGTATCGTTTGCCAAGAGAACGCGCCCCTTCCCACGCACATGCCGCCGCCTCATAGAGCGCGGGATCAAACACCATGCTTTTTCGCACGCGATTTATCGCATCCGCGTGCATTGAGATAACGGATAGTTGCGGTTCTTTATTTACCGCGTATCCCTCATAAGGCCCCATTTTTTTTGCAATCTCGGCGGAATACCGGTACGCTTCTCCGGTCATAAGCGCGGTAATCCCCGCGGCCGTATGCCGCGCCTCATCGGAATCGTACGCTATGCCAGATGCCATGAAAAGCGCCCCTAAATTCGCATATCCCAGCCCGAGCTGGCGAAACGCGCGCGAGGTTTTCCCGATTTTTTCGGTCGGGTAACTCGCGCCGTCCACGCTTATTTCCTGCGCTAAAATCATTACGTCAACCGTATGTATAAAATCGCGCACATTAAACGTGCCGTCTGAATTTAAGTATTTGAGGAGATTGATGGAAGAGAGGTTACAAGAAGAATTATCCAGGGACATATATTCCGAGCATGGATTTGATGCGGTAATTCTTGCGGTATTTGAAGAGGTATGCCATTTGTTGATTGTGGTGTCATATTGCATTCCCGGATCGCCCGACTCCCACGCCGCCTCGGCAATCGCACGCATGATATCCCGCGCGCGGTACTCTCCTGCCGTTTCTCCGGATTTGACATACCGTGTTGCAAATTTCTCGTCGTTTTCAACCGCGTGCATAAATTCGTCTGTTACGCGCACCGAATTGTTTGCATTTTGGTATTGTATGGAATTCCACGCAGGATCGTTTAAATCGTACATATTGTATCCGGATTCAATCAGCGCGCGCACTTTTTTTTCTTCGTCCGCTTTACAGCGGATAAATTTCATCACGTCCGGATGCTCCACATCCATCACCACCATTTTCGCGGCGCGGCGCGTGGATCCGCCGGATGCGATCATCCCCGCGACCGCGTCCGCCCCGCGCATAAACGCAATCGGACCTGACGAACGCCCGCCTGTGGACATGGTTTCGCCCGAGGAACGGAGCGTGGAAAGATTGATGCCCGCACCGGAACCGCGCTTGAAAATCATTCCCTCGGTGCGGATCCATTCAAGAATTGATTCCATGTTGTCTTCCACCGCAAGGATGAAGCAATTATGCGCCACTATATTATTACTCAAGTACTCTCCGCTGGTGGTTTGGATGTCGTACACCACTTCTTCCTGTCCTTCTTTAATACTTATGATCTCCTCCTCTCTCATATCAGGAATATTTTTTTGTTTTTCAAGTATAAGCGATGCATTCAATTTTATCTGTTTGGCATGGCTCAAAAAGCCGATGCGTTGAGCAAATTTTATCCTCTCGCTCCCATAACTAATATCAAGTTCAAATGTATCATAGCGATCCGATCGCGACTCCCTCTTATGCCGTATGCGAGAATAAATACCCATTCCATAAAGGAGGAGTTGCACATCATGCATCCACGCTTCACTAATAGTAGCCGCCGCCACATGAACCGATTGCCCTTCAGCGCGCACATATCCCTCACTCTGAAACACGCTTTTCAGATACGCCGCAATCACCGCGGGACAACCCTTCCATATTGGAGAAGGAACTCGTATCGCAAGCCTTCGGTTCATGAGTCCATATTTTTCTATAAAACATCTCAACTGTTCGCCGTAGAGGCGAATTCTGGTAATAGGAGTGCCCAATTTTGTTTTTGTGATGCGGACTTTCCGATGGAGCGAGGGGAATACCACATCAAGGTGTGATTCAATCCATTCTTGTTCTTCTTTGGTAACCGCGATAAACTCCGCAGTAAGAGAGTTGTTTGTTCCGTGATGATATTGCCCCACAAATCCATCTGCTTGTAGCCACCCCGCAAGCGCAGCTTCGCTTATCTCTAATTGCGAGGAATTTGTCACGCCAGGTAAAGGAACTACACGAGTGGCAATTGCGACAGCGCTGTCCGAATTCACAGCCATTATCTTATGCGTAAAGAGCGCGGGCGAAGAAATTTCTTCTAAAATCTCGCGATGAGGATACAGGTGAAGTCTCATTCCTAAACGAAGTTTATCAACCCGAAACCATTCTGGCGCTGTTCTTCGTTCGTATACCGCCTTTATAAGATGATCCCCGGTTGCCTCAATATATGTCCCATTTCTAAGAGTAACCTTATAGACCTTCTTCACGCCGTTGTTCTTGACTGCAGTTACTTGCGCGATTCCTCTTGAATCATAGACCGGAAGTCCTATAAGATTTTTTTCTACAATTTCCCCTATCTGATAAAATCCCGACGGTGTGCTGACTAATGCCCTATATGGCTGGCACGCCGAGACTTGCGGAGGATTTTCAACACCCACGTTAAACCATACCGGCGAGTTAAACGCGGCGCGCTGGTATAAAAGTATATGGGTAAGCTCATCCGCAAATACGCCCGCTTCTTCGTCAGTGGCAAAATATCCGAGCGTACGCCCCCATTCCCGATATTTATCCACCACCCGCATAATCATCTGGCGCGCCGAGGATTCGCGTTCCGGAGACCCGATTCTACCGCGAAAATATTTTGATCCCGCGATACTGCACGCGTTTTCCGACCAAAATTCAGGAAATTCAAGCTCCCGTTCTTCCGCCGTAGTGTTCATTCCGCTCCCGCGAATGGCAATTTTTATTCTTTTCCACCCGGTTTCGTCAAAAGGATGCACTCCTTCTTTGGTAAAGATACGCTTAAGCGGCAATTTTTTCGCCCTGCCGTTTGATGAAAACGCGACTTTTGTGAGCATATTTGGTTGTGTGGTAGTGCGAGGCATAAAAGAGGAAAGGAAAAACGCTCTTTCATCTCTTGTCTCTCTTGAGATAAAAGAGAATCATTGCAACAAATGAAATTATTAGTATCTTTATTATACGCTCGTATGTACCTCCGTCAAAAGTTTTCTGTGGATAAGAAAGAATTCATTGACAAGATAAAGGAAATATGATTATAATGGCATTAGATCTATGCCCTATTACATAATATAAGGAGGTATTGAGATGGCAACAGAATCTCCGAATAAGATATTAGATAGACGCCGAGAATTTGTAGATAAGATATTGCATAAAATATTGAGTAGATACCCAGGACTTGTAGATAAATATATAGAAGGAGGACTGACTCCGGCAGAAAATAAAGAATTGATTCAGCTTTGTCAGTTCATAGATGGAATGGATCCGTACCTGCATGAACGAGCCACTCAAGCACTCCGTGATATAACAAACAGAGACGAGTAGAGATATCTCTTACAGAGATTTTCGCGCCTGCGCGAAGGTATAACTGAAAACCGCCCAGCGTTTAAGCGTTTGCGGCGGCTTTTTATTAACGATTCATGAAATTTAATATAAAATCACCCATATCTTCCAAAAAAACTTGACGGATTCTTGCGTAACGTTCCACCTTTACCCCTTTAGAGAATACCCCATGACTTGCCCCGTTAGAAACTTCTGGTTTATGGAGCAAAGAAATATGGCTGGCTTCACTCCCGATATGGATAGGTTTCTAACGGGACTTGCCGCGGGGTGCCCTTCCCCCCTTACGAGCACGAGATCTAATGCCCCGTGCAAGTTCTCTCACGGGGTTTACTGATCATACGCAACAGAGAAGTTTCCGGAATGGGTAATCAGCATGAGACGGATAATCCCAGGAGAAATTTGCTTGATTTTCTTCTCGTCCGCCATGTCTATATCCAACATAGTCTCATCTTTCTTCGCGTCGTAGTGCGCGCGGACGTCAAAGACGCGTTCTATCTTAATTCGCTGGTTGAGCTCCTTGAGATTGCCGTCTTTTTCAAGCGACCACTCGTATTGCAGGACATTTTCAGGAATAGCGGGCGCAAAAACGCCATCATACATAAGCGCGCGTATCTCCGCTTTTATCTCTTTGCCCTCGGTTTTGAGCGTGTCAAAAGCAATATCAAGCGTATGCCCGGCTGAATCGGTAAGCGTGTATGTTACGCCGCGTTGCGTTACGACGACAGGAGAAAGATTATCGGTACCCTCCATTTTAAGTTGTTTCAGATTCCGGTCAAATGATATTTTTGCTTCGGGAGGGGTTTTATCTATCTTTAGGATGAGTGTAGTCGTTGCCTCTTGATTGCCGAAAAAGTCGGTTGAGAAATATTGTAGCGTGTGTATGCCTTCGGTTGCGATTAAGATTGGGCTTGTGCT
>VMFQ01000009.1 GCA_007376125.1 Parcubacteria group bacterium Gr01-1014_33 | reverse complement strand
AGAGGCCAACCAAGCCGAAAAATACGCTCAACAAGAAAATCCCGAAAGGATTCGGGATTTTCTCAAAAAGATTGGTTCGAACTTCCGCATTGCCGACCGGACGCTTTCGTTCCCCCTCAAAAATGCTTGGATTCTCGCTGGGAAATAACATGTGCCGAGGCGCAACGCGCCGAGGCAACTTCTTTCAATTTTGCTGAAAGTACAATTTGGCGGAGGGTGTGAGATTCGAACTCACGAAGGGAGTTACCCCTTATCCGCTTTCTCCCGCACAAAACGGAAAGGGCGAGATTCGAACTCGCGGTACCATTGCTGGTACACAGTCTTTCCAGGACTGCCGTTTAAACCACTCACGCACCTTTCCGCTTTGTGCGGGACTGCTATTTATTGCTGAAATTGCTGCGCTTTCTGCTTGCAATTTCAGACAAACAGGGAGCAAGCGAGCGCACTAGACCACTATGCGAACCCTCAAAAAAATGTAGGCGTCCCGTCAAAAGCAGTGCTTTTGACTCACTCCTGCATCCTTCCACTATAAGCGAGATTACAGCAAGATAACCCTTTATTCTATCGTCATCATAGCTCTTTTCGCCTTTTCTGTAAAATTAATGATTATACGTTTGGTGAATAATGGCTTTTTCTGTCATCCCCGATCCCCGATTGAAATCGAGGATAGGTCTGATCGGGGATCCATCTTCTGCTCTTCTTTTGAAGAATCCCCGTTTTCACGGGGACAAGCCTGGATTTCCGCTGAAGCCCGTCCTCGTGAAGCTTGTCCTTGACCTGATCGGGGAACGGGGGCGGGAATGACACGCGAGGATTGTTTCGACATTATTCACCACACTTGATTATCATAGGACTTTCGTGTGTGGCGATACTGATGACTTGAGTGTTAGTCCCGTAATGACACGAAACGCGAAAGTCATATATATTATAGAAATCTGCCAACGTTTAGAACTAAAAAAACCGATCACGCAGGAATTGCTGATCGGCAGAGATATTACTTGCCTTTATTTTTTCTTGGAATTCTTCGCCGCTTGAACAGTTCCTCCCGTGCGCTGTTAAGAATCTTTATCAATTCCTCTTCCGAATCTTGTGCCCTGCTCCACGTTATGCGTTTCGCTACCTTTGGTTCAATAGTTTCTATAATAAAAAGCGGGAGTTCTCCTTTTGTATGCCCCGGTGGCGCTCCTGATGTAACGTGGAGCGGCAATCCGCTTTTTCTTGCGGATAGTATAAGCGCGTTTTCTTCTTTAAGACTTGATACGAAAAGGACATGGCGAACGTGCGGCTCTTCAGTGAGCGATTCTTCCGAAAAAGAAGGATCATGCTGATTTTCTGTCATCGCTCCCTCCTTTGGTTTTCTGCCAAGCACCAATGAGTTATGCGTCTGAATACTGTTTCAAAGACCTGTGCGATCAAAAGTATGAGACGAGGGAGCCGCTCCATCAGTTCAATATCTTCCTCATCATTGGCTATCCGATAGCGCGTCCCGCCCTGATTTCCCATGCCAATCTCCTTTCGCTCTCTTGCAAAAGCGTGAAGTATCTCTATACTGGTATTTATAAGACCTTTATATTTTATAGCACGAGAGTATCATATTTGGCAATGCCGTGGCCGCGCGAAATAAAAAACGCCAAAAGGAATAAATTCTTTAACCCTTTGGCGGCAATGGTTTTGAATCAATTTTTTTAATCACCCATTGGAAGGCAAAGAGAGATGTATACACCAGCAGAAGAAGGATGAATGCGATACACATTGTTATGGCAAAAGACGCTATGTTTTTAATGCTTGACGACGGATCCGGATGTCTTTCCAGCAATTCCTTGATTACGTCTTTCAGCCGATATGCATATTTTCGCAGCTGCGGGATAAGTTTCGCGCTCAACCGAACAATATATTCGCACATCATATTTCCTCCTTCTTTTCCGGACTCATGAGGGTGTCTACGCCACAATATATAAAACCACATGCGCTCCCTCCTTGTATACATGATAAATGGGTATAAAAGAGCTTCTCATTACAAAATACCATGAGAACATCATATTCGGCAATAGAGACGTATCTGCAGTGCCCGCAGAAATATAAGTTTCAGGAGATTGATAAGATTCGCAAACCGAAATCTCGGGAGGCGATTTTTGGGACGCTTGTCCATAGCACTTTGAAATTCATGTTCCAAAAAGACCCTCTCTTTCCGACGCTGGATGAAGTAGTCGCGTATTTTCGTGCGCATTGGCCATTGCCTGAAGTATTTGAGCAAGAGTCAAAAAACGATCCGTTAAAACACGGATGGACAGAGGAAGAACAAAAAATATATTTTGAGGAAGGTGTGCGTATGCTTAAAAAGTTTTACGAGAAAAACGCGCCGTGGAATTTTAGCGTGGTGGATGTGGAGTCGCGGTTTGAAGCGGTGATCGCCGATGAAAAAACCGGCGAGACGCATATTTTAGCCGGTATTATTGATCGCATTGATAAACGTGCGGACGGCTCGTATGAGATTATTGATTATAAGACGTCAAAGCGGATGCCTTCGCAGGACGCGGTGGATAAAAATCTCCAGCTTTCGCTCTACTCTCTCGGGCTTCAGAAGCGATGGCCGCATATAACGCCGGAGATGATTACGCTTTCCTTATATTTTCTTAAGCACGGGGAGAAATTAAGCACACAATCCACCGCGGAAACAACCGAAAAAACAAAAGCGCATATTTTAGGGACGATTTCCGAAATTCAGGAACGAATCGCTGAAAAGAAAGAATTTGAGCCGATGCCAAGCCCGCTTTGCGATTGGTGCGCGTATAAACCGATATGCCCGGCGTGGCGGCACTTGTATCGCAAATCGCAAAGCGCAGATGGCACATCGCGAGAAGAAATACAAAAAGCAATAACAGAGTATTTTGAGATCAAAACGCGGGATGCGCGCGATGGAAAACGATTAAAAGAACTTCAAGACGAAATTAAAAAATACATGGAGCAAGAAGGAGTTACACGCATATTCGGGGACGAAGGCATGATCTCAAAAAAGAAAACGGAGCGCTATGAATATGACTTTGAGAAAATAAAAGCCCTCCTCTCCCCTCTTGGAAAGTGGGAGGAAATGTTAAAACCGGACGAGATAAAACTTCGCAAAGTGATGTCCGAGATTTCGGCAGACGTGAGAGACGAGATTGAAGCGGCGCGGAAGGTAAAGAGCGAATACATCACGCTTACCGCGTCCGCCAAAAAAATATCAGGTGTGGAATTTCTGAATAAATCAAATTTGTGAAGTACGCCTACGGAAAAGTAGAAAAGTAGCCGTTATTTCCTTACCGCATGCCCTCCGAATTGGTTGCGGAGCGCGGAAAGGATTTTTCCGGTAAAACTCGGATTTTTTGAGGACGCTACGCGAAAACGAAACGCGCGTTCAATCACCGGCGCCGGAATTTTTAATTTTTTTGCGGTTTTCACTGTCCACTCGCCTTCGCCGGTATGCGCGACAGCGCCGGATACGCGCCCAAGATTTTCTCCATACTCTTCAAACGCCTGCGCGAGCCACCCCAAGAGCCGCGATTCAATGACGCTTCCGCGATTATAGAGCTTGGCGACATTTTTCAAGTTGGGCTTAAATCGCGATTTTTTTATGAGCGAGAAACCCTCGGCGATCGCCTGCATCATGCCGTATTCAATCCCGTTATGGATCATTTTTACAAAATGCCCGGCGCCGGACGGGCCGACATGCGCGTATCCTTTCTCAATCGCAAGATCGCGAAACAGGGACTCGCTTTTTTGAAATGCGCGTTTCTCGCCGCCTATCATAATACATGCGCCGTTTCGCGCACCTTCGGGTCCGCCGGACACTCCGGCATCAAGAAACAGTACGCCGCGGTCGCGTAATTTTTTTGCGCGCCTTATTGAATCCTCGTAAAACGAATTTCCTCCGTCAATCACAATATCTCCTTTTGAAAGAAACGGCAAAATGCCGTTTTTGCTGAAAAGCATTTCATCTACCGCGTGTCCGGCAGGTACCATAAGCCACATAATCCGCGGAGTGGAACAATTTTGCATTATTTCCTGCAGTGATCCGCATACGGAAATCCCCGTTCCTGTTATCGGTTTCGCGGCCTTCGGGTTTTGATCAAATGCGCGCACTTCCCATCCTTTTTCGGCAAGGCGGAGCGCGATATTCCTTCCCATTTTTCCAAGGCCGACTATGCCGATTTCTTTTTTTGCAAAGGGCGTTTGCGTTACCGGTTCTTCTTCTCGCGCGCGCGCGAGAAATTTGGGAAATGCGCCGCGCTCGTACACGCGCATTGGAATTTTATTTTTCTGCCATGCGCGGATAATGGGATCAATCACCCGCCAACTTGCCATAATTTCCTCCGTGCTTACGAAAAGAGTCTGGTCTCCACAAAGCGCCGCGTCAATCAGCATTTCATACGCTTCCCTTCTATGCGCGCTTGCATACGCGGCTTTGTAATCAAACGAGAAGTTTTTTTCCTCAAGCGCCATTTTCGTTCCGGGCTTTTTTACCCAGAATGATACGGTAACGCCCTCTTGGGGCTGGATGTGATAGGTGAGTATATTTTTAAGGTGCGCATCAGTGGGGCAAAGGCACGGGGTGTTATGCCGAAACGTTACTACTACCTCGGCTTTTTCCTCGGAAAGAGATTTTCCGGACTCAAGAACTATTGGCACGCCCCGCCAGCGCGCAGAATCAATGAATGTCTCAATCCGAAAATATGTTTCAGTGGAGGATCCGCGCCGAACTCCGGGAAGCGCGGCGAATCCCGCGTATTGCGCCCGAAACGCATTGCGGGAAATTGCCGGTTCCCGAGGAATCCGCACCGCGCGCAAAAGCGACGCTCTTTTTTTACGGATCCCATCGCTTTCAAACGTGTCGGGATTTTCCATGGTAAAGAGCGCGAGGAGTTGGAGAAGATGATTTTGCCCCACGTCGCGGAGCGCGCCAAGCCCGTCGTAGAAATCCGCGCGGTCTTCAACTCCGCGCGATTCCAAAAGCCGTATTTCAATGCGCTCAATATGTTCGTTATTCCACGCCGGTTCAAAAAACGAATTGGAAAAACGAAACGCAAGGATGTTTTGAACGGTTTCTTTGCCAAGGTAGTGGTCAATCCGATAAATCTGCTCTTCTTTAAAAAGTACGCCCAAGAGCGCGTCAAGCTCCTCGGCGGTTTTTAAATCTTTCCCAAATGGTTTTTCCACCACGATTCTTACCCACCCCGTGAAAAGTAAGCCGCCGGAAGCGACCGCCGGCGCGCGCGCAGTGCGTCGGACTTCTAACGGGGTAAGCCCCGCGCCGGAGATATTTTTAAAAATTGTTTTGTAAAATTCCGGCGGCACCGCAAGATAAAAGAGTTTGTTTGTGTGCGTGCGCCATTCTCTGTCCTGCGTCTCAAGCCGCTCCGCAAGATCTTTGTATCCTTTATGCGCGTCAAACTGTCCCTGCTGATAATAAAAAAGAGAAGCAAACTCCTTTTTTTCCTCTTTTGCCGCATTTTCTGAAATCATCTCCCGCACCATCGCGCGAAAATCCTCGTCGGATATGTCTCGCCGCGAAAACCCGATTATGCGAAACGCCTCGGGAAGCGCCTCTTCCTGCCATAAATGAAAAAGCGCCGGAATGAGTTTTCGTTTTGCTAAATCTCCGGTTACTCCAAAGATCACGAGAACAGTCGGGGTTTGATTGTGATTATTTCTCGTCATAGGCGCGATTACCCGACCATCACAGAAAATGGAAGAGTTATTTTTTCCGCAAAACCGCTTTTTTCACCGCCTCTTTAATGCTTCCCACGCCCATGCCAAAGTGTTCAATAAGCTCGCTTGGTTCGCCGGATTCGCCAAAACGATCATGCATGCCGATAAATTCCATGGGCGCGGGATGATTTTGCGCAAGCACTTCCGCAACTGCAGATCCCAGCCCTCCGTATATTTGATGTTCCTCAACGCTTACCACCGCTCCGGTTTTTTGCGCGCTCGCCACTATCGTCTCTTTATCAATCGGCTTTAACGTGTGGCAATTTATGACTTCCGCGTCAATCCCCTCTTTGCTCAACTCTTCCGCCGCCACAAGCGCGTTATACAAAAGCATTCCGGCGCCGATTATTGACACATCTTTTCCTTCGCGAAGCAAAATTGCCTTTCCAATCTCAAACGGCGTATCTTTTGTGGTAAATACCGGCGACTTTTCTCTACCAAGTCGAATGTATACGGGTCCCGGGTGAAATGCCGCGGCAATAGTTGTTTTTTCCGCCTCTACCGCGTCACACGGAATCAAAACCGTCATCCGCGGCATCATCCGCATAAGCCCGGCGTCTTCAAGCGCCTGATGAGTTGCCCCGTCCGGCCCCACGGATACTCCGGCGTGCGCGCCGACAATTTTCACCCCTAAATTATTAAGCGCGATTGTGGTACGAATTTGTTCATTATTTCTCCCGGGGCTAAACGCGGCGTACGAGGAAATAAAGGGAATCTTGCCATAATTCGCAAGGCCGGATGCGATAGTTGCCATATTTTGCTCGGCAACGCCAAGCTCAATATAACGCGAAGGAAATTTTTCCTTGAACCAATGCGAGCGCGTGGACTCGGCCAAATCCGCGCATAACACCACGATGCGCCCATCTTTCTCTCCGGCCGCGACCACGCCTTTCCCATACCCATCACGCGTGGGCTTTTGTTCAAGGGATTTTAGATCGTAGATATTTTCTACGAGTTTTGCTGATGGATTGAGCATAGTAGTAATCGCGAATATACGAATCAAACACAAATATACGAATAAAATTATTTTATGAATTTGAAAGTGGTAACAATCGCTTCAATTATTTCCCGGTCCCCTTCTCTGCCTGCAAAAGACTCCGTGAAATAATAGACCCGCCCATTTCGCTCAAAGTACAAATCATATGGAGTTTGGTGACCACTATGCGTTAACCCAAACATCTGTATCCCATTGACCGCAATTTTCTTCAACTCAGGACGTGGAGAAATCTTATTCACAATATCAGCAGAAATTGTTCCTTCAAAAACTCCTAATGCAATAACTTCAATACTTTTACGCTCAAATGAGACAAAAATGCCTTTCACCTCACGTTGGTTTGAGACCTCTATTTCCCAACTTTCTGGATACCTTACCTCAAACCCATACTTCTCGTTTCGGTATGTTTTCCATGTTGAAGTATCAATTGTACTGGGTTTCTCTGATGCTACTCCTTTATCGAGTTCTCCCTGCAAACCTTTCTGCTGTCCCTCAATTTTTGTCTTCAAATCCTCTACTCGTTTTTGTGTCTCAACCCCGATTTGCTGGAGCGACTGCTGCTGCTTGAGTTCTCTATGATATAATCCTCCGCCGGCAAGTACGGCAATAATAGCAATCGCGATAATGATACCGATAAGTCCGAAACCTTTTATTTTGCGTTCTTCTTCCATAATTCTTCAAGCATTGACAGCGTAGACTGTTTAGCCGCCCATTTTTTAAGGTAGCGACGATCAAGTTTCTTTTGACGTCGTATAACTGATTCTATATCCTCCAGTTGCCGATCAGATTCACTTTCTTTATACCACAAAAGTTTTCTTAATATAAGGTCTTCGGGTGAGATCAACGCAATCGAGACTCCCGCTACTTTCCTTCTCACCCTCCGCCTTAATTCCTCCCTATCAAATGGCGTATTTTTTAAAATCCAGAAATCCACTTTAAGGCCAGCGGCCGGATGGATAAAGTTAAATTCTCCGCACCGCTCAAGCGCATGAAGCATCATACGCTTGTCAACATACACATCTTTATCTATTTTTAAAAGCGCGCGGGCAAGCGCATCCAATTTTTGAGGTAAAAGATCCACGGCCACATCAATATCTGCCGTAAATCGAGGACGCCCCCACACCGTAACTGCAATTCCTCCGGTAATTACATAAGGAATAGCTAATGTGTCAAGAATCTTGCCTATTTTTTTTAACAACTCCTCTTGTTCCGTCATAGTGATTCCCTAACCGATGAAGCACTTGAGCAAAATGAAAAAAATTGCTTGCAAGGCGAATACTCTTCTCCGCTGACATTTTCCGGAAAATTCTATCCTGAATATCTTGAGCGGATCTTTGTTGGATAGATTTTTTTCGCATATTTATTTTATGAACTTGAAGGTGGAGAGGATTTGATCTAAATCTTTTCCATCCGCATTAGTAATAACGATTAAATAATCTGGTGATATTCTCAAAACATACATTTTACATACCGATGCGATATTGCATCCTCCTTCCAGTTCAACGGCATTTTTACCAGCAAATTCTATGTTTCTGACTAATTTAATTTCATCAAGACTGGTATAATTTTCTTTATTCTCATCCAGCCATTCTCGTGGTGTAAACGACATATCTGCAATAACCTTTGTGCCTATTGTAAGCGGCTCTCCTCGTCTTAATAGTCCATTATTACGAGTTATCCAAAATCGATCGCTCGTCGCATCTGCTTCTATCGGCTCTTCTCCTGAAAATCCTGTATAAGCAATAAATGCGCTGGGATACCTCACCTCAAACCCATACTTTTCATTCCGATACGTTTTCCATGTGAAGGTATCAACTCCTTGCATGTTTTGTCTTTCCCTTGCCGTAGTGCCAAGCGTCATGCCTCCTCCATTATCAATACTGTCAATCTCTGCCACCGTTTCCATTCCTTTTGAAATTATAAAAATAGCGACTGCAACGGCGAAAATGATAAAGATTGAGAAATTGAGCGCAGAATGTTTTTGGATTTGCATAAGAACTTGTTATCTGCTTTTACTCATGCTCACCTGTAATTTTTCCCCCAAGCGTTCGGAGTTCTGTCAAAAACTTTTGCCCTTCTTCTGGTTTTGGCGGAATCCCGTGCCACTTAAAATCAAACTCAATCTCCTTTATCCCTTTTCCCGGAATAGTATGCGCGATAATTACGGTTGGCTTTTCAAAAATCGCTTTTGCCTCTTCCACCGCGTCTACAAACTCTTCCATATTATGCCCATCCACTTCAATCACATGCCAATTAAATGCCTCATACTTTGCGCGAAGTGGCTCCAAGGGCATTATATCCTCGGTCATGCCATTTATCTGGATATTGTTTCTATCTACAATTCCAGTGAGATTGTGAAGCTTATTATTTCCCGCAAACATTGCCGCTTCCCATAAATTGCCCGCTTGATGTTCCGCATCGGACAGCGCGCAATACACCCGGAATTTTTTCCCGTCCATGCGGGCGCCATACGCAATCCCTGCGGACTGTCCCAAACCAGAGCCAAGAGGTCCTGACGTTGTTTCTACTCCCGGCAATTTTTCCCGTTCCGGATGTCCTTGAAGCCGACTCCCAAATTTCCTCAATGTCTTTAATTCTTCAAGCGGGAAATATCCGGCATGCGCCATTGCGGCATAGCGTATCGGACAAATATGCCCGTTAGAAAGAATCAGGCGATCTCGCTCCTCCCATTCCGGATTTTTCGGATCGTGATTTAACACATGGAAATAAAGCGCGGTAAAGATATCGGCCATTCCAAGAGGACCCGCAGTATGTCCGGATTTTGCTTCCACCAATTCTTCAATAAGCGATTGGCGGATCCTGTTTGCAAGCTCTTCCAAGTCTTTTAATTTTTCTTCGTGAAGGATGTGATTCATAATGACATGATATTGAAGTCTCACTTCAATATGGAAGTTCTATTTGATAGCAAGCAACTCTCTTAATTTTCCTTGATCATATCCTATCACGATTTTCCCGTCCACTTCAATGACCGGCACGCCGAGCTGACCGGATTTCGTAATCATCTCGTCTCGCGCCGCCGCATCTATCGCGACATTCTTTTCCTCGTACTGAATGTTATTTTTCTGGAAAAAATCTTTTGCCATCCGGCAATAGGTGCACGTGGGAGTGGTGAATATTTTAACTGTGGCCATAGAGATAGCAATACCGATATACGAATGTCATACTACCGATACAAATGGAATCCGCTTCTGCTATTCGTATAATTCGTATACATTTGTATATTCGTATTGCTTTACAGTATTTTCACTACATCCTTATATGTTACCGCGACCATGAGGAGTATAAGAAGGACAAATCCTACGGTGTGGATTACGTTTTCAAAATGGGGCTCAACCCGTCGTCCTTTTATTTTCTCTATCAGAAGAAAAAGCGCGCGTCCGCCGTCAAGCGCGGGAATCGGCAAGAAATTAAGAATAGCGAGATTGACCGAAAGAATCCCCATAAATTGCAGAAAATATGCCATTCCCAATGCTTTGGTATCTTGTGCGTAGCTGAAAATTCCTATGGGTCCGCTCACCGGAAGGTTGCGAGGACCTTTTGCGATAAGCTCCTTTGCTAACATGACAAAACCGTTCAGTGTCGCGGATATGCTTCGCCCGAGGATTTTTCCCCCTTCCACCGGCGCGAGATACCACGGCGCTCGCACGAGCGTAAGCCGTCCCATGCCGATTCCGAGAGGTCCTTCTCCTTCCGGCGGATTTACCCGAGGCGTCGCGCTGATTTCTTTTATGTCGTTCCCGCGTTTTATGATAAGCATAATTTTCTCGCCGCGGTATGCGTCAACAAATTTGCGAATATCGTCTTCGTATTCCACGCGAAGAGAAATATCAGAGGAACGAAGCTCAAGCACTTGATCCCCAAAGCGGAGCCCGGCATGTTCCGCGGGCGATCCCGGAGTTACCGCAATGAGAGAGACCGGAATACGTGAATCCTTATCGTCGCTTATATTCGGAATCCCTATCATGGTCCCCCCGCTGAAAAATATCCACGCGAGCACCAAATTCATAAAAACTCCTGCGGCAAGAATAATAAATCTCTGCCATGCCGGGCGAGAGCTAAAACTTGCCGGATCTTTTTCGCCCTCCCCTTGTTCGCCATAAATTTTTACAAATCCGCCAAATGGCAGGGGATTTATGGAATATAAAACGCCTTTTGAAAAAATTTTCAGTAGTTTTGGCGGAAACCGAAGCCCAAACTCCTTTCCGGAGAATCCTATGCCAAATTCCTCCACTTTTACTCCGAGGACGCGCGCGGCAAAAAAGTGTCCCCATTCGTGGACCAAGATAAGTATGCTAATGATTATTATTATCAAGAAAAGCGTGAACATCACGATTAAATTTCTATTATCTTGCTCAACTGCTTAATTGCTACATTGTCACATTGTCAAAAAAATCCCAAAACAATGTAACAATTTAGCAATGCAGTAATAATAGGTATTCGGTGTTCCCCTCGCTCCCTCGTATGGGAGACTCCATCCACTCCTTGATACGCCATCCGTTCCGCTCGGCCCACTCTACAAAATCATGCAGCAATTTTTCTCGTATGCGTGGATCTTTTATAACTCCGCGCACGAGCGCCTTTGGATCGCGCGTCTCGTATTGCGGTTTAAAAAGGGCAATCACTTCTCCTTCCGGAAGCAAAAACCGGCGTACATGAGCCAAAACATTTTGAAGCGATACGAGTGATACGTCTATTGTAGCATAACGGGCAAGCTCCGGCAATTTTTCAAGATGCCGTATATCGGTTCCCTCCATCACAATTATGCGCGGATCTTCGCGAAGCTTCAACGCCAATTTTCCCCGCGCCGTGTCAACCGCATATACTGTTTTTGCCCCGCGTTCAAGAAGCGCTTGCGTAAATCCTCCGGTTGCCGCACCTATATCCGCGCAAATTTTTCCATTCACGTCTATACGGAATTTCTCAAGCGCCGCTTCGAGTTTAACTGCGCCCCTTCCTACATACTTTGCGTTCTCCCGAACCTCCACATTTGCTTCGGCGCCCACCATTTGAGCCGGAGAGATCGCTTTTTGTCCATTTAGAAATACCCGTCCTTCGGTAACAAGGATAAACGTTTCTTTCTTATCCGCTACAATTTTCTTCTCAATAAGAAGTACATCAAGACGTTTTTTCTTCATCACGACATCTCTTCTCGCTACATCGTCTCGGTTCCAAGCCACTGCGCCAATGCCTGGAATCTCTGACTCGTGCGCAATGCTACTGCGACTCGTGCGACATTCTCTTTCCGTAACATGATAATTTCATGCAATGATCGCGCATTCATAGACAATCCAAATTTTTCTAGATCCAATGAATCCTTCCGCGCCGTCTCTATAAGCCACTCCTCAAGACGCGGACACAGCAATACCACACGATTTTTGCGCGTTGTGTCTTCAAATAAACGCATACCTTGATTATATTCTTGCTCCGCAAGTCCCCGCAGATAAGATGGCTGGGCACTCGCAGGATCTTCGTCCAGCATTGCAACCCACCCCGATTTTCGTTTGAGTGTATTACACACCTTGCCCTTACCATACTCATGCCGAATATTGCTTGGCAAGAAACCGAGCGCAACAACTAACGCCTCGTCTGGATCACATTCCACGCAAATCATGATTTTTCTGTATATTTCTCTAGATTGAAAAAGATACTTGCATCCAAATCAATCACCTCCTGCACCTGATCTCCGGATAAACGTACCGCCTTCGTCTGGTAATCATCAAAATATACCACAAAAATGGCGAGCTCATCCTTGGGCGTTTTTTCCGCAATGGATGAAAGAAGATACGGGTTATGTGTTGAAATAAAATATTGGTTAGGGGTATCGAGCGCGATTCGCTCCGCCATAAATTTCGTGTAATACGGGAACGAGTTTGATTCCGGCTCTTCAAAAATCAGCACCGAGTCTTTGTTGGAGAGCATTGCCGCATAGTAAAAGATCACCCGCTGGAGCGTATCTGAAACCAACGAATACGGATAGGTAATGATAACATCTCCTACCTGTTTTGCTATTTCGATTTTGCCCTCCTGTTGCTTAAAAAGAAGACGAAATCCGAAGCCAGCCAGCAAGTCGGCTACCACCTTTTTTAGATCGTCCAACACTTGCAGCATTACCATAAGATTGTTGCCGTAGGGAGGCCAGAGGAATTCGGTTCGACGGCCCGGAAAATTTGTTTGCGTAAGAAACTTATAAAACTTGATCTGCTCGTGAAGTCCAATCTCTCCCTGCGACATACTTCCGAGATTCCCGTCATAGTTTATTGTTCGCTGGAACATAAATCCTTGAGACGTAAATCCATCGCCCTCGCGTCCTCGCGCATCAATTTTGAATCCACTGCCCTCAAAAGTGATAGAAAGAGCTACTTCATTTGCCTCAATAGAGATCTTTTTTGCGGTATCCTGATCATAAAAAAGGTCTGGCGCCGTCTCAATACGCACGACTTCTTTGATATTATTGACCGCATACGGCAATCCCAAAAGAGCAATCGCTTCCAAAATATTTGACTTACCGACATTCGGCTTGCCAATAAAGAGATTGACCCGCCTCGGTTCCAGAACAAGCTTTGCTATGGACTTGAATTGTTGAATTTTCACGATCTTAATCATGTTTTCATTCACTATACACCATACCGCAACATTATACGAGTGTCTGTAATCTCCCTTTTTCTCATACCGTCATTATCTCTCTCTCCTTCGTTTTGCCCATTTCATCAATTTTTTCATTCGCCTCATTCACTATTTTCTGAACCTCGTTTTTCCCCCGAAATTTTTGATCTTCTGAAATCACCTTATCCTTTGCGTTCCGATCCACTTCGCGAAGCGCGTCTTCGCGATGTTTCCTCACTTGGATCCGCGCGTCCTCCACACTGCGGCCAAGAAGTTTTGCGAGTTCCTTTCTCCTCTCTTCGGTAAGCGCGGGAATCGCGATGCGGATAGCATCCTTTTCCGCAATCGGGTTTACGCCAAGTGAAGAAGTTTGAATCGCTTTTTCAATCGGCTGTATCGCATTTTTGTCCCACGGCTGAATTACAAGCTGTTTTGGATCCGGGCTTGAAATGGACGCGATCGCTTTAAGAGGCGTTTTGGAGCCGTAATAGTCTATCTCAAGATCCTCAACAAGCGCGGGCGTCGCGCGTCCAGTTCGCAAAGAGGCAATCTCCCGCTTGAGATGTTCGGTGATTTTTTGGAGCTGTTGTTTGAGATCGGACATAAGAAAAGGAAGTAGGAAGTAGATAGTAGGTGGTAGTCTGTTTCCTGTTTTTCTATTTCCTACTGCCTACATTTCCTATTCTTCATTTCTTCAACGTAACGAATATGACATTCGGTTTCTGGGGATGAATAAATATGCCGGTAATCCGCGCCGCAGAGGGAAGCGCATTAAAACTCCAATCCACTCCTCCATTCTCGGTTTTGTAGAGCCGCGACGCAATTCCCACAAAAATTTCTTCCGCTTGCGCGCCTTGTGCGATTGCGCCGGCCGGCAAAATCTCGCGAGGCACTACAATCCCAAGCGGTCGCCATGTGGCACCGCTATCCGATGAGCGGAAAATCCCCTCTTTTGTGGCAACAAAAATCTGGTTGAACCGGCGCGGATCTTGCGCAAACTTGCCAAGCCCCGAATCCGAAGATCCTCCGCCAATAAAACTAAACGGCGACAAAGGCGGAGTATAGGGGATGAATTTCCCGTTGCCCGGACTTCTACTTGGCGTAATCTCGGTCCAGGTAAGTCCTCCATCTGACGTTTTCCAAAGTGTTCCGTTCCCAAGCGCCGCATACATTTGGTTCAGCAGAACCGGATTTGCCGCAATCTGGGTTACGGATTCTCCAAACCAATGAACTGTCCGCCAGCGCGTCCCGCCATCGCGCGATTCAAGTACTCCGCCCTCGCCCGTTCCTACGAGAATAAAGTTTTCATCGTAAGGATTAAGAAAGATGTCAAACACGCCGGCGCGATCGCGTGACACCGAATATATTTCCTGAAACGACGACCCGCCGTCCATGCTTTTCATTACGCGGCCGCGCTTTTGCTGAAACACTGCCGCATAGATCACGCGCGGATCACGCGGGCTTATCCGAATCGCGTAGATATCCGCGTCGGATGCAAGAATTTTTCCGTTGATATCCGCCTTTTTCCAGCTTGTTCCTTGGGTCGTGCTCCGCAAAAGTCCGGATGCTTTGCCCCCCGAATACATCACGTCAGGCTGGGTCGGATGAAACGCGACGGTGAAAATTTCACGCGGGAACGAAACTCGCGGGTCATCTGAAAGAGCCACGTTTTTCCATTCCTTGCCGCCGATCTCGGTTCGCAAAAGCACGTTTCCTTCTTGCGCGCCGTTTTTTACTCTGCCCAAGTCAATGATGTGTATCCCGGCAATTGTGAGCCCAAACGGGATCAGCACCGCCAGCACGAGAAATACGACTATAATAATGATGACAATTTTGGAAACCATAGGTGCAAAATAATGGAGTGAATATCCTGAACTCACTTATACGCCGCAGCTTTGCTCCCGCTTTGCACGCCAAGCGTAAATGCGTCAAGGCACAGGCGCGGATTTACATTTGTCGTTTCAATCAGCGTACGCATGCGAAGAGCGTTTTTAAGTTTTTTCGCAAAAAACAAAGCGGTTTCCGGCGTATTGGCGAGAAGAAGTTTTGCCCGCAAAATCTCCATGGCGCACTCTATGTATTTTACACGAAGTTCAGGGTCGGATGCAATATGCTCATGTATGCGAAATGCGGCCGGGATATCTCCCTCCTCAATGCCCGTAGAAACACCCGCCAAAAATTTCCTTTCCTCGGCGAGCGCGTCTTTGTCTTCAAGAAGCGTATGCAATACTCCCGGGCGGCCTCGCGCAATCCTGCATAGTTCTTTTCGTTCTTCTGCAGGGAGGCGCTTTTTTTCAAGGAACCCGTTTATTTCCGCGTGCGGAACAAGAGAAAATTGAATTTGCTGGGTACGGGACATGATAGTGGAAAAAAGGAGCTCGCGAGAAGAGGTTACGAGGAGTATCAGAGTCTGGGCGCCCGGCTCTTCTAAAAGCTTGAGAAACGCATTTGCGGCTTCCGCGCTCATTTTCTCCGCTTCGTTTATAATTACCACGCGCCAGGCGTTGCCTAACGGCGCAAGCGAAAAAATCCGTTTAAGCTCGCGAATATCTTTAATCGGAATTTCCTTTCGCGTTTCTTTTTCTGAAATGAGTGTATGGAGCGCATCAAGCCGCAGTACCTCGGGATCCGCATCGTTTTCAATCCCCGCGCACGAAACACATTCGCCGCATTCCCCAAACAATGATACCGATTCTCCGCGATCGCGGGAAATTGGTATTATCTTTTTCTGGCATCGGAGCGCTTTTGCAAAAGATTTCGCAATCGTCAATTTTCCCACATGCTCCGGTCCATAAAAAAGATACGCATGCGCCATGCGGTTTTTTTTGAGAACTGTTTCCAGATATTTGATTTGCCGCTCGTGTCCGAGGATCATGAAAAACTTGACAATTCACTTTTTTAATAGTAACCTTAGAGGCAAGGAAAATATGAAAGAATATCCTTCACTTACAACAAAACGCCTTATCCTTCGGGGATTTACACCGAACGACGCGAAGGATATACAACGCCTTGCAGGCGACAAAGATATTGCCTCCGCCACACTTTCTGTCCCTTATCCTTATGAAGATGGAATGGCAGAACAATGGATATCAACTCATCAAGATGATTTAGAAAAAGGATTGAGGCCTCGATTCGCAATCGCCGCAAAACAGGATGTCCCTTATCTTATCGGAGCAATCGGTCTGCATATAGATCCAGAGCACCAGAGAGCCGAACTTGGATATTGGATCGGAAAGCCTTATTGGGGCAAGGATACGCAACTGAAGCGACAGAGGCAATGCTTCGCTATGGATTTGAACAACTTGGACTTCATCGCATTTACGCCTATCATTTTACCCGAAATCCTGCGTCGGGACGAGTAATGCAGAAAATCGGCATGATTCATGAAGGGCATTTACGGGAAAATATCAAAAAATGGGATATATTTGAAGATGAGGAAATATACGGAATACTAAAAAATGATTTTGAAAAATAATTTACTTCAAAAAAGCATCTCTTCAAGAGAATAACTTTTCGTTGCGCTCTCGCCCACAAAACGAAACAGTATGCCTATCTCTTGCTCATAATACTCCTCTTATACACCTCCAAATGCTCCAGCACCACTCCCGTGCCTTTGGCAACGCAGAGAAACGTTTCCGCCGGCGGTCAGGACAATATCATTATTACTTAAAATCAGAGATCATGTTCTGAAACGGCTTGCGCGCAAAATAGTGAGTCCCACTATTTCTTTCCCGCGACGACGGAGGATCACATCATCTTCTGATAATTCACTGTCAGTGGCTTGCTGGGGACGTTTAAACGATATATAGAGCACATCTGCCTCTTTATCATAATCAAACCACGCATGGGGAAATTTCATGCGGAAAAAAATCGGGACTGCTTTTAGGATTTCTTTTATTGCCGCTTCTGCCATACAATTTTTCTTGTTTTGATTAATTGTTTTCCCTTTGAAGTTTCAAATGCCGTGATAATAAATCCTTCTGAAGAGGAGACCTCTTTATACACTGCCACAAATGCGAGGAATTTTCTTAATTTCACCGCCAGCAATTCTCCCTGTTTCCCTTTAAGAATTAAATCGGGATCGCCTACCGCTTCAAGCACCTCATGGAATCGTCCCGCAAGCTCATCATGGTTTTCCACGATATGAATCCATCGCTCACTTGTCAGCCGAATAGGGATAGAGTTAACAGAATATACAAATTCCATATATGAAATTGGATACTGTTTTTCGCCTCGCTTCTTCTCAACAAAATCTTACCACATTCCACTCAAACCCGCAAATTTGACAAAAACGGATAGACCAATGGAGCAGTTATCTCTTTGACATAATACTCCTCTTATACACTTCCAAATGCTCCAAGACCACGCCCGTGCCTTTGGCAACGCACAGGAGCGCCTCGTCCGCGATATGCGCCGGAACGCCGGTTTCTTGGAATACGAGTTCGTCAATGTTTCGCAGGAGCGCTCCTCCTCCGGTCATGACAATGCCTTTATCCATAATGTCTGCGGCAAGCTCCGGCGGCGTTGCGTGCAGAACCGATTTTATCGCGCGGATAATCTCGTCCAGTTCGTCCGCAATCG
>VMFQ01000008.1 GCA_007376125.1 Parcubacteria group bacterium Gr01-1014_33 | reverse complement strand
AATTCGGAAAGTGCGTCTGGAGGATCGATAGATCTCCTCTCTCGTACTGTCGAAATATCTCAGAAATTTAGAAAGTCGTGTTTCTACAGTAATAATTTTATCAAAGATAATCTCAAAGGGCATTTGTTCAATGACTGCCGATCTGTCTTTTTCGTCTCTCATAACAGGTTCTGCTTTTACGCTCCCGTCAGGATACGCAGAAGTTGCCGCTTGAATAAGGGCTTGATACAGCGTATGGCTTTCTATATCTTTTCGCGGCAAAATGAATATTTCAGGTTGAATTGTCATGGTGGTCATTTCTTCTCCCCCTTTATCTTATTGTCAATGTACAAAGTATTTAGTCTATAATAGGGATATGGCACTCTTTTGTCAAATTTTCCATGAACACCATTGACCTTCAAATCCAAACTACCGCGTCGGACGGAAAGCACACGCCCCGAGAAGTTGTCGCCATGGCGCAGGATGAGAAGTTAGAAACCATTGCGATTACGGATCACGATACCGTTTCAGGAGTGGAAGAAGGCGTTCGCGCGGGCGAAGAATTCGGCGTGCGCGTGATTCCGGGAATTGAAATATCCGTGGAAGAGCGCGGCGCGCATATTTTGGGTTACGGGATTGATTGCAAAAACGAGGCGCTCTTGGCGGAACTTGAGAAATCAAAGCAGGGAAGAATTGAAGGCGCGCGGAAAATGGTGGAGAATTTAAAGAACGCCGGATTTGTCGTGGAGTGGGAAGATGTAGTGCGCGAGGCAACCGGCGCGGTGGTCGCGCGCCCGCATCTTGCGCGCGCGGTGCTGAACCGGATTGAAAATAAAGAAAAATTGGGAAAAATTTCAACCAGCCACGACTTTATCCAAAAATATCTTACGGATGACAATCCGAATTACGTCCGCCGGACGCATATCGCGGCGAAAGACGCAATTACCCTCATTCGCGAGGCAGGAGGCGTTGCGATATGGTCGCACCCGGCGATTCATTTTTACCCTGTAAGAAGTAAGTCGTCTTTGGCGACTATCACTCCGTACGATGACCGGACTTCTGACGGGGTTGAAGGAGACTATGCGGAGCTTGAAGAATTTTTAAGGCAATTGATTGATTGGGAGATTGAGGGGCTTGAGGTGTTTAATCCTTCGCACAGCGAAGATGATGTGGAGTTTATAGAGTCGCTTGCGGCAAAATATAAACTTCTCCGTACTGCCGGATCCGATTTCCACGAGAAAGGAGATCACGCGCCGGACGCGCGCGGGCTCCATTCCGCGCGCGCCGTAGGCGATTATGATACTTATGGATTTTCAACCGAGGATATTATCTCAAATCTGGATTCAGCGATGGCTCAGCACGCATTGCCTCGCGGAGGTTGAAATGATATGTGTGCGCAAAGGAGTTCGTACTATTTAACTCCAAATTATTGTGGTAAGATTACGCTATGAAAAAGATATTATTTTTCTTGCTCCTTTTCCCCCTCAATCAAGTTTTGGCAACACCCCCTGCAATCAGTTGTTTTCGTTATCAATATGCTTTGGAATATAAGCTTGATTCAGAAAATCTGCCAGAGGGAATTCAAATTGAGCGTCTTTCTGAACATGCATATCAGCACGACTATGTTATTGTTAACGCAACCACTATACCGCTGATATTTAAAAATGAAAATGGTAGTATTACTAAAGTTGTTGCCCAAGGTGACCGAGTGAAAGATTATAATAAAGGCATTTCCACTAACGATAGAGTATCATTATCCGATCTTGTATATTACTACTCTGGTATCACTGTACAGGGATACGCTTCTGATGCGCCTCCACCGGTCATTCCTGCGGCTCAACACTTTGAAATTAACGGATTATATGGAGAAGAGGCTGTACGATTGGCAGGAAGTATACTCTACGAACTCAAGGAAAACATATGCCCTACAAGGCAGTCGCCACAAACATCCAAAAATATCACAAGTGAAAAATTGGCGATATACACAACAATTGGTGTAGGATTATTGATCATATCTCTGGTGATCCTAAGATTAAGAAAAGGGTGACAGAAAAAACTCCTCGTAGCTTGCTCTGCGGATACCTTGCAGGGAAGAGTGTGAGAAGCCCTATGCCTTACTATCGAAGTCGGACTTCGATAGTTTGATATGAGCGCGGACTTCATTCCGCAAATACAGTGGGGGAGTACGATGTACCGGGCAGTTTTTAGGATGTCATTCTCGTGAAAACGGGAATCTAGTCTTGCCAGTATGTGCATCCTGGATCCCCGCGTCCGCGGGGATGACAGAACGGAATCAAATACAAGTCCTATTTAATTGGCAAAATAATGGGGCCGCATATATTTACAGAGGCTTCTCCGGGGTCCCTCCAATGGGGCGAGGTTTGTAGAGTTCAGGATCAATAGTGCGGATAAAGCACGCTCTTCCTGCCTCGTGGTTCCAATTTTCTTGCGAGGCGGGAAATCCTGCACTGTAAGGAATCGGCTTTGCAAGGCGGGATTCGATTGATCTTCCGGAATATTCATCCGAAGATAAGCCAAACGTAGCGCAAAGTTCAAAAGAAAGCGGATCTTTCACGCGATACTCATACTCTTGGTCTGTTTCAGGATCTTTAGGGACGGCAAATCCCGAAAGACTATCTTCAAGTTCTTTTGTCGTAGCCGGAAGCCGTCCTTTCTGCTGCCAATAATTCACGACATATCCTTGGAGGGACGACATGTGATTGATTCGTTCCTCATCAAAGCGGCGGCTGCGTTGGGTTGCGGGAGTGCCGACCAAGAAAAATCCGGCAACGACGCTTGCAAGGATCACGAGAGAGACTGCGGAAGCAAGAGAGATAGTTATCCGAGAATTGCCCGCCGTCCGCCGTAAATCCCAGAAATAATATCCAAACACTGCGGCGGCAATAAGAAGCACTACGAGAATTTTGAGCGAGAAAGGAAGAGTAAGCGCTCCTTTAAGAAAGTTATATACAAGCATGATAAGGACTACTAAAATTGTGATTGCGGAAATGAAAAGCGTAAAGTAAAGGAGCCATTTTCGCACTTTTAATTCCCGCTTCTCGGGAAACTCGCGCAAATCTCGTTCAAGAAACCATACAGTGAAGAGATAGAACGGGAATGCGATTACCAAAACGGCAGTAGACCACAAAATCGAATCAAGCGCATTCAGATAACTGAAATTTACCCGATCCGGCAAAAGAATATTGATGTATTGCACCCAAAGTGTCATAAAACTTATGACGCTGATATAAAACGTGACAATCGAAAGAAGATGCAAAAACACATCTTTGGGCGTGCTTTTTATGGGTTTTATGGGTGATGTGTCCATATATATCGCTATTATAATACTCTATTATTCTCGCGTCAATGCGAGCATATTGGGGACGGATGCGTTCTCGGAATCAAGAGTTATGTGGTATGATAAAAGAAATACACCATGCGCAAGAAGGCGGCAAAAATTTATTGTTTCCTTAAATCTTCAGAGGGCTTCCAGCCCTTATCCCAATCCATCGCCTTTTAGGCGATAGTGGTTGAATTCAAATGCCCTGTTCTGCCCATTGACGGATACGCGCGCTTTGGGTACACTCTTTCGTGTATGACAAAGTCACGACTGCCGTATTCCGCAAGGAAATTTTTACGAAAAGAAAAGGCGCGGATACGCCGCGAATTTTTTGTTGCGGGCCGGGCAGAAGAAAAGATTCAAGAACTTATGGGGCGCGTTCATAAAAAATATTTGCGTAAGGGAGCCGATGTAAAATCACTATGAGACGTTTTTCGCATGGAAAAGCACTGTGGGTAATAGTCTTGGTGTGCGTCGGAGGAGTAGTTGCGGGGTACATGGGGGACGGCGGAGGCGCATTTTATTCTTTTCGGAGCGCACTATTCCGGGCGCTGGCGTCTGCATCCGTACCCATTATCTCCGAATACGCGCCTTCCGTTTCCCCGGAACCTCCGTACAAGACATTTCGCGAAGGAGACGAGTATCGCGTTCAAATTGGCGCCCGCGTGTTTGCGGTTGAGATTGCGCGCACTGCCGAGTCCCGCAGTCGCGGGCTTTCCGGGCGGGAGAGTATTGCCGATGATCAGGGCATGCTTTTTTTATTTGAGAACGAGGATCTCCATGGATTTTGGATGCGCGATATGAAGTTTCCGATTGATATAGTATGGATACGACAAGGCCGCGTGGCGGATATAAAAGAAAACGTGCCTGTCCCGACCGCCGATGCTTCAGCCCAAGAACTTCCCGTATATCGTCCCTCGGATCCGGCGGATATGGTGCTTGAAGTTGCCGCGGGTGCGGGCGCGCGTTTCGGGATCAAGAAGGGGGACGAGGCGCATTTTGCGCTCAATGATCAAGGTGGGACAGAGAAGAAAGACGTGTCTCTTTCATCGGATGTAGTCAAAAAAGCCGGAACGTATTTCATTGAAACTTTGAAAGGGCGCGACTTTCAAGGTAGCGATCTTGCCATTGAAAAACGTTTAGAAGAAAACAGCGCGTACCGGAAATTTTTAGTCTCGTATCGCGCGGGCGATCGGACTCTTACCGGAGTTATAAACATCCCCTTGAGCATTCCGCCCGAGGGAGGGTTTCCGGTAATTATTTTAAACCACGGACTCATTGATCCGGCGCTCTATTTTTCCGGAAGGGGATCGCGGAGAGAACAGGATTTTTTCGCGCGCGCCGGATACGTTACGTTTCATCCTGATTATCGCGGGTACGGCTCCTCTCCCTCTCCAGATGACATTACCCTCTTGTATCGCAAGGGAATCTTCGCGGAGGGAAATTCAACGCCAAAACAAAAAGAGAGAACTACTACGCTCCACCATGATTTTTATGCGAGCTATGCGGAAGATACACTCGCGGCGGTGCATGCGATAAAAAATGCCGCATGGCCTCCTGTGAATAAGGATACGATCGGTATGTGGGGACATTCTATGGGAGGCGGGATTGCCGCACGGATTGCGGTGGTAAGTCCCGATATAAAAGCGTATGTGTTGTTTGCGTCGGTAAGCGCGGACGCGGAAGATAATTTCTACGAGCTTACCGAAGAGGAAGTTGATTGGCTTCACAACACATACGGCGAGGCGGGCAGTGACGTGTATAAAAAAATTTCGCCACTCGCGTATTTTAAGGATATTGCCGCGCCGATCCAAATCCATCATGGAACTGCGGATAAAGACGTACCCGTAGAATTTTCGCAAAAAATGTATAACGAACTTTCGCGCCTCGGCAAAAAAGTTGAGTTTTATACGTATCCCGGACAAAAACACGAATTTATTGAAGCGTGGCCCATTGCCGCCGAACGCGCCCTCCAATTTTTTGATTGGTATGTGAAGAGTGTCGACAAATCATAGGGCAATAATTTTGTTGACAGCATATTGGGGCCTGTTATTATAAAGGTAATAATGATGCATCTAAACGATAAGCAAAGAGAGGTATTGGCTGACAAACTTTCGGACTTGGGTAATATCGCGGTTGGTTCGCTTGTGTTCGGGTATGTTATAAATTCCAAGTCTTTTAACGGGTTTTCTCTTATACTCGGACTTCTCATCGCAGTTGTGATGTACGGCTTCGCAACCGCGTTGGGAAGAAAGTAATACTATTATGATGAATATACTCTTTACACCGCTTAACCTTTTTCTTATGGGGATCCTCGTGATAGGGGTGGTATTTGGGACAATAGGAATTCTTGGGAAGAAGTAGAGTTGAAGCATGGACCATTGTCGCCCGATGCGCCCTGTGCTATCTTTACTCCAGAACATTTATTTAAATAACATGAGAAGGAGTTAATTATGGATCAAGCGCCGCGATTTACTGAAGGAGGAAATAAGGATTCTCAAAAAGAACGTGTTTTGAATGATGCAAGCAAATTTAGGGAACTTGTGAATCTCGTGAAGCGAGAGCTGGGGCAAGAAGTGCTTAATACCGCGCGCGAAATTACTGAGAAGTTTCGCAAAGATCATCCGTTTCCATCGCCTACAGAGATACGCAAAAAGAGTTCAGAGTTTTTAAAAGATTCATCAGCAGTAATTGAAACTGGCAAGTATAACATAGATGGTACAAATAAGAACTATTCAGTAGACTTTTATGTGGATTTTGCAGGCAAGATATTTAATGCGTATTTTGATCGTTTTTTTTCTTTAGTAAAAGCATTGCCCGTGATTGACGATATGGCAAGGTTCACAAAGGAAACAAATACCGTCGTGGATTTTAATGCACAGCAGTTTATCTTTCCTTATGGCGTATATAGGGTTAAGAGAGATTTTTCAAAAAATAAAGATTTAGGATCGCGGGACGAAGCAGAGAGATATAAAAATGAACTTTCCAGAGAAGGAGACATTGTGCGGGATGCACTTAGTTTGGAAGGAAAAATTAATCCTTTACGGTTTATAGAGGCAGACATAAAGACGCAATTATGCTTTAAGGTGTTGGACAATATATTTAATTGTATAAGCGGAGGTATTTATCCGCCGGAAACGCAAAGTATTTATAAATCCGCCCAACCATTTGAAGATGCATTAGCCGAACAGCTTATCTATGTTGCGAGAAAATGGAATTCATTGGCGAGAGAAGACAGAATTGCGTGGCTTGCGGGAAAATTCACTCAAAGTGAAGATGCGGTAAAAGGGCATTACGAGGTTATCAATCTTGCCGGGGCTAATTATTAGATCATCAAGAACATTGCATTTCATGCAATGATAGTCATTGCGCTTTACCCTTGCGGGGAAAGCGCTTTTTGATTTTTTATAAGATTTGATGTATACTGCAAAAATGCACGACACCATCGTTATTGATTTTGAAACAAAAAAATCGTTTGCGGATGTGGGGGGAAAACATAATATCCGGCAACTCGGGATTTCGGTTGCGGGCGTGTATTCTTATGGAAAGGACGAGTTTACGGCGTATGAAGAGCGCGAGCTTCCGCAATTTGAAGACATATTAGACAAGACCGCGCATATTATCGGGTTTAACATAAAGCAATTTGATTTGCCGGTGCTTGAGCCGTATATGAAAGACAAAGGGCTTTTGGGTCGGATCGCGCTTACCGATATATATGAAGACGCAACCAATTTTCTCGGGCATCGCGTGGGATTAAACGCGCTTGCAAAGGCGACGCTACGCGAAGAAAAATCCGGGCACGGGCTGGAAGCGCTTGAATGGTTTAAACAGGGGCGCGTGGAGGAAGTGAAAAAATATTGTTTGGACGATGTGCGGCTTACGCGGGATTTGTACGAATACGGAAAAAAGAACGGTCATCTTTTATTTGAATCGTTTGTGGACGGCAAGACCCATTCTATTCCCATGTCGTGGAACGAGAAAACGGAAAAACCGATCGCGGGCGTTGTGGAAGACGCGTTTCGCGGCCGCAGGCGCATGTCCATAGAATATGTGTCTTCGGAAGACGGCGACGGGATGGGATTTAAAAAATCGCGGCTGATTGATGTCCACAAAATAAAAACAAACGGAGAGATTGAGGCGTATTGCCACCTCCGAAAATGCGTAAGGGAATTCCGGCTCAACAGAATTCTTCGCGCGGAACTTACGGGCGAAACGTATACTCTGCCGGAGGATGCGCAGAAGGCGTTGTTTTAAAGTAGTAATCGCGAATATACGAATTTAAAATAATATACGAATTGGAAAAGATTCTATAATGTATTCGTATATCCGTATATTTGCGTTTGATTCGTAATTCCGAGATTACTCCCTATGAATATTATTTTTCACAGCCAATCGCACGGTACTCTTTCTCTGGAAGAAGTGATCCAAGAAGTGATGGGTTTTGTAAAAAAAGAGCCGGAGCGGTTTTATAAGATCATCATCGGGACCGATTCGCATCCTGCAAATCCGGTATCTTTGGTAACCGCGCTCACAATTTGGCGGGTGGGAAATGGCGCGATCCATTTCTGGACAAAATCGGACAAAAAAGTTTTTCATTCCATGCGCGATCGGATATGGGAAGAAGCGATACGCTCTATCACCATGGCGCAGGAAATTCGCGCGCGCCTACAAAGCGCTATGGGGGATGAGTTTTTCTGGGACGGAAACGAGATCCATGTGGACATCGGAGAAAACGGTCCCACAAGAGAACTTATAGACGGAGTAAAGGGGATGATTAAGGGATATAACTTTGAGCCGATTATAAAACCGTATGCGTTTGGCGCATCGGTGGTGGCGGACCGCCACACATAGCAGGTGATATACATAAAAAAGCGGAATAACCCCCACACTTACTTGGTAAGTTGTGGGGGTTGACTTTTTGATATAATCTGATATAATATAGGAATATTCAATAACCAAACTATCTATGCAAAAATCAGGCGCATTAAGTATATTCTATATGGTATACATCGGTTTTGTAGGGTTTTGTGCGATGTATCTCTTGATTTTTTAACTGCTTGAGAGGACAGCGAAGCAGGGTTTTTTGTTGAACATAAAATAGACTTACTGCACAATAATTTTTCGTAGCGAAATCATAATTGCAGTAGAAGGGGTTATTGTGCAGTAAGTCTAATATAAAAATCACTCCTTTTGATTCGGGGCTCTTATAAAGATATGCCAACCCTCCTTGGCGTATCGCCCTCGTGGCTAAGGGGCCTCGAATTAAAGCGGGGGATTCGGCGCAAAATCATAGTTCTTTTATAAACCATATATTCTCCGACTATCCGGGCAGGAGGGTAAGGCAGACACTCATTACAAACCAAATTGGAGTGCGTCTGGTTCTTGCCTTCCGACCCGGGCAGTTGACAGTTCTTTTCGGCGGCCGAAACGGAGTAGGCCGCCATTGGAGGATGCTAAAAATTCGTCATTTTTCCGTTTATGGCGGCTTCAGTTTGGGCATATAAGCAAAAAATATATCAAATCATTTTCCTCACGATCGTGAATAAAATAGAAGAATAAAATTTGATGCTATAATAAATATTTGTAGGGCATGCGGCTCGCGCGGATTATGCGTCTCAAGGTGCGGACTTTTTGGACGCCCTATCGATTGTTGCTACCGTCCGGTGTGTGCCGCGCGATTTTTCTGATATAATACGAATGCATTATACATATGCGAAAAGAAAAAAAAGTAAAATATCAAAAAGGGTTTGTTACTATCGCGCGCTATCTTGTGCCGCACAAGCGCGCGCTCATAATTCTTGCCGGAGTGAGCGTGGCGTCCGCGATCGGAAATGCGGCAACGCCCTATTTGGGAGGAAAACTTTTTGACGCGCTTTTGGGAAACGCTGCGCCGATTTCTTTTTTGTCATTTCGCCTAAGCCCGTTTGTGTGGATCATCGGGATATGGCTTTTCGCGCGGCTTATCACCGATAGTACCGAGCGCGAAAAAAATATCCGCCAAGAGCGGATGACCGCCCTGCTCCATGCGGACTACATTGTAAACGGATTTTCGCGGCTTTTGACGTTTCCCATCGCATTCCATAAAAAAAGAAAAATAGGCGAGGTGCTCCAGAGGATTGAACGCGCGTCCAACTGGCTTGACCAGATCGTAAACAGGATTTTAATTGATCTTCTCCCGCAATTTTTTTCCATTTTTATCGCAATCGCGGTTGCGTTTACCATAAAGCCGATTCTTGCCGCGCTCCTTACTGTTGCGGTGCTTGTCTATACGCTGATTTTAATCCGCGTGGCTCCCGCGCTCTCTCGGCTTTCGCACACGATGCATCGCGTCTATTCGCGCGCGCACGGCGATGCGTACGATACGGTGATGAATGTGCACGCGGTAAAACAGGCGACCGCCGAGCGGTACGAGCAGAAAAAACTTTACAGAAATTTTAATTTGCGCGCGGCGCGCGCGTGGGACGAATATATTCTTATTGGAACACAGCTTAATTTTTCCCAGCGGCTTATTATTACCCTCACGCAGTTTTTGCTTTTCGTGTACTCGGTATACCTTATTCGCGGCGGAGCGCTTACTATCGGCGAGCTTGTCGCATTCAACGGATATGCCGCACTCCTCTTCGGCCCCTTTGTTACGCTCGGAAGAAATTGGGACCTGATCCAAAACGGCATTGCCGCGATCGCGCGCGCCGAAGAAGTTTTAAGAACCGAACCAGAACCATATATCCCACAAAAGAGCGCGGCGTTTGCCGATATACAAGGCGAGGTTGAGTTTAGGAATGTCCGGTTTCGCTACGGGGGCCGGGCAAAAGACAATGTGCTAAACGGCATTTCGTTTTTCGCGCGTCCGGGTAAGAGCATTGCCTTGGTCGGGGAATCGGGCGTGGGAAAAACCACGCTCACCGAGCTTATTTCCCGCTACTACCGCCCGAGCGCCGGGAAAATTTTCATTGACGGGCATCCATTGGAAACGATTAACCTTCTCCGGTTGCGTTCCGCGATCGCGGTGGTGCCGCAGGAAATTCTGCTTTTTAACGACAGCGTGAAAAACAATATCCGCTACGGAAAATTCGGCGCGACTGATGAGGAGGTGATGGATGCGGCGCGCGCGGCGCACGCGGATGAATTCATTGAGCGCTTTGGGCGCACATACAATCAGATTGTGGGAGAGCGCGGGATCCGACTTTCCACCGGTCAGAAACAGCGGATCGCGATCGCCCGGGCGATTTTGCGCAATCCGAAAATCTTGATTTTGGACGAGCCGACCTCCGCACTTGACGCGCGCTCCGAAAAATTTATTTCCGAGTCGCTGGAAAAACTCATGCAAGGAAAGACTACGTTTATTATTGCCCATCGGTTGTCTACGGTGCGAAAAGCCGATATGATTTTAGTGCTGGAAAAAGGAGTGATCGCGGAGCAGGGAACGCATCAGGATCTCATCAAAATTCCCGACGGGAAATACAGGCGGCTGTATGAGATGCAGATCGGGTTGAAATAAAGCGAATTACGAAGCACGAATTACGAAGTACGACTAAGAGAAGTTGAGTCTTTTAATCCTATCGTAATTCATAATTCGCACCTGCTCCGTAGGGACGCGGAGCGTCTCCTTCGGGGATTCGTGATTCAATCCAAGTGTCCTCGTAGTTCAACTTGCCCTCCCATCTTTCTGCGCCTATAGCTCAATGGATAGAGCGCAGGCCTCCGAAGCCTGAAATTGGGGTTCGAATCCTCATAGGCGCGCAGAAAGATGGGAGGGTGAAGATAGAACACGGGCCTCCGAAGCTCGAAATGGCAGTTCGAATCTGCCCGAGGGCATCAAAATCAAATGTTATTAGAAACTGGCGCAGTTTAGATTAGAACTTAATATCTCAAAATTGATTTTTAGCCTTATCGTGTCATTCCCGCGAAAGCGGGAATCCAGTACATAAAGGACAATTTGGATTCCCGATCAAGTCGGGAATGACAGAGAACTAATTTTGAGATGGGTTCTACTCAAATACACGCAGGCTATGTTGCTGAATCAGTTTTTGGAGATGGCACAGTCACAACATCAGGCGAGCAACCTATTGCTCACTCCTGTTTTTCTTGCTAAAGTAAAGGTGAAATTATGGCAATTCCTACACAATCTAAAATATTACTTCCTCTATTGAAAGCCGTTATGGATGGAGTAGACCATCATGTAAATGAAGTGGTAGATTTATTGGCAAATCACTTTCGCCTTTCAGATAATGAAAAGAATCAACAGTATCCGAGTGGAAACGATAATATCTTTCGTAATAGAGTCCGATTTGCGCGATCTTTTCTTGTGCGCGCTGGTTTATTAGAACATCCCAAAAGAGGATACATTAAAATATCCCAAAGAGGGATTGAAGCGCTGAAAATTAGTTCCTCACAAATTGATCCTGATTTTCTGAAACAACTTCCCGGATTAGAACCACCGTCATGGGGGAAAGAAAAAGAGGTTGATATTCAAAATCCATCTGATTTACTTGAGTATGGGTATCAAAATATTCGGCGTGACTTGTCGCAAGAAATATTGGAGATGGTTAAAAAATGTTCTTCATCTTTCTTTGAGAAACTTGTAGTGGATTTACTACTTAAAATGGGTTATGGAGGATTTGCGAGCGATGCAGGTACGGTAATCGGGCGAAGTGGCGATGGAGGTATCGATGGTATTATCAAAGAAGATAAACTCGGTCTCGACATAATCTACATTCAAGCAAAGCGATGGGAGAATGCGATAGGGGAACCAGTTATTAGAGATTTTGTTGGAAGTTTGGTAAAAAATAACGCCAACAAGGGAGTGATTATTGCTCCTTCGTATTTTACCAAAGAAGCAAAAGAATATGTGAAGCATATTCCCCATAGAGTCATTCTCATTGACGGAGAATTGTTGGCGCAATTTATGATTGATGGCGATATTGGTGTATCAAAGATTATCAGTTATGATATTAAAAAAATTGACTCTGATTATTTCATTGAAGATTAACATGGCACATATCTCTATGTCTTCTTGAAATATGCTTACTTACCAAGCATCTCGATTGACACATCGGCATCGACCATCAGGATCTTCTTTTAGCCCGCAAGCAGGGCATTTTTTTCTTGTCAGCATTTTTTTATTTGCCTGCAGTTGAATTCGTTCCTGTTTTCTAAGAAATCTTTTTAATCTTGCCTCGTAGTTGTCTATCAAGGCAACGACTCGCTCTCCATTTTTCGCCACATCCTGCTGTTTTACTAATACGACATCTCCATCTTTGATGTTTTCGTCAATCATACTATTGCCGACTACACGGAGAGCGTAGAAATTGCCGGCACTCGGCAGTTTAGTTTTAGGAACGGCAATAAATTCGTTTTGACGGATTGCCTCTATGGGTTCACCCGCGGCGATAGTTCCCAAGAGGGGGATTTTTACTAAAGGTTCTTTTTCGGAGATACTGATTCCACGCGCCTTGTGATCTATTTTTCCTAAATAGCCGCCTTCTTTGAGTTTTGAGATATGAAAATGGACAGTTGAAACAGAGGCGAGTTTAAGCCGCTTTCTGATCTCTTCAAACGAAGGAGCATATCCTTTCTTTCGCGAGTATTTTTCTATGAAGTCCAAAACTTCTTTTTGGCGTTTTGTAAGCATAGGCTTTAAGATGCTTGACTTATTTCCTGTATCTCAATTATAATAGAACAAAAGTAGAAAATCAAAGTCAAGTTATCCCCAACATGTGTGCCAAGAGGTTTTTTATAAAAATAGATTATGAGTTTCTAAAGCAAAAATTTGATTATTATGGAAGGTAGAATTTTATTATTGATATGAGGGGTGGTAAAAAGCATTTTACCCCGTTAGAGAATACCCCGCGCGAGTTCTCTAACGGGGTATACTAGAGAAATATCTATGGAATTACAAAAACAGAAAATTTCTAACGGGGTGAACGATATGTGGCATTCAAAAACATTGCCCGAAACTTTCCATGCGCTACATTCCGGTGAACATGGTGTAACGAGAGAGGAAGCAGGGCGTCGTCTCAAAGAATACGGACCTAATAAACTTCCCGAAGGGAAGGTGGACGGCATCCACGTTATTTTCCTGCGCCAGTTCCAAAGTCCGCTGATTTACATTCTTTTTGCGGCAAGCATGATTATTTTTGCGATGGGAGAAACTATAGACGGTTCAATTATTCTTGCCGTGCTTCTTTTCAATGCCATTGTCGGGACAATCCAAGAGGGTAGGGCACAAAACACACTTCGTGCACTCAAGAAATTCGTGGAGACGAAGGCGACCGTGCTTCGTGAAGGAAAAGAGCTTATTGTGTCTGACAGCGAAGTGGTGCCCGGCGACATCATTATTATGCAGGAAGGCGAGAAAGCGCCTGCGGATGCGCGAATAATCGCGGCCACAAATCTCAAGATTGACGAGGCGGCTCTTACGGGCGAATCAGAGCCGGTGCACAAAATTGCTGATACTTTGGAAGGGGTTGACTTGCCCCCACACCAAAAATTTGGTGGTGGGGGCTTGCCTACGGCAGAGCAGAAAAACATGATATTTAAAGGTACGCATATTCTTGCCGGAAACGGCAAAGCAATCGTAGTCGCGACAGGATACAAAACCATTATTGGAAAAATTTCCAAAGAGATTGCAGCGATTGATACTGAAATTCCTCTCAAGACCAATATCCGCTATCTCTCGCGGCTCATCATTATCACTGTCGCAAGTATTAGTACTTTGTTGTTTTTGCTTGGCATTGTTTCGGGAAAATCGGTAAAGGAGATGTTCACTACCGTGGTTTCGCTTTCGGTCTCAATTATTCCCGAGGGGCTTCCTATTGTGATGACTTTGGTACTTGCAACTGGTGTGTGGAGAATGTCAAAGCGCAATGCTTTGGTAAAAAAACTTCAGGCGGTGGAAGCACTGGGACAAGCTCGCATTATCGCCGTGGATAAAACAGGCACCATCACAAAAAATGAGATGGTAATCCAGAAAGTATACCTGCTCGCCGGCTCGTCTCGCTTCGCGGGCGAAGCGGGCAAGACGGGTGTGGATGGAAAATTTTTTGAAGTTGGCGGAGTTGGTTATGAGCCGAAGGGATCAATTCAATTAGACGGGAGCGTGATTGATTCGGTGAATCACCCGGAACTCCTTTTTGCGGGAAAGATTGCCGCGTTTTGCGCCAACGCCCACGTGATGTTTTCGGAAGAAGAGAAAGTATGGCGTGTTGCCGGCGATCCGACTGAAGCGGCAATGCTTGTGTTCGCCGAGAAGCTTGGGTTTCACAAAGATGATGTAGAGCGAGAGTCGCCGCTGGTTGGCGAAATTCCGTTTGATTACAAACTCAAGTACCACGCTACGATTCACAAAACCGAGAACCAAAAAATTCTGACAGTTGTCGGCGCGCCGGAAGTAATTCTCGGTCTTTCACAAAAAATATGGCGCGGCGACCCCGAAGGGGCAGGCAAAAGTTATCATTTATCAAAAGAAGGGAAACAAGAATTGGAATCTGTTTTTCTTTCCATGTCACAAGAAGGGTTGCGGGTTGTCGCATTAGCCGAAACCCGCGAAGTGCCGGAGATACTTACACCCGAAGAAATTAAATCACTTACTTTTGTGGGATTTTTTGGTATGAAAGACGCGCTCCGGGAAGAGGTGCGAGATGCGATGCGAAAAGCGGATGCCGCAGGTATTCGAGTGGTGATGATTACAGGGGATCATAAAATTACAGCGCAAGCGATTGCCAAAGAAGCTGGTATTTACCCCCACACCAAAGATTTTGGTGTGGGGGTTTATCAGGATGGGGATACTATTCTTACCGGACAAGACATTGATGCTTTTTCCGATGCCGAGATGAACGAAAAATTAGCTAAAACCTCGGTATTTGCGCGCGTGACGCCGGAACACAAATTGAGAATTATCAAGGCGTATAAGGCGCGCGGGGAGATAATAGCGATGACCGGAGACGGAGTAAATGACGCTCCCTCGCTCGTTGCCGCTGACCTTGGCGTAGCAATGGGGAAGATTGGCACCGAGGTGGCAAAAGAGGCCTCGGACATTGTACTTTTGGATGATAATTTCGGGAGTATCATATCAGCTGTAGAAGAAGGCAGAAGCATTTACAAAACAATCAAAAAAGTGATCCTCTATCTCTTTTCTACAAGCTGGGGAGAAGCATTGACAATTATTGGCGCGCTTCTTTTAGGGTATCCTCTCCCACTTTTGCCGGCGCAGATTATTTGGCTCAACTTTGTTACTGATGGTTTCCTTGATGTGGCGCTTGCCATGGAGCCGAAAGAAGAAGGATTGCTCCGCGGTAACTTTGAGCGGCCGAAAAAGTATCTTGTTGACAAACTTATGGTGCAAAGAATGTGTATCATGGCTATACCCATGATGATCGGAACACTTTTTCTTTTCAAAGGATATTTTGAAAATGATCTTGCCAAGGCCTGGACAATATCATTGACGACGCTTGCGGTATTCCAATGGTTCAATGCATGGAACTGTCGGCACGAATCAAAATCCATATTCCAGATGAATCCACTCTCCAATAAATTCTTGGTGGGGGCCACGCTTATTATTATCTCATTGCAACTTTTAGTAGTGTATAATCCGCTCATGCAGAAGTTTCTGCGCACCACGCCGCTTGAGCTCTCGGAATGGCTCGTTATTATCCCGATTGCGTCTTCCATCGTTCTTGTGGAGGAAATAAGAAAATTCTTTTATCGGAGGAGCATGGTAACACTATAAAAAAATTATTGCGTAAGAAATAATCTCTTTTATGTTCAAATTCTTCCAAAAAAATACGCTGCCGCCGCGAAAATCTCCAATGGGAACGTATCACATGGAGGTAATTTCGCTTCCCGAAGAATGTGATTGGGAAAAGTATTTACCATTGGAAATTCGTTTTATTTTTAAGCAATCACCCGAATATAAAGAAAAGATTCGGGCGATTTTGTCACAAGGAAAGGCAATCGGCGTTCGGACAGTTCTGCGCACTCCGGAAAACATTTTAAGGGCGGTGCATATTATCAGCGTTCATAGTCAAAGAAATTATATCGTAACATGGCTTCCTACATTATTGCGTGATAAGCATCTGCCAAAGTTCATGGAAGCGGATTATCTGCGCGCGCGGGAGCATAGTGAGGATTTGGACGCCGCCGTTAAGACAATTGTGCGCGATCGCCTGCGTTTTAAGCGGTTGGTCTTGATTGATGAAGAAAATAAGGGAATTGAATCGCACGAACAGCGTTTGATGACCGAGCTTTCTGAAATTATTTATCCGTTTGCCGTAGATTATTCGGTATTTCGAGTGATTGCCGATAATGCGCGGGAACGCACGAAAATTGCGCAAAGTATTATTAAAGCGCTTTTGATTGTCGGGCCAGTTGCGCATATTCTTGAAAAATATGCGCGGGGATTCGGGAAGGTTTTTGCGGCGTCCGCCGATGACTTACTTGGCGAATCCGCGGAAATTATGGCATTGCGCGGATCGGGGTTTACATGGCGCGAACTCGCGCGCCGCGGCCTGATTTTAATTCCCGTATTCGCGCTCGCCACGTGGGGTGCATTTTCCGTTGAGGGATTTCTTGAAGCGGGAAAGATTCTTTTGGGCGGCGCTATTTTTGGTCTTTCCGCCGTAGCGCTTTCTTTAACCACCGCGATCCAATCAATTTTTATGTATCGTAAAAATATTGGCAAGCTGGCGGAAGAAGAAAAAGTAAATTATTCTGATCCGCGCATGCGTATGCGAATGGCGGTGAAACAGGATTTTACCAATCCCGCGCGATTTGGGCTTTTGCTTGGAGCGGTATGTGCTCCGTTTGCGGGTATGGCGGGCGCATTGCTTGGGATACTACATAATGGCTGGGCGCTTGCCGCGATCGGTTCCACGGAGTCTATCGTCGCCGGCATCACCGTCATTTTCGCGGACTATATTAATGAATGGCGATTTCATAAGAAGCTGAAACGGATGATTAAATAATGGCTTTTTGAATGTTGTTCGTTACTTTAGAGTAGGTTATTTAAAAGGAGAATATGGATGTCAAAGGACAAGAACCCACAAAATAATATATGAATGACCGAAAACCACAATTATATTTTTTACTCGCCGTTCTTGCGGGAACTTTTGTACTCGCCTTTTTTATCTTTCGTCCCTTTCTCTACGCGCTCGCCTTGGCAATGGTTTTTGCGACCGTCCTGCAACCCGTCTATCAAAAAATAGTAGGAATAACTTACGGACGGCAAGCCCCCACACCAAAATCTTTGGCGTGGAGGCAAGGACTCTCAGCGCTCGCCACCGTCCTCATTGTGGTTGCCCTTATTTTTACCCCGCTTATATTTTTAGGAGTACAAATCTTTCAAGAAACCCAACAACTCTACTCTTTTCTTATGGGGGGCGGCGGAAAAAATGCCGTTCTTAATATCTTCAACTGTTTACCCCCACACCAAACTGTTTGGTGTGGGGATTTACTGGTGAGCTTCCAAAATTATTTTCCCGCCACACAAGATTTTTCTTTGAGTATTGATCAATATCTTAAGCAGGGGCTAAGCTGGCTGCTCCAGCATCTCGGCTCTGTATTCGGGAGCTTGGCAAAAATGACAGTCAGCTCCTTTATATTCCTTGTCGCTCTTTATTATCTGTTAAAAGATGGACAAAAATTAAAAACGGCTATTATCGCGTTAAGCCCCCTTTCGGATGCCGATGACGAAGCAATTTCTCAAAAGCTGGAGACGGCGATTAACGCGGTGATGAAAGGAAATCTTTTAATCGCGCTCGCGCAGGGAGTGTTGACCTCGGCGGGGTTTGCTATTTTCGGAGTTCCCAATGCTGTGCTTTGGGGGAGCGTGGCGGCAAT
>VMFQ01000064.1 GCA_007376125.1 Parcubacteria group bacterium Gr01-1014_33 | reverse complement strand
CGCTCAAAATATCGAAATTTCGCAGACGCGAGGCGATTTCGTTGCTACGAAATCCGCCTCGCGTCTTGACACAAAAATTATTATGCAAGAGGTCTTATGTCTATCGCTTGCGCGAGTGGGCTCTCAATGCAGGATAGAGGATGATGGCAAACGCCAAAGCCACGATCGCAAGGGTGAGATAGAAGAAGTTCATAGTTATGCGATGGTTTTCACCGAAGAAGACATAAATACACAAATCACCTTTTAGCCCATTGGGGAGCCCGCCTTGCTTTTTTAAGTCCGAATTTTTTACGTTCTTTTATGCGCGGATCGCGGCGCAAAAATCCCGCGCGCTTGAGCCGTTTGCGAAAATCAGGATTGAACTTAATAAGGCACCGCGAAAGTCCATGGCGCACGGCCTCTGCTTGGGCGTGCAATCCTCCTCCGGAAACTTTTATGGACACTCTGAAACGCTCAAAAAGCTTCATTTTTTTCAACGCATCCTCGGCGGTTCTCTGAAGTTCAAACGCGGAAAAGTAATCGGCGTATGGCTTTTGGTTTACCGTAAATTCTCCGGCGCGGGTAAAAAGCCGCACGCGCGCAACTGCAGTTTTTCTCCGTCCTACCGCTTCAAAATATCGGTCCGGTTTCTTGAATTTTGGTTCCTCATGGACTGCGGGAGCGGGTTTTTCCGCTCTCTTTTCCGTGTGCTCTTCCGCACCCTGTCTTGGCGCTTCTTTCTGGTTTTTAAGATCTTCTTTATTTCTTTTTGCCGGCGCACGCGCGCGCGAAGGTGTTTTTTTTGGCTTTTTGGTTGTTTCAGAATCCGTTTCCATAATCAACTATTTCTCCCCTTTATAAAGAATGAGATTCTTGATAATTTTCCTGCGGAGCCTATTTTTAGGAAGCATCCCCATCACGGCATGCAAAATTATTTTACGGGAGTCCATCGCGCGCATTTCTCTCAACGTCCGCTCTTTGAGTCCTCCGTGATACCCTGAATGCCAGCGATACAATTTTTGCTCTTCTTTTTTTCCGGTTACGCGGATGGTATCGGTATTCGTCACAATAACCTTATTTGCGGATATTGCAGAGGGAGAAAACGCGGGAGTGTCTTTTCCCCGAAGCAGAAAAGCGGCCTCCGATGCGAGACGACCGAGTATTTTATTGGAAGCATCAATTTTGTATTCCATCACGAAAGGGCTACGAAATACAACGCCAATACGCGAATGTCCCGACTTTCATTATAAAAATTTAAATAAGGAAGTCGAGTATCCTCGATCCCGACTCTGTCGGGATCGGGATATGCGAATTAGCGTATTGGCGTTACGGCATATTCGTATTCCGCAGCACACCTATTTCACCAACTCAATTATCGCCCTTCGCGCGTCATCTCTTCGGCGTCTTGCGGTTTTTATGATACGCGTGTAGCCGCCGTTGCGGTTTCCAAACGCGCGGGCATGCGTAAAAATATGCGCCGTTGTTTTGTCGGAAAATAACTTTCCGAGTATCCGCCGGTTTGCAAGCGTTTCCTTTTTTGCACGCGTGATGATCTTCTCAACCATAGGGCGCAATTCCTTTGCTTTTGCTTCGGTTGTTTCAATGCGCCCCGCCATAAAAAATGAAGAGGCAAGACTCTTCATAAGAGCTTTACGGATGTCCCGTTCCCGTCCAAATTTTCTTCCTTTCTTTAAATGCCTCATTACTATAACGCGAATAGAAAATCCCTCCTTCTTCTTCCTTAGGAATTGTTGGAGAAGGAATAAGAAGAACTCTTTATGAATAAAAAGTCCTATAGCCAATCCCTAAAAAAATAATAGCAATTATATTTACCATATTTCTATCTTATACCATCAGTAAAGGGAGGTTACGTAGGATGTATTAGCGTCATTCGCGCGAATTAGCGTATTGGCGTTACGTTTATTCTTTCAACCCAACCCCAATACTTCCCAATGCTTTCTTAACCTCTTGTATTCCCTTATCTCCCATGCCTTCAATCTCACGAAGCGTTTCTTCACGCTTCCTTAAAAGTCCGCCTACGGTCTTTATCCCTCCCTCGCGAAGGACATTGAGTGTCCGGCTTGAGAGAGACAGGTCTTCAAGTTTTATCTTCAGAACCGATTCTTCCTTTGTTTCAGATTCTTCAAAGCGGTTCTCCTTTTCAGGAAGAGATCCCCACCCGGCCCCTTTCGGCATGCGCGTTTCCCCATCTGCGTTATCTTCCGCAAATCCTTTGCTCAACACTGAGAACTGCTGGACAAGAATGTCTGCCGCGCGCTGAAATGCTTCATGCGGCGTAAGCGACCCGTCGGTCTCAATATGGAGACGCAAAAGATTGTAGTCGGTCCGATCGCCCACGCGCATATTTTCCACTTCATAATTTACGTGACGCACCGGAGAAAATGCCGCGTCAAGCGCAATCGTCCCCACCTCCACTTTCTCTTTGCTTCGCGCCTCAACCGGCACATATCCAAGTCCGGACTCAACCACCGCTTCAATATTGAGACTCGCTTTTTTCGCGCTCAACGTCGCGATATGGACGTCTTTTGTGATAACCTCCACTTGCGAGGGATGGTCAAAATCTTTGCCGCTTACATCCTGCTCGCCTTTTGCCGCAAGTGTGACGGTAAAAGGCCCAGGTTCGTGTACTCGAAACCGCATTTGCTTCAAATTCAAAATAATCTCAACCACATCCTCCATTACTCCTTCAATCGTTGAAAACTCATGTCCTACCCCTTCAATTTTTATGGATGTTATTACTGCGCCTTCAAGGGACGAAAGAAGCACGCGGCGCAGACTATTGCCAATAGTCTGTCCGTACCCGGGAAAAAGTCCTTCAATCTCAAAAACGGCGCGTGCGCCTTCTTGAGAGACTACTTTGGGAAAAGCGGATAGTGGGATCATACTATACGAACAGACACGAACAAAATTATACGAACAGCGCGAACAGTTTTCATGCTGTTCGTGTCAGACCGTCCGAAAACTCTCTTTTTCACAATTTCGCTTATGTAGATAAGCCGGAATTTCGTTCAGAAATCGTAAGAAAATGAGTTTTCGGACGGTCTGTGTTCGAAGTCTCTTCGTGTGTCCCGCTTTGAGCGGGACTGTTCAAGGTCTGTTCGTGCTTTACCGTGAATAAAATTCCTTTATTTTTGTAATGTCAATAGGGAGAGCGGCATCTGCTTCTTCCGGAGTTCCCACAACTTTCGCGCTCTGTTTCTGGGGGTCAAGTAAAAGCCACTTCGGAATCTTACTATTTTTTTTCAGCCGTTCCCCAAATCCGGCGTAGAGCGGAGAATGCAGAATCTTTTCTTTTAAGGAAATTTCATCTGTTTTGCCCACAGAATATGAGGGGATTCTTACCGTCCTCCCATTCACCAGCACGTGTCCATGGCTTATGCGCTGGCGCGCGGCGCGGCGGGACTCCGCAAAACCAATACGGAAAATAATATTATCAAGGCGCTTTTCAAGAAACTCAATTAAAAGAGCGCCGAAGATGCCCCTTTTTGAAGAAGCAAGAGTACTATACCGCGCAATATCTTTATCGTCAAGTCCGTAGATAAAGCGCAGTTTTTGTTTCTGATTTAAAAGACTTGCAAAGCCGGACGCTTCACGTTTCCGCGCACGTTTTTTTCCATGCGCTCCCGGAGGATACGCTCTTCTGGCAAAGGCGCATTTAGGACCGATACATCGCTCGCCCTTGATAAAAAGTTTCTCCCCTAAACGGCGTTCTGTCTTTTCTAATAGTTTTGGCATCGTTTGTAGTAATCTCGGAATTACGAATCAAACGCAAATATACAAATATACGAATAAAAATTCTTCTGATTTGTATATTCGTATATTACTCTTACATTCGTAATTCCGAGATTACTCCTATACTCTCCTCACTTTTTTTGGACGCGGTCCATTGTGCGGAATAGGGGTTATATCTTTAATCCCCATGATTGCGAGTCCGTGATTTGCAAGCGCGCGCACCGCAGAATCCCGACCCGATCCTACTCCTTTTACCAACACGCGTACTTCCTGCATCCCGGTTTTTTTTATTTTTTCCGCGACCGCTTCGGCAACGCGCGCCGCGGCAAAAGGTGTTGCCTTTTTTGCCCCGGAAAACCCAAGCGCCCCGGCAGAAGCCCATCCAAGCACGTTTCCCTCATCATCGGCAATCGTGATCATGGTATTATTATACGTCGCTTTTACAAATGCAATCCCGCGCACAATCTTCCCATGAGACGACTTGGCAGACACCGAATGCGCCGGTCTTGTTTCGCCGGATTGTCCAGAGGTATCTCCTGATTTTTTAATAACGCGTTTTTTACCCATTTTTTAGGTTGAATAACGAAGTAGGAATTAAGAATTACGAATAAGACCGCTTGATTTTCTATGTATCATCTCAATTTAATTATTCGTAATTCATACTTCTTAATTCATAATTCTGCATTTTACGTCGGACTTGCCGCGGTTTTTCTTCCCGATCCCATGGTTTTGCGCACGTTGCCGCGGCGCGTACGGGAATTTGTCTTGGTGCGCTGGCCGCGTACCGGAAGTCCCCGCATATGCCGAAATCCGCGATACGCTTGAATCTCTTTCAGACGCTTGATGTTAAGCATTATTTCCCTGCGTAAATCCCCTTCCACTTTATAGTCTTTTTCAAGAATCTCCCGAACCCGGTTCACTTCTTGAGGATTGAGATCTTTGGCACGCTTATTGCTGTCTATTTGCGCCTGCTTTACAATCTTTTTTGCGGACGACAAACCAACTCCGTAAATATAGGGAAGCGCGTATTCAATCTTTTTGTTATCAGGAATAGTAATGCCTGCGATACGCATACGGAAGAATCAAGAATATAGAATTATGAATTATGGGAAATGTGTTAAAGAATATTGTATCACTCCTTATTATTTTATTATTCATGATTCTAGATTCATAACTCAATTTTACCCTTGTCTCTGTTTATGCTTCGGATTTCCGGGACAAATCACAAAAAGCCGGCCTTTCCGGCGCACCACTTTACACTTTGCACACATTGTTTTTACCGAAGATCGTACTTTCATTACACGAAATATGAACAGAATTGCACGAACAGCATATACCACGAACTGCTCGAACAGTTTTCGTGTCTGTTCGTGTTGTCCCGCTTGAGAGGGACTGTTTTATCTATTTCATTCTTTGCACAATTCTTCCCTTTGTCTCATCGTAAGGACTCATCTCTGCCACTACGCGATCGCCCGGAAGCACGCGGATATAGTGTAACCGCATTTTACCCGAGAGATGGCCAAGGATTTCTCTTCCGTCTTCTAGTTTGACTTTAAACATCGTGTTGGGAAGACTCTCCATCACCACTCCCTCATGATAGGTTTTTCCTTTCTTCTCTTTGTTCATTAATAAATAAAAATAATCCGTCCTCGCTTTTTAGTATATCTCTCATACTCCCATAGCGCAATACCCGAAAGAGGACAAATAGAGAAGACCATAAAACAGTATCAAAAACTTGGATTTCCGTCAACCCCGTATATCAACTTTGCGCGCCCAGTAGAAGAATGCGGACAAGTATTCTTTTTGGCGAAGCCAGTCCGCGTCCTCTACTGGGCGCGCCAAACCGTTTAAGGGTGAATCGCTTTCAACT
>VMFQ01000007.1 GCA_007376125.1 Parcubacteria group bacterium Gr01-1014_33 | reverse complement strand
AGTTATCCACACCCCCACACCTACTTTTGCTTATGGCTTTTCCAATTCCATGTGTGTGGAGCGTGTCCTTGTTCTTTCATTGAAGAAAAAACATGAAAGAATGATGGCCATACAAGAATTGAGCAAAAGTAAGTGTGGGGGCACACCCAGTGATACAACTTTCCCTTTGTTCTTTCCTTGAAGGAAATGGTGCTTTCGCAGTGTGAGCAATGGTACAATGCCGAAGTTCCATGGGCATCCACTAAAATTCATCCCACGATCGTGGGATGAATTTTAGTGGTAGGGTATATTCCATGGGAAAGATTTCGGAAGATATATATGGCTCTCTACTGCAATTCAATCTATACATGAGAAAAGCATGCATATGCCACCTGTTTGTATGAACATCTTGTCGTGTGAGAAGTCAGTACGAGTAGTTACTCCATTGGATGGAGAAACTCCCAAGCAGTTGGCATGCCCAGTAGAAGAACGATACACAATATACATAAGACCTACTGCACAATAATCCTTCTACTGCAACTTCAGAATTTCGGCCAAAATCGCCTCAAAATTTTTTGGCGTATCCTCCAGATAAGCCGCAAAATTTATTCAGCGATTTTGTCTCAAAATTCTGAAATTTCGTCACGAAAATTATTGTGCAGTAGGTCTATAACACGACTCACGAAAGAATTATCCACTTGTTTGCTTTGCGAGTAATTAACTTGTCTCGGCTAAGATCATTAAGAACCCAATCAAATACATGAGGAGTAAGAAAATCTTTCGTGTGTAAATCCTTCTTGAGGAGATGAAGCAACTCCTTTCTATTTACCCCATTTCGCTTTGACACAAGATACAAAACAATCTTTGCGCGGACATAGCGGCGTGAGCCCAGAAACTTTGATTGTGTCCGATAGTGTTTTGCGCGACGATTGGGGTTATCGGACATTTTCCCCAGCACTTCGCGTCCATAGTCCATTAACGCATAGTACCACTCGCGTTTTTTTGTTTTCGGCTCAAGACGAGAAAGAATCGCGAGGAGTATTCCGTCAGAAATCTTCTCTTGCCGCATGTCATTGCGAGTCCCGACTTGTCGGGATGCGGCAATCCCGACGTGTCGAGATTGTTTCGCTTTGCTCACCCCGTTAGAATTTCGAATTCTAACGGGGTGAGCAATGACAGACAAATGAGGCGAGTTTCCGAAAAAATGGATAAGCCCGCGCCGGATATTTGTTTCCAAAAACGGCTCGCATCTCCCATACGCAAAACATGTAATCGCGCGCGCCGTATAATGTCCGATACCCGGAAATCTTTCAAGCGTTTGCGGATCGCGAGGAATTTGTCCGTTATACTTTCGGACAACAATTTCTGCGGTGTCCTTTAGATACCGCGCCCGGCGGTTATATCCCATCCCCTGCCATACTTTGAGAATTTTTGGAAACGGCGCTTTGGCAAGCGATTCAAGCGTGGGAAATTCCTTGAGCCACTCCTCGTATTTTGGAATCACCCGTACAATCTGCGTTTGCTGGAGCATTATTTCGGAAACAAAAATCTGGTACGGATCGCGGGTATTGCGCCAAGGAAAATGAAAGGATTCTTTATTATAGGAATACCATTTGGTTATGGTTTGGATAAATTTCTCTTTGGTCATAAATGGCTGCAAGAAACTGTCTAAAAAGCGCCCTTTCGGCAAAAACGAGCCATATGCGCGTACACATCATTGATGTACTCCTTGAAATATCTTTGTGTTGATATTCCTTCGTCATACATCAATATACATCAATGATTTTTCCTTGAAAATCTGGCTATTTTTCCATCGAAAAGCGCTTTTCAGACAGTTTCTAAGAAAAATAACCGACAATAGTCGGTTATCAACACGTTATAAAAAAGAACGATAGAAAGTAAAAAGCGCTTATTACCGAAGCATATCTTCAAATAACTTAACATGCTGATCAAAGATATCCGGGGAAAGCCGTCTCAAAAGAATATCCCTATGTTGCGGATACCAACGCAAGAGTCCGCGCAGAAGAGATTGACATTCTATGGTCGCAAGATATTCAAATCCCCGATCTAATACGCCCGCGTCTATCGTGAAAAATGTCTGAAATATGGGAAGGAACGTTTCTTCTTCAGCGCTTTTTTCCTGTTTTGCTTCAAGCGTATCAGCCAGTGCCTCTAAATAAGCTTTAGCAACCAATATTCTTTCTCTGATTTCCAAGTCCAGCATGCGAGCCTCCTTATCTTATTTTTTACCAAAGAACTGTCCGTACTTTACATAAATCCTATTATAATGCGGCATAAAAGTCAATAGCGGTGTATTGGCGCTTTGGATACGCAAGCCGCTTTATCACTTTCTCTTTTTCCACCGGACTTATTTTTGCTCTCCTCACCGCTTTCAAAAGCATTTCAATTGTTTTGTCGTATGTTTTGCGATCCACCGGATAAGGAGTTGCGTCTTTTCCTCCATGCGCGAAACTATACCGCGCCGGGTCTTCGTACGAGGGTTTTGCTCCGAAAATTACTTCGGAGACAAGGGCAAGCGCGCGCACGGTTTTTGCGCCTACACCTTCCATTGCAATTAGCTTCTCGTAATTTTCCGGTTTCTCGTCGGTTACCCGCGCCAAGATTTTTTCAAGGTATTTGCTCTTGGAAAAGTCCTCGGTTATCACCGGATGGGAATGAAATTCAGTATCCTCAAGATTGAGCAGTGTTAATTGCTCTCCGCCGTTATTTTTCATAGCGATCATCTGCGAAAGACGAGACGAATGCTTGCGGATAATCTGGATTTCTTTCATGAGCGGCGCGTAGCCCGAGTGCACAAGCTCGGTTGAACGATTGCGCGTATCCGTGCTTTTTGCCGCAACCATATTTAAGACGTTCTCACCGATTGACTGGGAAGATATTGCCGTATGCGGCTCGCACACAAGATCACTAATGCTTTGGGAGTACCAATGATAGCGGCGCGCTGTTCCCTCGCTTGCGTTCATCCCTTGTTGCACCACGCTCCATGCGCCGTTTCGTGAAAAGAAAAACGAGTGATGATAGAGTTGAAACCCGTCCTGTACAAGCGCGGAATCAACTTTCGCGCTCATTTTTGAATTGTACACGAGGTTTTGCGTTCCTGTTTCCGGAAGTCCGATCCACTGACCCCACCTTTGAATTTCCTCCGGAGTTTTGCGCGATGTCTTTCCTTTTCCGCCACAGATGAAAACTCCAAAATTCCGTTCTTCGCCTCGGATCGCTTCTTTCAAAGCCGCGGTAAGAATAGTGGTTAAACCCGATGCGTTCCAATCAAACGCGAGCACCGTTCCCAAAGACTGAAACCACACTGGATCAGAAATCCGCCGGATAAATTCATCCGCTCCGTATTCTTCTATCAATACCCGCGCCATTTCCCGCCCCAACTTTACCATCCGCTCAAACAGCCATTTTGGGCATTGACCGGTGTCTAATGTGAATGTGGCAATTCCCCGGTGCATCAAACTATCCTATTTTAATACGCTTTGTCGCGCGGAGCGATTTTCAAAACAAATATTTTTCCCTCTATCGCATCACACGATACTCTATACATCCCGATACGGAAACGAAACTCGCCCTCCGCTGGATCCGTGAGCCGTTTTGCAAACTTCAGCGGGTCTTTTTGATTTGCATAAAAGCGCATCTTTTCTGCGATGCGCTTTTGAACATCTCGCGGCAATCGTTCCAAATCATCCGCCGCTTTATATGTATAGTGAATTTCCATAGCATTCTATAACCCCAGCTTTTGGAATAAATCCTCTTGCGCAATAGTTTTCCCTACTTTTATTTCTTCCCGCGCTTTTTTAATTTCCTGAAGATGTTCAAAATAACTCCAAAAAGTTCCAAAGTATTTTTGGAGCTGTTTTAATCGTATATATTCCTCCTTGGGAATTCTAATATAGTTTTTGGTCGCTATACGAATCATAGTGTCATAATAGGACAATCCCGCGATAAGGTCAAGATAAAAGTTACTCCGTCATAAAGCGGGTGAAAAGACAAGAATCCTACCCGCGCCCTTTTCCAAGTCCTTTGTCCATGATCTTTTCAAAACTCTTGTACAGGAAAATCAGCGCGAGGCAAAGGTACACGATATTGAGAAAAAAACTAAGCGCAAACGTGGAAAAATTAAGTGTTCCGCCGCTGATTAACGTGCGCATCCCTTCAAAAATATAGCTCGTGGGAACAAAGATTGAAATCTTTTGCGCCCACCACGGAAGAACAGATAACGGATAAAATACCGCAGAAAATGGAGCGATCGCGAAAATGAGCGTCCATGCAAACGATTGCACTTTTTTTCCGTAGCGCAGGATAAGTCCCGCGACAAGGAATCCAAACCACCAACCGGTCATGATCAACAAAATCCCCATAGGAATGAGATACGCCCCGACATCAAACACTCTTACATCATACAGCATATATGCCACCCCCATGGCAAACGAAAAACTTACCGCTGCTTTTATTGCGCCGATCAAAAGGAATGAAGCAATCCATTCGGAAAATTTCAGCGGACTTACAAAAAGATTTATCAAGTTCCAGTCCCAAAATTCTTCCAGCACGTTAACGGCAACTTCCGCCTGCCCCCGCCACACCACCACCCAAAGCACGATTCCTGAAACCACCACCGCAACCCCTTGAGAGGTACGCGAGAGAGAAGAAGTCAGATACACGCTCGTAAGCCCCCATAACACAAGATCAACCGTAGGCCAATAAAACGCATCCGTGATGCGATCGAGATTATGCCGAAAGGCAAAGAGATACCGCAGTGTCATTGCGAAAATCCGATGTATCTTCATTGTTTTTTTACCGCGACCTGAAGAAAATAGTCCTCAAGCGTCGGCTTATCAATGCTTATTTCACTATAAAAAACTCCTTTATCCATAAGCCCGCGCAAGAAATTCGGGATCATGAGTTCTTTGACATCAGCCCACATATAGCGTCCTTCCACGCGATGCGAAATGTTTTCTTCCCTGCAATATTCCACTGCCCGTTTGAGCCCATCCGTTATGAGGAGTTCCACATGCGAAACCTCAATTGTCTTTGCAAGATTTTCTGGCGTATCATCCGCTATGATTTCCCCTTTATCAATAAATATAACGCGATCGCACACCTCCTCCACCTCCGCCATGTTATGAGAGGTGAGAATAATAGAAACCTGGAAATTCTGTCGTTCGTGGAGTAGAAACTCTCGGATATACTTCGCGGCTTCCGGATCAAGAGAGGCAGTCGGCTCATCCAAGAGCAACACGCGCGGAAAATTGATAAATGCTTTTGCAAGATTCACCCGTGTGAGCTGTCCCGCGGAAAGTTCATCAACTTTTTGCTTGAGCAACGGCTCAAGGCGAAAAATCTTTACTATCTTTGCTATTCGCTCTTTTCGATTTTTGATCGCATAAAGATATGATATATAAGTGAGATTCTCTTTGACGGTCAGATTCCAAGGAAGATGCGTATATGTGGAAGAAAAGTTGATTTTTTCCAGAATCTCCTCTCGATGGTCAAAAAGCGATTTCCCAAAATACCGTATCTCGCCTGAAGTCGGAGTAAGGACTCCTATACACATTTGGATCGTAGTGGTCTTGCCCGCGCCGTTTGGTCCGAGCATGCCGAGAATCTCTCCTTCGCGAAGAGAAAACGAAATCCCCCGCACCGCGTGTACGTTTTTGTAGGATTTTTCAAGATTTTCGATTTGGAGAACCGGTTCCATTAAATAATATTTCTGATTTCACGGAGAACTTCCGCAGGGATCGGATCGCGTTCCGGACTTTTTCCCGGATAGCGTCCGCAACCTGCATGCACGCCACTGCACCTTCCAAAATCCCCTCCTCCACTCGCGCCGGATACCGGATTATTCTTTTTATCCGAGATTCCGTCAGCCGATAGAATTGCATTTTATCATGGGCATGGCGCGTCCATAGATATTTTTCAAATTTTTGTGTGGAATTGAACACGGATTTTCTTCACTCTATAACCTCACTCCCCATATTTGCCTCGTGATAATCCCGATCGCGTATGTGATTACCACCGCGCCGGCAATAATGAGAAGATTGAGCAAAATTCTTCGCCCAATATCCATTCCGGAGAGAAACGAAAGCACGAGAGAAATTAAAATGATAAATCCCGCGGAAATCGCAACCGAGAGAAAAAGATTTTCAAATCCGAAAAGCACCGGAGAAATCGGAATAAGCGCTCCGATAAAATAGAAAATGGCGACTATAAATCCGGATGCGAGCGGCTGTTCGTATTTTTCTTCCTTGCGCGCCACCCCTTTCAAAAATTCCTTTCTGCCCGCTTCAAGCCGCTTTACTTCATTCTCGGAGCTTGTGCCGAGAAACACTCCGGCGCCCATGGAAAACGATCCGGCAACCGCCACGGTAAATGCCGCAAGCACGATTGACGGCAAGCGATCAAATGCCGCGAAAAACCCGCTTATCGCGCCAAGCGTTTCCACGAGCCCGTCGTTAAATCCGAGAAAAATATTGCGTACGCGCGCGGGATTGATGCTCCGCTCCACAAGCCGCGAGACAATAACATCCTCGTGCGCCATTTCGTCATGCAAGATGCCTTCCAGCGCCTCTCCCAACGCAGTGTCTTTATACATCTCCCAGACGCGCAGATACTTTCTTATCCCGTAGACCTCAATCGCCTCAAGCAGTAAATGGATCACCTTCTCGCCGAAAAGAAACGCCGCTCCCGTAAATATCGCGAGCTTAAGCCGCCGCCCGAGATTTAAGGAACTTCCCTGAATGCCAAAAAAATTTTCCCAAAATACCACGTGTTTTGATTCAATCGCAATGAGTTCCTCAAGAAGCGTGTTAAGGTCGCCTTTTGCATAATCCCGAAATTTTTCATAAAGTAGCAAGTCAAAACGCTCATCTAAAATGAGATCTTTGCCAAGGCGCGTATCACGATGTAAAGGAGGAGCAGTGTGCATACTATGCCTATTGTAACAGAAACGGCTCTTTTTCGCGAGTGGGTGGGTATACATTACTTTGCATTACGAAACTCTTCCGATTGTCATTCCCATATAACCTACCCGTAAAAAGAATCCTTCTCCTAAATTATCCTAAACTAAGTTTACTAAACTTAGTTTAGTAAACTTAGTTTAGGATTTAAGGATAATACAGAAATTACCAAATAAATAGTGATTTTCGTATCCTAAACTTAGTTTAGGATAGTATTTAGAATAGTATTATAATGAAGGTTAGAAAACAAAAACACCCCGATGGGTCGGGATGTTTTTGCATCAGTACAGATTACCAGCTGTTTCTTCGCTGACCGCCAAATCCGCCGCTCCGCGCTCCTCCGCGATCTCGGTTAAACCCGCCTCCGCCGCCTTCGCGTCGGGGCGCGCGCGCCTCCATCGGACGCGCTTCGTTTACCGTAAGCGTCCGTCCTCCGAGTTCTTTGCCGTTCCACATCTCAATCGCGGCTTGCGCCTCGTCATCCGAGGACATTTCCACAAACCCGAATCCGCGCGACCTGCCGGTCATTCTGTCAATCACGATAGACGCAGACTCAACCGCGCCTACCTGGGAAAATGCATCCCGTAATTCGTCTTCGGTGGTGCTGTAGGAAAGCCCACCAATGTATAACTTCTTTGCCATAAAATGCTAAAAAATATATTAATTATGTTGTGTAAGACGACCTCTCTTTTACGTTTGCATTTTCTCAAAAGAGCGCAAACCCTTTGATTAGAAAAAGAAACCTATTACGAGAACACTTACAACTTTTACCAGTATAGCACGTATCTAAAAAAAGCGCAATAGCAATAAAAGTAACTCCTTATACCTGTCATTACGGAGAAACGCAGAAAAGATTGTCAATCTTTTCTGCAATCGTTTCTCCGACAAGCCAGGAGGACGCAGCAATCCTATTCTCCAAGATTAAGATTGCTTCCTAGAGCGTCCGCACGGCGGGAGCTCGCCAAAGCGCATTAGGAATGCATTTTTGCTTGCCCCGATAGATACAAAGGTATCTAACGGGGCAAGCAATGACGGAAGAAGGGTTGTGAGAGGTTACCAATAAAACAGCTCGCCAGGATTGGCATCCTTGCGGGTGCATCAGATGTTTACATGCCGCCCGCCTCTTCCACCATGCCGGCCGGGAAAAGCGCCTGCAGTACTTTTTCAAACCCGGGGAGCGTATTGTATTCCTTTACCTCTTCAAGCGTTACCCATCGCGAATCCCGTGCTTCCCAATCAAGACGAATTGCATCGGTTCTGACGTCCACAAGAACCGGATGTATGATCCATGTTTTGTTGTAGCGCGGATCATCATATTCAAAGGACTCTGCCTGATGAACCGTGATAATATCCTGTTCGCGAAGCCCAAGTTCCTCGTTTAATTCCGCGCGCAATTTTTCTTCAATGCTCCTGCCATCATCCAAAAAACCCGAAATGCCGTTCCAGTACTCCGGATAAAATTTTATTTCCACGCTTCTCTGAACAATCAGAAATTTCGCTTGATAGCGGAGAATACAATTTACCACCGGCACCCGTTTAATGTGGGTAAAATCAATTTGTCCCGGTTTTGGATGAAATTCTCGCATATAGGGCTACGAAATACGAATTTTTACGAATATACGAAACATAATGCGAACTATGCGAACTATGCGAATCCCGACGCGTCGGGACGAACGAAGAACCTCGTATTGGTACTATTTGTATTCCGTAGCTATTCTACCACAACTACTCCCCGCAATGAAGGATGCAGGTGATCATGCATGGGACATGTTTTTGCCGCGGTAAAGGTAAATTCATACGTCTCGCCGGGCCCAAGCGGACCTTGCGAATCAAACCCGGGACAAATCCCATGCGTGGGATGAAGGTCAGACGCCGGCCATAGTCCTACCGAATCGCGGTTTACAAAACGCACGGTAGTCCCCACCGGCACAGTAACCGATGCCGGAGAAAATCCTTGCAGGGTCATTTCTATTATAATCGGTTTGGGAGACGGCGGCGGCGGAGCAGGCTGGCTTTTACCTGATTGCGGCGCCGAAGCAGGCGGGGCAAGAGGAGTAGTTTTAAGAGGAGCATCAAACGAGGACGCCGGAGGAACCTGATTGCGAGGCGCCTCAACAAAATCCCGCGAATATATAAAATATGCACCTATTACCGCAACTGCCAAAACGCCGATTATGAGTATTATTATATTGGCAGATTTCTTTTGAGTGTCCATAGAGACAAAATTATCTTCTCTTTAAAGGTATAGATCAATTTTATGCTCAAAGAAAGCAGAAGTCCATACTATTCCTCTATCGCATCCGCCGTATAAGACGGCAATATTATTATACCTCAATTTCCTCCCCGAGTAAAAGCGGCTGAAATCCGATTCCCTCTTTTTCAAGCGCCGCGTGGCACATTTGATATATCCGTTCCAACATAAAATCTTTCATAATCGCATCATGGATCGGAATCACGCGTTTTGGTTTCTGCACGATGGCAAATTCAAGCGCGTCCACGAGCCGGAGCCACGGTGCTGTAATCGGAAGCGCAAGAATGTCATGCGCCGGAACGCCGCGAACTGTAAGCGAATCCCCGGGATGCAAAATTTTTCCGTTTATGAGATACGCGAGGTTTTGCGGAATTTCTGTCGGAATTCGCCCATGCACCCCTTCATACGCGCGAATTTCAAACCCTTTCACATTTTTGACATCACCCGCAGAGATTATCTCTCCTGTCAATCCATCAGCGGAACGCATGGCTCCGATCTCCCTATTTGTAATTATCGTAAACGGCTTCAACGCAAAAATCCGTTTAAGCGCCTCCGGATAATAATGATCCGGATGCTTGTGAGTGATAAGTACCACATCCACTGGCCCGATATCTTCCGGCGTAATTTTGTTTTCTACAAAACAAAAACTCCCCGGATCAATCAAAACCCGCTTCCCGTTTTCTTCCATCACAATACACGAATGAAGAAATTTTCGGATGGTCATGCGTCAATTACCAGCATATCATCCATTTTCAAGGAACACAAAACGCATCCGACCTTTATATGGGAAAATTTTATTCTTTTTCCTCCTTTTACATGCAAAATCAAACTACTACCAACCCATTACGATCGTAACGAGTTGATAGTAGTTGTAAATCCGCTCTTTCGATATCACATCTTCCTCACATCTTTAAAGGCATCGGTTAAAAGATGATGCTGGAGGGTGTAGGCGGCCGCCGAATCGTTTGGATGTTTCTTTAACGCAAGTTCTTTGGTAAGAAGCGTTGATATAAACATGGTAAGAAGCGGAGTATTTTCCATTTGCTTTCTATACAAAGGATGATCTATGTTGATAAAAATAATTCCCTCCTCAAGAAAGCTCGGCGGATATTTTGGTCCGTAGCGCTCCATGCGGCACACTATTCCTAAATTGCCAAATCGCATTTTTCTTATAACCGCGCGGTTTGCAAGAATAACGTGTTTTCGTTTTGGCTTTGCTCTCAAGTCTTCAAATGTGCCATCAGGAATTTCTCCGCGCGGCGGTATGTGTGTTCCGCCGTCCACAAACTCGGCTTTTGAAATTACATATCCTTCCTGGGAAGCCGCGCCCGATGTATACTCGCCAAGGGGCGGACTCACTCCCTCTTCCTCAAACATTTCCGGATTTTTCTTAAACGCGCGACCGATTTTATCCAACGCATCGCGAAGCACGTGCGATGCTTGGGTAATTTCTTTTTGGAGCTGGAGTGTGTGCGCTTCCCGCAAAACCGAAAAAATAATTTCCCGCATTTTTGCGTAAAATATTTTGTACTGGTCAGAATCCCACATAATTTGATCGCGGCTTGAAGTGATGGGAAGAAAATCCGCGTTTACCGAGCCACGGAGTCGGCTTACTCCCACGGAATGCGACGCTTCAAATCCGAAAATACTTTTGGTAACGCTGATCTGTTTTACGCGGATGGTAATTCCCGCATCGGCAATCGTACGCTGTGTTGCCGGAAGGTTGGCAAGAATAATTTCGCCGCTTGCCTCTCCGAACGGAGTCATAAAAAATACAGGAAACCGCTTGCCCGGAATCGTGGTTGCTGTCACCTCCGCGCCGTTTACAAAAATGCGGAAATCCTCGCGGCCGACCGGCATCCGCTCGCGGATGTGGCGCGCCACACTCGTCGAATCAAGCTGTTTTTTTATGTGTTGTATGGATACACGTGTTCCGTGAGAGTACACGGAATCAAACGGGAGAACCTCGCAGGGAATACTCCAGTTCTCGCGTTCTCCGCTCCATTTTGCCGCATCAAATACCACACGCGCTCGAAATTGGCTTTCTCTCTGCCACGTTTCAAGCGCAAACTTTCGTGCAATACTCAACACCGAAAATTTACCTATGCCAAATTCGCCGATTCTTTTTCGTTGGAACTTGGGAGAAAGCGGGTGCATTCGTTTTTCCTGCGAGCCAATCGTAAAATACTGGAAAAGCGATTTTTGATCCATGCCGCTTCCGTTATCCTCAACCGTGATTTCTTCCGCCCCGATCTCAATCTCAACCCGCGTGGCATCCGCATCATACGCGTTTGAGACAAGCTCGCGTATCAAATCCAAACTCGTACTATAAAGCCGCTCGCCTATGGTCAAAAGGTGGCTTTTGTCAAACACAACGGGTATGTGAGTAAGTGTGGACATGGCATCTTTTTTATATCACACCGTCTCTCAGGAAACAATATCGTGATGGAAGTCAGACTTTCTATAGCCCTATTCCCTTACCAAGTGCTTCATATACCCCAATTCTACCAATTTTTCGTATGCCTTCCAGACATCTTCCGGAATCTCCTGCGGAATCTGAAATCCTTTCTCTGCGTAAAGTTTTATCCTCTGTAAATCCCCTACCATAATATTTACGAGTATCTCTTTTGAGATTGCGCCCGCAGGATACTCCTCATAAGAAATCGGCGGCGAAGTAATTATGACTTCTTTTTCCGGCCACAACTTTTTAAATGTCGCGTATGCGCGCCGTTCCATATAGGGCTTTTGGACAAGAATAAATTTTTGGAGATTGATCCCGCGGCTCTTGAGTAGTTCTTTCGTAAAGAGAATATTTTCTCCGGTATTTTCGGAGTAGTTTTCAACTAAAATTTTATCTTTCGGGACTCCCCTCTTAATCGCAATTTCCGCAAAGATTTCTGCCTCCGGCAGGTCCCAACCAGTCGCTAACAAATCATTTTTATGGCCTGCGCCGGTGCCGGAAAATACAAGGAGAGGCGCCCATCCGTCCAAAAATAATGTTGCCCCCCATTCCGCCACTCGGGTATCGTTGCTCCCCAATACTAAAATGCAATCCGCTTTTTCAAGTGCATAGCGCATTAAATGGTAATCCCAAATTTTCTTTGCTAATTCATCAATAGAATGCGAAATCCGCATAGATTATTTCTCCATCTCTCTTAAAATCTTAAAATCCTTTTGCATCTCCGCTTTAAGATCGGGATTGTAAAGCGCCGCGGCCGGATGGAACATCGGAACTATTTTTATCTCTCCATAAGAAGCGTTTGCTAAAAATATTTGCCCATGCATCCGGCTTATGGAAGTTAATTGCGCTTCCAGTCCGAATTTTTCCATGATGTATTTCATGGAGTGGCGGCCCAGAAGCACAATCACTTTTGGCTGGATAATCTCAATTTGTCTGTCAAGAAACCCAGCGTAGAGTGCGATTTCTTGCGGCAGAGGATCGCGATTCATTGGCGGGCGGTCTTTTACGACATTCGTGATGTAGACATCTTTTCGCGGAATGCCGATGGAGGCGAGAAGCTCGTCTAAAACTTTTCCCGCTTGTCCTGCAAACGGCCGTCCGGTTTCTGCCTCGGTTTTTCCCGGCGCCTCGCCCACAAACATAATCTCGGCATAGTGATTTCCCTCGCCGATTACCGGATGCACTTTGTTTGCTACACGCTCGCCATAAAGCGGCGACTCTTTGAAATCCACCACCTCATCTTTGATTTGACGCAGGAGTTCTGTTCTGTTGTCTTTTTGTGCTTCCACTTAATGTATATTAAGACTTATCGAGGCTAATCCTCAATCTTGAAGCATATTGAAGTCTCACTTCAATATGCTTATATTCATCACTTTTTTAATCAGACCGTTTCCCCGCCATACCACATTCTGCCCACAAAATTGCCTTTTTCTTTTTCAAACGCTTTAAGTCCTGCCAAATCCTTATTATTCCAGCGGCAATCGTGCCCGGTTTTATGCGGCTTGCATAACGCACAACTATGCCTTTTATTTTTAAGACGTTTGCGCATAAATTTCAATCACTTCTTTAACGCCTCTTTAATAATCGCCTTATTATCCACCGGATTATAAAATTTAAGGGTCGGGACCTTTTTTATATCAACCCACTTTGCTTTTCTCATATACTCTTTTTCATCCTTTTCAAAGTTCTTCGCAGAAACTTCCCCTTTGGAATTTTTGCAAAGATAAAATAAGAGAATTGTGTGGTGACATTTTTTAGTGAAAGGATGAATAAAGAAATCATTCATCACTGCCACGATTTTTCCCATCTCAACTTTCAATCCCGTCTCTTCCCAAAATTCTCTTTTCAATCCTTCTTCAATCGTCTCGCCAATTTTAATCGCTCCGCCGGGCCAATCGTATCCGTCCCACGCGTTTCCAAGCAGTACTTTATTTTTCCGCATCAATACGCCGTACGCCGATATGCGAAACGACAGCTTGTCAACAGAAACAAGTTTTTTATTTCCCTTTATGTCTCGGCAAATAACTTTTTTCTTTAGTGCCATAGATTTCTCGTTATTGTGTATAGATCACCTCTAACTCTTCATAGCCGGTTTGATTGTCAAACCTCCGCTTATATTCCACCTTATTGAATATAATCAACACAATTTCGGCTGTGGTGTTGATAGTGCATCCTTCTTTTAGATGTCCGCCGATTACTTGCCCTTTTGCATCCGCAAGAGAAATATGAATATGGCACCCATTTTTTGAAACCGTTCCCGTGCCAGATATTATTTCAAATTGCTTACTCCATGATTGCACCTTTTTTCCATCAGCAAGGCGGAGTGTCGCTTTTTTAAGACCATCCCGCTCTGATGCTTTTCTCTTGTACAATTTTTTCAATTTCCCCTTTTAAGTCCTGCCCGGGAGTAAGCCGTTTTGTGAATTGCTTCATAGAGTTTGAAGCATATTGAAGTGAAGCATATTGAAGTGTGAAGCATATTGAAGTGAGACTTCAATATGCACATATTCAGTTTTGCAATTTTGACATCAGATAATTTCCGCTTGATAGCACTCTTCGCCCCAGTAGTAGATAGAACCTTTGGTTACTACGAGACTTCGTCTGCCATTATCATATAACCTCTACTAAAATTTATCCCACGATCGTGGGATAAATTTTAGTACTTTGAATTACGAAATACTCTATCCCACGCCCGCAAAACGATTGCTAATCGTTTTGCGCCTCCCCCTTTCCAAGGAGAAGCGAGAGTGAGAGGGATGAAAATTCGTAAAGAAATTAAAGTTTCGTAATCCATAGTTTAGCAGAGCATCATGCAATTTCGGCTTGGTAACATTGCTCACAGTACACAATCTCCGGTCTTTCCGGCATGTACGAGGTTTCAAATTCGTTGGGACAAGATTGCGCGCCGTGGAAATGCCTAATGGCGTTTTGATAAATACGATTTTCCGAATGTGTGCCCGCGCATTGACACGCGCGCTTCCACATTCTACGCGGATTTCTCATCTCCAATCTATCCTGCCGCCGGCATACCGAGCATTTTTGAGGAATTGGAATATTGATTTGCCGGTAAAATTCAAGCTCCATCGGAGTGATTCGAAATGCAGTCGCGCAATTTGGATATTTATTCTTTGTCTCGCCGCTCTCTTGAGAAATACATCCTATGGTTTCTTGAAGAATTCCGTCATCAACCTCCCGAATGGTTTCTGGAATATTGTGCGGCTTTAATGTTATCTTATACTCCCGTTCTTTGCGATCATGCCATTGAAGTCCGCGCGAGACGGCATCTTCCTTGGTAAGGGGAAAATAATCCTGCGCCACGGTTTCGTTATACGCAAAAAGAGACAAGCGCGCCGGGAAAAATTCTCCCCACTCTCCCGTTTGCTTCATGTGCGCTATGATCTTCTCGCGCAACGACAAGTATTCCGCTTTCTCGTAGCGGCGATTTAGGATGCAGTACTCGGTTTTATTCAATCCGACGCATCCAAACAGATCGTGGCTGTTGAAACAGAGTTCAGAATAGTATGAATTAAATACCGGAAATCCCTTTGTGATGGCGATAGAACCATTTACAATCACTCCTTCGCACTCATAGCTCAATTCTGCATACGCTTCCGTGCAGTCAATGCTGTCTTTTGAGCGCCAGACATCTTGGCAATAACGAAGATATTCTACATCACGGCAATTAAAAACCATGTGAGCATTCTTGATATCCTGAATATAATCGCCGGTTGAATTTACGATGTTCTTTCCGCGATAGTATTTATGCGGAAATCCCTTTTCCAAACCCCGAAGCGCATTTCTTTCTTTTTCAATATTGGCGCGGCTGAACACAAACTCGCGCACGCGTCTTTCATAGTCCTCTTTCGTCAACTGCCTATTATGCCAGTAATAGGATTTATTCCGCAGGCCGTAGGAGCCAAAACAGGAAGCGCATCCCCTGCAATCTTTAAGAAAATAACTCACGGTGCAGTCCACGCAATCTTCTAAATACACTGAATGGCTGCAATTGGTACAGTTCAAAGATTCATAAAGCAATTCTGCCTGCTCTACCATGTAGCAATCAACGCACTCCCGTGCTTTATTGTTCCAGTAACCGTAGAGGCAATTTTCACAATATTCACTTGAGACCAGCATGTGTGAATTTCTGTTGCTCAATGATTGATTGGTATATTCGGAGTTGACGCTTTGGGTATTGGTCATGGCAACATGCGGGACTTGGAGACGCAGCTCCTGAAACTGCTCAAAAAACGGCCGCGAGAAATCAAACTCCCGTCCGTAGACAAAAGGGTCCCACCCGTCAGACCACCAGCACGGCTGGCAGTAGACCGGTCCCGGATACTCGGGGTTATAGATCGCGACAATGGATTTACCGCAGAGCGAACACGGCCGCCGGTAAAAATTCCACTCATTGCGATTTGTAAGACGACGCTGGTAGCGACATTGAGGACAAAACGTCGGCGGAGGCACTTTGATTTTTTCGTAAAACGCAAAGTCATCCGGTTCGACCGTGAACTGGTTTTTGCAATTTTGGCAGGTTTTGATTTCTTCATTCATAGGATGAACCATATTGAAGTGAGACTTCAATATGGTTATATTCAGTTTTGCAATTTTGACATTGGCGGGTTTCGCTGTTCATATATTTGAAGAAATTATTTCTTTTCTCTTGCAACTTTTAGCGCCTCCGCATACCACACCAATTCGTCAAAGAGTTTTTTGAGGCGCTCGCCGTAAGATTCGTCCTTTATTTTCCCATTCTCATCAAAAAGAGTTTTGATGTTTGAGAAGTACACCGCGGTTCTAATCGGAACCATCTGAAATTCCACAAGTGACATACGAAGCGCCTCTACCATTCGCGCGCCTCCCATACCCGCGCCTGTCCCGCAAATTGCCGCTGGCTTTCGGTTATATTCATCATACAATTGGTCTAACATCAGTTTTAACTCTCCGGGATAGCCGTGATTGTATTCCGGCGAAACAATAATCAGCCCGTCCGCGCGAGTTACAATTTCTTTCCATTCTTTGCTTTTCTCCTCGCTCACCGCGCCATCGGTTTTCGGAATCATCACAAAATCCCGCACATCCAAAAATCGCGTCTTAAACCGCCCGTCTTTTTTCGCCTGTTCAAAAACAAACCGTGCTGCATTTTCCGTGCGCCGCCCCTCGCGGGCAGTGCCTAATAGAATTGGAATGAATAGCCGTACCATATAGAGTTTACTTTATCCTACACTTAGTTTACTAAACTAAGTGTAGGAAGTTTAGCACAAAATTAATATCCTTTCTCCTTATCCACTACCGTCAGAAGTCGCTTCCCTCTCAAAAACAATTTTAGGTTCGCACAGAATAAGGCAATCGCGCGATCCATGTATTTTTCCGATAAACCGGAATGATGCGGGGTAATTATGACATTTTCCATATTCCATAATGGGTTTGTTTTCGGAAGTGGTTCTTCTTCCGTAACATCAAGCCCCGCGCCTCCAACAATTTTTTTGCGAAGCGCTTGAATCAAATCTTTTTCGTTTATTATTCCGCCTCTTCCGATATTCATTATAACCGCGCTTGACTTCATGAGTTTGAATTTCTTTATGCCGAAAAGATGATGCGTCTCATTTGTATGCGGAAGGCATATCGCGATAAAATCTGCATGGGGAAGCATTTTGTCCAGATACGCGCCGGTTTTCAATTCGTCCACAAACTGCGGTTTTTGTTTTTGGGAACGCGTAACCGCTAAAACCCGTGCGCCAAATGCATGAGCAAGCCGCGCGGTCTCAAGCCCGATGTCTCCCAACCCGACGATACATACGGTCTTTCCGCGAAGCTCGGAAATGGTTTCGTCTTTTCGCCAAATCCGTTTTTGCTGATTTTTAAACGTCTGGTAAAATCCGCGGGTGAAAATTAGCATGAATCCGATCAAATGCTCCGCAATCGGAGTCGCATGGATTCCGGAAGAATTGCTTATAAGAATTAGCAATTTCGCAGTTTCGGGTGTTAAAATCTTATCCATCCCCGCAGAAAACGAATGGAGCCACTTAAGATTTTTTGCGCCCGTCAAAGGCGGAATCGTCATTGGAAAGCCTGCGATAATATCCGCATGCGGCACATGCATATGCGCTTCTTTATCGCTAAACGCCACAAAAATATGCGCGTTCTTTCCTGCCGCTTTTTTAATTTTCTCCAGATATTCCGGCTTAAAAAAATGGGGATGGCCAAACCAATTTTTTGAACGCGGAATGTCTTGAGGAAAAATAAGGATTTTCATAAAATTTAATTCACAATTTCTCCGATAAGTTTTTCTGTCAGTGTTTTTGGCAATCCCAAAATACTCTCATACTCCCCGTGTATCTCTTTTACATAAGGTTAAAAAGAGGATCGGCGATGTCAAATCCTCCGGCATGGGTGAACCCCCACACCTACTTTTCCCCTTTTTTATTTTTCGATTCAACTGAATGTCCTATGCACTTTCTAAACAAAAAAATATTCTGAAGCGAGATATTTACACCACAAGATCGGGAAAAGTAGGTGTGGGGATAAATGCTTCTCCGCTTTGGATGTATTCTTCTATCACTTCTTCCGGGATTTCGGAAAAAACTATGCGGCATACGTCCACTGCTTCAACCTGTTTTTTAGCAAACGTATTTGTTGCCACCACCCCGGTTACGGCTTCCACCAAAGACAAACCTAAGTTTTGCAGATATTCCCGCGCTTCTTTTTCGTTTTGCGGCTCCTCGTGAATTTTCCCGTCGCACAAAACCACTTGATCGGAGGTAATTAAGATTGCGGGTTCCTGAATCTTGGGAAGAAGCGCCTCGGCTTTTGCGTATGCAAGCATCAAAACCAGTTTCCTCGGATTTTCCGAACGAATCGCTTTCTCATCAATACCCGACGGCATGACTTCAAATTCATACCCCATTTCCTGAAGGATTTTTTTCCGCGCAGGAGACACAGAACCGAGTATGAGTTTTAAGCCGCGAGTATTTTTCGTGATAATTATTTTTCTTATATTGGCTTAAAAAAATATCCGGAAACGGTAACCGCGCCGGATATTATTACTCTTCAGACAAAGGAGGGCGAATCGTCCAGAAACTTGATGTTATCTTTAAAACACCCCGTGCTATTTTCTCGCATATACGGACATTTTTTTTATTTTCAGATCCAAAAATATTATGCCCTATAGAAAAAACTCCATCATCAAAGAAATAATAAAATCTTTTTCCTGTGGCATGCTGTTCTTCACATATACCCACGTTTATGATGATTTCCTTATTTCTTACCGGCAACATGCGTGAGATATTCAAAAGGGAACTATCACTATAATGATATTCTCTCGCACAGTGTCCTCCTTCTATTCGCAAAGACGAAAGAGCGCCATTTACTTTTGCCCATTCCGCTAAGCGGCGCAAGTCAAGATCAATAAAGAGAAATTGCGCAAAAAATCTTTTTTCTATGTCTGATAGTACGCGCGTGATGAGTATAGCGCATTCCGCCCATGTGAATACAAAAAGATGAGTGAAAGTTCTCTTAGGAATAAGGATTACAGCAAGGAAACTCTCCGTATAGAGACTTCCCCACGAAGAGTAAAGAATACCTTCCATAGATGTTGATCCCCCTATAGAAGATTTGTTCCTATAAATATCCGACAAATTCCGACCCTGCAACGAATCTACTATCTCCTGCATTATTTGAGCCCCCGTATCGTATTCTTTTTCACCCTCTTCACTTATAACAAGACCTTTGCGAGGTATGATTTTCCATTGTGCCGTAAGCTCCATTGTGACCCCTCCTATTTCCTAAACAAATTTTAATTAATGATCTGCCCCAAGAATAGCAGAAAGAAACTATACGTCAATCGTAAATTGTCAAAAAATAGAATTTGTTTAGACGTGTATCATGCTATACCCATCGCGCGCTACCCGATACACAACAAATTGTATTTCACTTGTCCACCTATTTGAAAATTTCTTTTTTAAGTTTTCGCGCTTCAGCGACGAAAAAATTTTTCCATACGCGATGGTCAATCTCCTTGAGCATTCGAGGATAATCGCTCATTTCGGATGCTTGCAACAACCGCGCTCCGAGTTCAGTCGGCGTGATATCCCAATCAAATTTCGCTTTTGCCTGCATGAGGAGATTATGAAAGTCATATTTGTATTCACGGACGATGAAATAGAGATCAATATAATCGCGCGCCCGCGGTTTCAACACAACGGTATGCACTTTGTCCACACCGATATCGTATACGCTTTCAATCTGAAGATTTCCGAATTTCATTCCCGATTCAATCCTCGGAAACGGATAGTAGTTGAAATCAACCTTCAATATCTCTCCATCGGAAGAATGTATAAAAAAACTGCAAAGTCCGAACACTCGTTTGGTATCAATTTTCGTTATTCGGAAATTCTTTCGCTGGCGTTCAAAAAACCTCGCAACGATCGGGAAATTTACTTCCGCCTTTTCGGTAAATAAATCAAGGTCTTCCGAGAGCCGATGCTTCAAATAAAATTCAGCGAGCGCCGTACCGCCCGCAAGATAATATCGCTCCGTAAAATACTTCTCACGCGCCACCGCCTCAAGAACCTCTTGTTGATAAGGGGTTAAGATACTTTGCGTTTTGGCCATAAGAGTACTTCTAAAAATCTGCGATAATGCGGATCTATGCGATCTCGAATTACTTTCCAATGTTTTCTCACGGCCCGTTCACTTATTTTCTCTCCGGGCTTGCCATAATTTATCATCTGCTCAAGCCGCCAGATTTTGTATCCCTCCGGGTCTTCTTTTTTGAATTTTTTCTCGTCCACTGACCAGTTATACATATATGTATTATATCACAGATAACGGAAACAAACAATCCGCGTGTTGCCTCATTTTAGCACGCCCTTTGTTCACAAGATGCTATCTGGCGCAATAAGATTGTACTTTTCCCGTTATATTTTTGGTACATAACTCTCAATATGTTTTTGAACTCCGCCGTTCCGTACGGAATACCAGAACGACTTTTTCTGAAACTTTCATTTTATAGAAAATCCGATAAGAGCCAACACGTCTTCTCCATGTATCTTCCTCTCCTCTCATCTTCTGAATATCTCCAAAATAAGGATTCACCGGTAGCAATTTGATAACTTGTAAAATTGCCTCAGCGTCTTGACGAGGCAATTTTTTGAGTACTTTATAGACACTTGGGTCAACTTGTAAATCCCAGCTTGGAGACAAGTTCATTGTAAGAGAGTGTTTTTCGCCGTTTTAGATTTTTCTCTGCTCTCACTAATGCTTTCTTCTGTGCGGCGCTTGGCGCAAACTCTCTTACTCTCTTAAGTCCGCGGAGTTCTTCGTATTCTTTTAAAGGAATTAGGACTAAATCACCCTTTTGGGCTATTTTTTTGGGTATAGTGATTGTGTTCATACGGGTAAGCTTACTATAAATATTTAAGCCCGGTACGCATGAGAAAAATTACTTATGAATCCGCGCGGCAAGGGCAAAATGATAAAAATAACGTTCTAAATCCTCTAACGAGCTTTTATATTCTTTTCCGCCTAAAGTCGCATCGGCAAGAATTTCTCGCGCTCGCGTGAGTTCTTTCAAACGCGTGCGCCACCTCGCGTCTTGAATAGTGAGATCAAGGAGTTCAAACGCGCGCGTAATCGCGTTCTCAAAATATTTCTCATTTTTCTCTTGCCATTCTTTTGCGCGGCTCACTTCGCTCCCGATATTTGCCATCTGTTCAATAAGAGAAAGTGTATGCCACTTCCCGCCTGCCAATAGAGTATGATGAGACTTTAGAAAAATAGTTATTGACTGAGCTTGCCCGAGCCATACCTTGATTAAAAATGCCATTAAGGTAGCCCTTCAACAAGTTCAGGGACTATAATATGTATAGTTCTTCCATACTCTCATGATGATACCGCATAATTATGCGCTCACTATTTTTTTCACCACTCCCCTGATTTTCTCCCGCACCCCTTCGTCTTCCACCCCTCGCGATTTATTTCCGCGCGACGGACGCACGTTGATCATGGAATTAAACTCTATCCATTCGTTCTCGCCTTTTTCGACGTAGAGATTAATGCCCCACACGTTTTCTTGTCGGGATCCTTCCTCAAGAAGCACTGCTTCGCAATCCGCATGCAACTCCCCGCCAATCGCCATGATCTCTTTTTCAACATCCACCGCGGCTTTTACAAAGTCCCCGAATTGATTCTTGGCAATATCCGAAAGGGCGCTTTTTGATATTTGGTTTTTTATGATTTCGATAGTCATTATAAAATTTTAGCGTTTCTTTATATCCCCCTTTGAATGCTCTTTGAACCATACTGCAATAACCGAAATATCGTATCGCTTCACTACCGCATCCAGCACAAAATTCTCCAATGTACGATTAGTAGCCTTTAATTCGTATCCGTTCAAAAATAAAAACCGAGCGGCAAGAGCAATCGCGGTTCGCTTATTGCCGTCAATAAATACATGATGGCGCGCGCATGATTCAAAATAGACCACCGCTTTATCAAAAACAGTTAGGTATTTTCCCGCCAAACTGCATTTTTGGTCGCTCAACAATAGATCCCAAAAGATGCGTATCACGAACACCGTGTGCTCCACCGGTCTCGCCTATGATGCGCGCATGAATCACCAAAACATCCTCTGCTGATAAATAGTTCATGAGAGGCAACTATTTCTTAGCAAGCGCCTTTAATGCGGGACGATACATCTTTATAAACCTATCGATCCAAGAAAGCACTTCTTTATTTATTTTCCCTCTTGATTCAATCACTACCCGCTTCTCGTCTACATCAACCACAACTCGCACCTCGTCCCCCACTTTGAGGCCGAGTTCTTTGAGGGATTTTTTGGGAATAGTTACTACGGCAGAAGAGCCGATTTTCAAGAGTTTTTGTGTCATCCCAGTATATCAACTTCGGCAGAACAAAGAACGTTCAAAAACATTTCTGACCATTCTTTGCCTGTCGAATTTTGCCCAGTAAAACAAAAAACTCCTTTATGATCCCGCTTGGCGGGGTCAGCCGAAGTTGTATTGTTGTATTACTGGGTCATATATTTTGATTATAATTTTATTCTAATAGCCTGTCAAATAATAAAAATTTCATTTTTCATCTTTAACATTCCGATATTCTCAAGAATGTTGGAATGTTATTTATCTCCCATGACACTTCTTCCTTTTCATTCCTGAGCCGCAGGACGTTCACCATCGATATACAAGCACCCCTCTGGACCAATTTTAGCCTTGTGTACTACTTTTGCGGGGAAGAATATTTCGTCTCGCGGTTTAAGAATTGAAGTTTTTCCACTCACCGTGACTTCAATCGAACCTCTCACAATAATCAATAGTTGATCTCCAGGATGGTCATGATCTGGGAATACTTCATTCGGAGGATCATCATACTCACTTATGATTGAAAAACCCTCCCGCAACATTCTTTGTTTTATTTTTTCTTTATTTTCCATGGCACTTCTTATACTTTTTCCCCGAGCCGCAAAAGCAGGGATCATTTCTATTTGGCTCGGATTTCATAGTTACCGGCTTCCCACTATCGGCTTCCGGCTGAACATGTAATGTAAGCCCTTGATTTTGCTCGGGCAATATATGAGGGCGTTTTCCTTCAATTCTCACTGCCTGTTCTTGCCTCGGGGTTCCGCCCACTTTAAATATCGTATTTACAATTTGCGCACGAATCGCGGTTTGTAATTCGCGGAACATGCGTGAGCCCTCGTTTTTATATTCCACCAACGGATCGCGCTGGCCGTAGGCGCGAAGGCGAACCGAATCGCGCAAATGCTCCATTTGATCCAAATGTTCCATCCAAAGCATATCAATTGAGCGCAACATTACCACGCGCTCAATATTCCGCATGCCATCCTCCCCTATTTCTTTTTCGCGGGTATCATATTTGACACGAAGCGCTTTAACAATATATTCAATAATTTTTGATCGTTTCTCTTCCGTATCAATTTTTTCCGCAGCTATCGCGCGAAGGTCCGCATGAAGATCATCCAAGCCGCCCGCTATTGCTTTTATTGCTTCAGAAATCTCTTCAAGATTCCAATTTTCTTCCGAACTTTCTTGGGTGTGAAATTCAACAATCCGAGAAATTTCTTCTTCAAGCATTTCGAAAATTCTTTCCTTCAAAGGTGTCTTCTCCGCTTCGCTCGGAGAGAATTTGTTCTCTGGTTCCTCCGCGCCGAACTTAGTTTCCTCAATGGAAACTAAGTTAGCCGCCTCGGAAAAAAGTATTTCTCTTCTTAAACGATATATCGCATCCCTCTGCTTATTAAGCACATCGTCGTATTCCAAGACATGCTTCCGCGTGTCAAAATGAAACCCCTCAATTTTTGCCTGCGCCGCCTCAATCGCACGTGATACCATTTTTGCTTCAATCGGCTGATCTTCGGGTATGCCCAAAGATTCCATCATATTCTTGATCCGTTCCGATCCGAAAATACGCATTACGTCATCCTCCAGAGACACAAAAAATCGGGAAGATCCTGGATCTCCTTGCCTGCCGGAGCGTCCACGCAACTGATTATCAATCCGGCGGGCTTCATGGCGCTCGGTGCCAATGACGTGGAGTCCGCCCGCGGCGCGCACTTCTTTGTATTCCCCCTCTCCTTCTTTATATTCCTCCGAATTTTTGATTTCCGAAGGAAGCGCTCCTCCCAGAATAATATCCACTCCTCGCCCCGCCATATTGGTCGCAACCGTTACCGCGCCTTTTTTCCCGGCCTCGGCAATAATCAACGCCTCGCGCTCGTGGTTTTTCGCGTTTAATAGCTCATGGGGAACTCCTTCCACTTGAAGCATTTTGGAAAGCCGCTCGTTTTTTTCAATTGACACCGTGCCGATCAATACTGGCTGGCCTTTCTCATATTTTTCTTTTACTTCGCGGATAACCGCTTGAAATTTTCCGTTCTCGGTGCGAAAGACAAGATCCGGCTCATCGCGCCGTATCATGGGACGGTGCGTGGGAATCGTAATCACGTCAATCGCATATACTTTATGGAATTCTTCCGCGCTTGTTTGCGCGGTCCCAGTCATGCCCGCGAGCCGTTTATACATGCGGAAATAATTTTGAAACGTGATGGTGGCAAGCGTCCGCGATTCCTGCTGGACTTTCACGCCTTCTTTCGCCTCAACCGCTTGGTGTAATCCCTCGCTCCAACGCCTACCGGGCATGAGGCGTCCGGTAAATTCATCCACTATTATTACCTCGCCGTCTTTTACCACATAATCTTTGTCTTTATGAAAAAGCGCTTTTGCGCGAAGCGCCTGCTCAAGGTGATGCACAAATCGTATTCCCTTTTCTTCGTAGATATTCCCAATGTTTAATATGTGCTCCACTTTATCAATTCCCTTTTCCGCCATCGCAACCGCGCGCATTTTTTCATCCACATTATAATCCTCGTTTTCTTTGAGTTGAGGCGTAATCCGAGAAAACACCTGATAGAGATCGGCGGATTCCGTATCCGGCGCCGAGATTATCAAAGGTGTGCGCGCCTCGTCAATTAAAATTGAGTCAACCTCATCCACAAGCGCGTAGTAATGCACGCGTCCCGACTCCTCCGGAATTGAGTCCCGATGTTGTCGAGGATCCTCGATTTCATTGTCAACATGGTGAGAAGAAAAATCGGGAAATCCTCGATCGCGGTGCAATCGGGACTGGCGAAGTTCCGCGGGAAGATATTCAAGATTGTCGCGAAGATAGTCAAACCCGAATTCGTTATTCGTGCCGTATGTAATGTCTGCCGCGTATGCCTCGTGCCGTGTACAGGGCCTAAAATGCGCGAGCCGTTCGTCTCCGTGTGGCTGGGAATCTTTATATTCCGGATCGTATATTCCCGATATATCGTGGCAAACCACTCCGACAGAAACTCCGAGCGCGTGATACACCGGCCCCATCCATCCGGCGCCGATTCGCGAAAGATAATCGTTCGGGGTAACCAAATGCGCCCCAATCCCTGCCAAAGAGTGCAAGTATAATGGAAGGGTTGCCACGAGCGTTTTTCCCTCGCCGGTTTTCATCTCGGCGATTTTGCCTTGATGGAGCACGATTCCACCGATTAACTGCACGTCAAAATGGCGCTTTCCGATTGCCCGCTTTGACGCTTCGCGCACCACCGCAAACGCTTCCGGCAAAATATCGTCAAGCGTATCGCCTTTTTCCAATCGCGCTTTAAATTCCACGGTACAATTTTTTAGCCCGTCATCCGAGAGTGTTTCGTACTCTTTTTCATACTCGTTCACTTTCTGGACGATCGGAAGAAGCGATTTTATATACCGCTCGTTTGCGTCCCCCAAGATTTTTGTGAAGATTGACATACTACAGATTATAGAGTATCTTTCGGTAAAAAGAAAGAGCTCTTTTACATGCGCAAAACAAAGGAGAAATGGAATGGATGAAGAAAGAGAAGATACGGAAATACTTACGCTTGAAGAGGCCGCACGGCATCTTCAACTAAAGCCCCGCACACTTTTGACCTATGCATATGCAGGTTGTGACCGCATCCCCTTTCACAAAAAGACGATTATACCCACAAGGAATAGTCCGCCAAAAGTTGCGTGTACATTTCTAAAGCGCGTGCTTGATAAGTATGACGCAAATAAAAAGCAACGTGGACGGCCCAGAGGCAAAAAAAGCAAAGGGCGAAGAGACAAAATCTTCGGGACAGAACATCCTGAATATGCGAAGAACATTGACCGTCTGAAACACTTCCTTAATGAGACCGACCTTTCTTTACAAGACATGGGGAAAGAATTCAACGGGTTGAGTCGCGAAGCCATACGAGTTGCGGGAATACGAGCAGGAATATATTCTGGTGAGAAAGGGAGACGCGCTCGACGCGCACAGAAGAAAAGAGAGCAGGCGCTTCTGTCTTCTCTCGCGGTTGAAAATCTACCATGGTGGTATCGCGCAGTACAGGATGAATGCTTTCGCCGCAAGATACTGTTTGAACCGTGCTACAAAGAGAGCGGAGAAAATCTTATTATAGATCACTCAAAAGTACAGCTTGGCGAAAAAATTATTCATTTGAAGCATACGGACCGCGCTCATCATAAAAGTACGTATGGCCGCGTACCTTATAGTTCAATCCATATAGGCACGGTCCGCTCAAACGAATTTCTATGCATAGTCCAGAAGTGGAAAAATGCTGTCCGCATCTTTATATTTCCTAGAGAATATATCGCGCAAAAGACGATGGTAGAATTGCCCACCGAAAGAAAAATATCACACCGCTCGGGAGCACAACTTGATTCGCGGTCAAAACTCTGGGATTTTGAAGGCGATAAAGGATGGGCCTTTATTACAGATTCTCACAAAAAGTCCGCCCCGTGATATCACGAAAAGGGCGGCATTTTTTACCCATAGTGATATAGAGATGGTTACAAAACTCTTAAAATTGGCTTATATGAGCCATTAATACCGAGTTTTGTAATGGTCTCATACTCTCATTCCATTACGATCGTAATGAAATGAGAGTATTTGGGTAGCGCCGTGTCCGGTAAATCCATAAGTCAGCATTCCCCAAATTGTCCGCTCCTGCCGCCTATTGCTTCACGCATGATACTGGAATTTACGGAAAGCTGATGAGTTGATATGCCGTTCGCGTGTGTCCCCTTAAGATTTTGGTGAAAATCGGTAGAGTGACACATTATAAAAAAACCGGCATTCTTCAATGCCGATTTGAAATTACTCTCATGGGGCTGATGTACCATTTAAAGAGAAAGGGATTCCATTGCCGCACGCACTTTTTCATTTGGTATACACTTCTGCTTTATCCATTGCGCCGCTTTGCGTTCGGTCATAGCGGGATCTTGATGCAATCGGATCATATCTTCTGCGGCTGACTTTTGAGTCAGGTAGTATAAATCAAAATTCTTTATCACCGCTTTACCGTTCTCAAGTGTTACTGCGCCGCTCTCAAAAAGATTATTGAGGCAATATGCGGCTCCGTGCCAATAAGGATCATCTTCGGGCATATCTCCAAGCATCTGGAAAGAAGCGGCCAATAGCGCGATCGCCCACTGTTCTTTTGTCCCTTCAAGCCCTCTTTTTTCAATAATTGAGGGAATAAGCGGCCGGTATAAAATCTCGGCTTTTATCTCGTTAATTTTCCGGAAAACTCGTCTCCCTCCGAAACGGAGCGATTCCGGGGTGTCATTAAGATACGCGTAATGCGCATATTCATGCATAATCGTATTTGCGCGGGACATTCTCTCTATACGCATTTTTCGTTCTTCTGATCCAAGATTGACGAACTCGCTCTCCGTATTATTTATTTTTGCAAGCACTTCGGGAAAATCTCTGTCATAGCTTCTTAATTGCTCATTAAGGTACATCGTGATCGCGGGACGTTCTTGGGCAACCGCATTACAGTTAAGGTTTATTCCATATCCTCCGAATGTGTTGAGAATACGAACCGGCGCGTTTCTCATAGAGTCAGAAAACTCGGGCACTCCCAAAACCCCTAAACTCTCCGCCATTGCGTTTTGCGCGGGTTTGAAAATAAGTTCTTCTTCGCACGCGTCAGGCGTTGCCACCGATACTCGTAATTCAGGATCAAGATAGGGCTCTTTATATCCTGATTCAAGCGTGGGAGTTATGACAATCGGAAATTCCGATGTGAGAAGCTCTCTATAGAGACGAGATACCTCTTTATGAAGGATTTCCGCTTGAGCAACATCTTTTTCTTTATAACACACGGACAACGCTTCAAGGTACTCTTTGAATATTGCGCCGCCGGGTTGGGTTATCCATTCTTCGTTTTGTTCCGCGATTGCATGGAAATGTCTTGAGAGTGTATATGTCTCATTGGGGAAAAGTGATGCAATCGTGTATGGCTTTTTATGTCCGGGGACATCAAGTCCTAATACCGATGCTCCTTTCGGCGGAGGAGGAGTCGCTTTGGCGTAGGCCATAAATCGGATAATAAGCGGATCAGCCCTGATTGCGGTATCCATGACATCAATAACGAGTTTACGTAAAGAATTATTAAGTCCTATTTTTTCAAGATCCTCTTCCGCCGCGTTGGCAATCGTTTTTTTATAAACGGCGTTTTCAATCCGCTTTACCACATGCGCCATTACCATAAGCAGAATTTCTCGCCGCTTTCCGGAAATCTCGCCTTCTTCCTCTGCCTTCTCAAACCAATTGTGTAAAAGCGCGTCTCGGATATTCTCATCCGAAATGGTGTCTAACGGCGATATTTCTTCCTTAAGACGCGGAATCTTGGAGGCAATAAAATCCACGACCACTTTGCGTATATTGTCTGCAAGTTCCACGCCATCTCTATACCGCTCTACTTTCTGCCAAAGCTCAAACCACTTTGGTTCTTCTCCCAAAGGATCCCTTTCAAGACCCCGGAGAATACCAAACGCGCGATCCAAGTATTGCAACTTGGGACCTTGAGGAATGATTTTTGGCTCCTCCTGATCATGCGCTGTTTCTATTGGAGCGGGCGATCTTTCTCGTCTTCCAAGCATAATTTTTCCTCCTTAAAAAAGTGTTAAAGAACCATTTATTCTGCACATGCGCGTGTTTCCATATTCTCACACATAACCTCCTTATACAAGACCTTTCATCGTTTCCTCACAATTGAAAAAGAATAATCTTTATACCACGATTCCGGAAGAAATTGATTTTTAAAATGTATCGCATCTTTGTAGGAGCCTCCCATTTCCGCCGTTTTCCAGCCCATAAGTTTGATCCATTCCAAATCTTCAAGATACAGCATCACGCCAAAATCTTTTATGGAATAGTCATGAGTGCCCACACCCCCGTAGTATCCGTAAGAATTTGGAATCTCCCAACCTGCGTTAAACCCAACCGGCCTGCCATCCACAATAAGGCATCGCGTGCTTTTTGTCCCTCTAAAGTGTGCATTGATAAGATTGTGGTACGGGTACGGGTGGGAGCGATCATGCTGTCTCCGCTTCCCGCTCCATGCATCAACGATAGCGTGGAGCATCTCTTTGTCTATATTGGCCGCGTCATCAATTCTGACTTGATGCTCCCGGTAGAACTGATTTCGGGCATTACGGATACTTTTCCAATGTCCGCCGGGAAGCGCTACATCAAAATTTTCCATGTTCATTACCGGCCATACGAGAATATAATTGACTGCACACGCTCTCAAAGAATCCGGAAGAAGGCCGCGCACCTCCTGTCTCGTAGAGGCACTCACCTCAACTACCACTTTTTTTGCAAGGAGTTTCGATACCACATGGAGGCAAAACTCTACAATTCTCTTGCCCCTTTTTCCCGGCGGCGCAAGCGGTTCCGAGAAGATATGCCATACATTTTTTCCCTTATAGGTAAGAAGTCCTGTGCCGTCTTGCCACCGGACGAAAACAGTTTTTTGATCTTGTTTGGCTCCGTACTCATACCAATCAATATTATGCTCCGGCGCATACCCAAAACTACTTACACTCTCCTCAAGAAGAGGTCTATTCGCAACTGTATCTTCAATAAATTCCATTTTCAGTTTTTCAATTTTATCCCGCACCTTCCCAGAATACCCCGTAGCTTGCTACGGGGATGAATCCCGCACCAACAGTTGGTGCGAGATGAATGGGTATCATTGAAATCCTTCCTGCGGGGTTTAATTTTATCCCTCACCAAAATTTGGTGAGCGGAACCCCGCAGACAGGCGCGGGATTTATGCGCGCGCCGTTGGGATACGACTTAAAAACTCTGCATACCTATTTTGCACTTGAACTCCGCAAAGAGACGACTAATTCCCTTCATGCCAATCGCGACCCTTGCGGAAAAGCCGCGCGGCGCGATCAAAACGAAGTTCTTTTTTTACGCGACGCGCCATCCGCTTAAACATGGAAAACGCGCGCGTCTTATATGAGGTGATTTTGCGTTTCAACTCATCTTCAATCACATCGCACGCCGCATGCACATCCTCGTTTTCCACCTCCGCCCGGATAAGTTTTTTGCCGAGCGTAAGAGACACGGATACGCGATATACCTCGCCTTTTTTATGGTGGCGCGTGGTACGCGCCACTTCAATATCCAAAAGCGGCGTTCCCTCGCGTTCTTCGCGCTTCAGGAATTTTTCCACCGGCCGGACTATTTTTTGTTTAATGTATTCGTGAAGCGCCGGGGTTATTTCTATATCTTTTTGCCGAATGGTAACGCGCATGAATTAGGCATTAGGAAATAGGTTGTAGGTTGTAGGTTGTAGGTTGTAGTAAAAAAAGATTTAAATGTTATTCCCTTATTCCTACCACCCACTTCCTACAAGCTACCCGCTAGTAAAGGTATCCCCACGATTGAAGTTTATCGCTATCCGTGTTCCAGCGAATCCCGATATCGGTGCGATAGAACTTGTTTTGTAAAATAATATTATCAATCCTATTATACGCCATTTTTCGCGCTTCCGCGACTGTGGTGCCCGAACCGGTAACCACAAGCGCATATCCGGACTCGCCCGCAGGATGCCACTCACCCTCCACAATCTTCACTTTTCCCAAATGCACCCCCTCCAAATTTGGTTTGCGAAACACGATTGACAAATCGTGGTAGATGTCGGCCTCGCGTCTGTCATGATACGGAAACGGCGGCACCGCCACTACCACCCCGACTTGGAATCCCTTCTTAACGCGTAATTCAAACGATTCTCCGCGCGCCAGTTTCGACAACCATTCTCCCGCAGTCGTCAAAATTCCTTCCAGTTGTATATAGATAATCGGGTAGCCGAGACGTGCGGTAATCTCCAATGGGTAAATTCCGTTGTTATTCGCCACGCAGTTGATATCCACGTACCCAATATAACCCGATTCTGCAAGTGCGGGTTTCAGTTTCTCAAGCGTCATGCTGAAAATTTTGTTGGGCTCGCCCCAATACACCAGCGTTCCCATCTCTCCGGTGTAGGGGCCGATCTCACCGGGAAAAAGTTTCTTATGTTCAAAGTTAACACACAGCGGCCGTATAAAATCCTTGCCGTTAAAAAACGCGCCCACCGCAACCTCCACGCCGTTCGCAAATTTCTGCAGTTGAAATCTCTTGATTTTTTTAGCCCATGTGTTTTTGTTGTGCTCAAGCACCTCTAAAAGATCCGCGCCCGAGTCTTCCTGACCGATAAAAAGGATGCCTTTCTGATCGGTGAGCACGCTCCCCGAGGGCTTGAAGACATACCGGCCCGGATTTTCCTTGATAAAGCGGATTGCTTCCTCAAAATCGCTAAAATCCCAGTGCGGCAGTACTGTCATCCCCACTCGTTTCATTTCCGCTTGCCCAAATTCACGGTCTTCTTCCAGGCGATCGGTATATTCGTTCCCGCCAACGACTAATTTTCCTGATCGGCGCAAAGCATCGGCAATCTTCCCGAACCCGGTGTCGTCAAACACGATAACATCAGCCCAATCCTTATGGTCTTCCCATCGCTCCACTTTCTCCACAAAACCAATATAGACATCCGCATCATCCGAGTCCTTGCTCCAATATTTCACTTCATGGCCTTCCTGTGTAAGCCGCCACGCCACATCCCCGGAAAGCGACTCCCACGAAATAAAAAGAAACTTTAATCGTGGTTTTTCGCCGTTTTGTATTGCCCCGTTATTTCCATTTTGGCCGTTCTGCCCATTGTGGCTACTTCCGGAAGCCCCATTCCCGTTTTTTATTTCATTTGCCATAGTAAACCCCGTTAGAGAACTCGCGCGGGGCATTGAACCCCGCGTTCGTATTGAGCCGCCAGACCCCGCAGCAAGCCGCGGGGCATTCTCTAACGGGGTAAATTTCTCTTTCTCTTAGAACCACCTGTTCACGATCTTCCCCCTACCTGAAAATGCATGTTTTTGGCTGCAAAACTTCGTCTCGCACTCATCGTAATACCATTACGCTTCGTGCTCCGACTCGTTTTTCGCTCAAAAACCCGCATTTTCAGGTTGGGTACCGCGAGATCGTGAACAGGTTCTTATTTCCTTATCCGCTCATCTAAGCGCGTGCTGTTTCCTCCCTATTTTTTCTATTTCTCATGCCATGCCATTCGCGGGTGATAATACCATTAGCGTCCGCCGACGGCATATATTCGTCAGAGTATGTCCGATAATCCGCAAAAAGTTCTTCTCCTTTTTTTATGCTACGCGCGGTGATAAATATATCGCTTTTCTCCACAAATTCCACATTCGGCGTATCCGAATGGTTGAGGTAAAAAGAAATATCCAATTCATTCAGACTCTGGTCGGGAAAATAAATCACTCCCGCCTCCACCGCATAAAAACTCAATATCATTTCTTTTACTTCTTTTATGATCTTTTTATTACGCAAGACAGCATCAACAGGTATACTCTTCCATCTGTTCTTCTTCACTCCCGTAAATATATTGGTACCTTTGGGAATATCCCGTATCGCCACTACTCCTATCCCCTCCACAGACGAACGATTGAGACGGCAATACACATTTTTTTCCAAATCTTGGATTAGTTCTTGTATAGTCATGGATAATTTATTTTTATTTTCTTCCCGCATTTGAAAGTTTTTTACATAGTAATAAAAAATTTTCAACACACTTTTTTAATTTTCTTACAAAAAAAATAAAATGTCAACAGTGAATAACTTTTTATTGCGCTATTTTTGAAAAAATTTAATAAAAACTCTCCGCAAAGAGAGATTTTTTATCCTACAAGTAAAAAATCGGGATTTAAAATCCTACGTATTGGATTTCTTCTTCCAATGAAAGCCCGAATGTTCTTCTTACTATATCTTTTGCGATGGCAATCAGCATTATCACCTCTTCCGCGGTTCCTCCGCCTTCGTTTATAAAAAAATTGGCGTGCCGCGAAGAAATTGATATTTTTCCCACGCGCCTACCTTTGAGTCCGGCCATATCAATGAGAAAAGAGGCCGGGATTCCCGGACGTTCGCCAAATTTTTCCAATTCGGTAAATCGGGGCAAAAGTTCTTGTCTGTTTATATCTTTTCGTGACCATGAAATATTTTTGAAGATACAGCCGCACGATTTTGTGCCAATGTCTTGCTTTGCAGTACGTTCTTTTATCAAATTTGCCATTTTCTCGCGGATTTCGTTCGGATCTCCTTTTTGAAGCCGAAGCGTCGCCGAAAGAATAATCCATTCGGGACGTCGCTTGAAAATAGAATCGCGATAGCTAAATTCGCAGTCAGTAGGTTGTAGGTTGTAGGTTGTAGGTTTTTGAAAATCGAATACTTTAACAGATTCTATTACATCATTAATCTCCGATCCGAAGCATCCCGCATTTCCCCGCACCGAGCCACCGATTGTTCCCGGCACTCCAATCCCCCATTCAAATCCGGAAAGTCCGGCTTTTTGTGCCTCCAAGGCGGCGCGCGCCATCATAACGCCCGCGTCCGCAATCAACCGATTGCCGTCGCTTTTTACCTCTCCTCCGTTCATTCTTATTACCAGTCCGTCAAATCCTTTGTCCGAGACAAGAATGTTTGAACCCGCACCGAGAATAAAAAATGGGATATTTTTTTTCGCGGCAAAACCGAGCGCTTCTTCCACTTCTTCAGCGCTTTTTGCTTCCACAAAAAACCTTGCGAACCCCCCTATTTTATATATAGTAAAGAATGCAAGGGATATATGCTCTTTTATTTCTAAAGCCATGAGGGTATTATTTCACAAATCGTCCGATTTGCAATAACGAGAGGGGTTATGTACAATAAAGAGGAAGCGGGCACTTTCACCCCGCACTTAATCTCGACTTCTAATTTATTCTCATGGCATGAGAAGCTGGCACTCACATAAGGACAAAATCTTGGAGTAAAACCCTTCTCGTGCCTCAAGAATAAAGTAGCTCTTCTGTCGAGATTAAGTTCGGGACAGGCATAAGTCCCGACGCTTCATCTATAATATAAATTAAGGAAGTCGGGATCCCGACATTATGTCGGGAGACAAAATGTTGTTCCCTGTGTGTCTAAAATTTTGATCCCGCTTTCAGCGGGAGAAAAAATTTCAGACACAAACAGCAATCCCGCCCATTTCGCTTTTAGCGGAATGAGCGGGAGAGTATAACCCTTCTCATGCCTTGAGACTACGCTATGGAATAATTATATCTTCCAATCGCTTTGGAAACGCCGTAAGATTTTCACACGAATTTTTGCCCACCACGACAATATCCTCAATTCGTATGCCGCCGGGCAAAATCCCGTTCTCGGCATGCGTGTAATAAAGTCCGGGCTCAACCGTTACCACGTTTCGTTCCTCAAGAATTTCCGGCGTATGTCCCAAACGGGGAAACTCGTGTATATCAATCCCCACGCCGTGCCCCAGTCCGTGGAAAAATCCTTCCATAGGACGCCGCGAAAAATCGGTCTTAAAGCCGTTTGACTCAAAATAGCGTATCACCTCATCGTACACGACGCTTCCGTCTACGCCGCTTTTTATTTTCTGTATCGCGAAAAGCTGCGCCTCAAGCACCGCCCGATACATCTTTTTATACGCCTCTGCCGGTTCGCCTTTAAAAATTGTCCGTGTCTGATCCGAATAATAATGCGTCTTGATGGAAAGGGGAAAAATGTCTATCACGATCGGCGCGTACGGAATAAGGAGTCCTGTTCCGAGTGCATGCGGATCTGCGGCTTGAATGCCCGGAGTGACAATCGTGTCTATCCCAAGATACCCCCCGCTATAAAGCGATGAGTCAATCCGGCCACGAAGCGCTTCTGCGGTTATTGCTGTTTCTCCCGCATAGATTTTCCCTTCGCGGATGACGCACCCTTTTAGAAAATCTAGCGCATTTTCCAGAGCGCGTTCAACCGCGGCTTGAGCGTTACGAATCTCGTCAATCTCCGCATCGGTTTTGAGCGCGCGAAGAGGATAGAAAGGAGCATTTTTTATTTCAAGAGAAAACGCACGCGCGATTGCCCTTCCTATTATGTAGGGAATGTCCGAGGATGCCACAACGGCTTCTATTGCCCGCTCTTTGAGAAAAAGAAGTATTCCCTCTATCTCTGTTTTTCTTTGAGTTCTTTTGGTGTAGTCGTGGAGCGAGAGTATGGTATCCGCGCGCGCCTCTTTCTCTGCACGTTCAAGTTCAAGGGGCGAAGCAAAGAGAAACGCCTTCCCCTCAATTTCTATGAGGAAAAACGGATCAGGCGCTTTAAATCCAGTCCTCCACAGCAAATCGCCCGAAAAATGGGAAGGGCCTATGTCGGTTGCGCCATAAAGAAGAAGCGCTTTTTTCATGCCAATGGTGTTAAAATTTACAAGCCTATGGCGCAGTAAAATTTACTACACCATTGAGCACCCCCACCTATTTCTACTAATGAATCCTTGTGTGTATGGTAAGGGTCATACTGCAATACCCTCTCCTCAAATCTCTCGAATCAGTAGTAGAAATAGATGGGGGTAAAGGTTTTGTCGCTAAAATTTGTTCGCACCCCGTGCTCCAAATTTTAGACAAAGCCCTTTAACACAAAACCCCGCGTACGCGGGATTTTATGCAGGACAAATTGGAGTTTTCTCCCGGCAAGCCGGGATAAAAACACTCACTTTGCTCAATATATCAAATAGAACAGTAAAAGTCAAGAGGGTTATGCACATCCGTAATACAACTTCGGCTGTCCCGCCCTTTTGAGTGCTACCAAAAGGGCGGGACAAAATGAAGATCGCCGAAGTTGACCCCGTATAATCTCTTGAGAGCTATACGGGGTTTATATACGGGGCACACTAATGAAAAAGATTATCCGGACCTATGCGTGTGCGCCCCCGTTCGTCTGTCACTGCAGGCACCGCAAAAACATTCCAACATTCTTGAGAATATTGGAATGTTTTTAGGAAGCAATCTCGTGAGATACTACGCCGCGGGATTGCGCGCCACGACAACGTCGGTAGCGATCACTAACCGTTTCTCTGCAATGAAAACACCCGTACACTATAGATCATTTCCGCTTTCCTTGGAATTCTTTTAGTATTGCTTTTACATTCTCATACCGCCTGCCCAAATCCGGCGCGCTTCCTGCCTCGCCCGCCTCGCGCCGCTTTACATGCGCCCACGGCACCCAGAGCAGATTGGATACCGCGCGCTCTTTCAAGCGAAAATCAAGAAGCGCGGTACATTCCGGAACCGGATTGATCTGGAGATATTTTTTTACCATTATCTCCTTTACGCTTAAAAAATCATCTCGCTCGGAAATTGATGAGAGAAACACGGCAAGGGTAAAACTGGGATCCCCGAAACTCACTTTCTCCCAATTTACGAAACGAAATCCCCTTCGGCGAAGCCGCATGCAATGCCCCACATGCGCGCTTTCAAAAATAAACGCGGGCGGATGAGTTTTTAAGACGCGGGCAAGCGCTTCTTCTCCGGCATGGAGCATTTCTTCCGCCGGCGGAATAAGTTTTTTTATTTCGTGTCCCGTATCCCTCAACTCGCGGTCAAGTAAAATAGACCTACTGCGTGATAATTTTCGTAGCGAAATTTTCAGATTTCAAGCGAGACGCAGCAAAAATTATGAAGCATATACCGCGTATATGTTGAATAATTTTTGCAAAGTCGTAGCCGAAATCTGGAAATTGCAGTAGAAAGATTATTACGCAGTAGGTCTAATAGCTTCCGTGCGAATCCGCCAGGTGTCTTTGTGCCGGAGAAAATTCATGGCGCGTTCGCGGAGCGACAAGAGCTCTTCAGGAAATGGAATTGAGATGGTTACAAAACTATTTCGTTACGAAATGCCGTATTTTTGAGCGAGACAAGAAAGACGAGCAAAAAGACTTGAAGCGCAGTAGCGCTGCGGTGATAAGTCTTTTTGCGAAGTCTGACGAAGTTGCAACCGAAAATACGGCATTGCAGTAGAAATAGTTTTGTAACCATCTCATTGTATTTATTTTTGCGATCATGCGGCCAATCGCGGGAAACGATCGGAGCTGTGTATGCGCGGAAAACCGATTGAGCGGTTTCCCGTCCAAATACTCCTCGCACATCATTGGCTCTCCGAAAAAATCATCGGCATAATAAAATACCTTCGGTCCCACACGGTGTTTTTGCACCGCTTTTAAATTTTCGTATTCGTCTCCTACCCCCGCAGGCGTTCCCCACTCCGGACCTTGAAACCGGAGCACACACTTTTTTGTGCCTGCCGCAATGAGATAATTAAAATGCCCCGACCATGGATTGGGATCAATATCTTTGAGCGAAAGTGTTCCGCCATGCGCCAAACCTAATGGATTATGGGACAGAATCCATTCTTTGATTTCTGTTATCTTGGGAGGTGTTTCCATACGTTCAAGAGTATCATGGATGTATAAAAGAAAAAAGCGGACGTTCACACATCCGCATAATCGCTATAATCAAAAAGAACTAAAAAAACATCTCTTATTGATAGCGTGTCAAGAGTTGCCTTACGCCATTGAAGCGCGCCGCAACATTTGTCGCTTGCTCCACGGGTCGTAGATCCTGAAGTTTCGGATTTTTTGGTCGCGTATAATTCCACACTACCCACACGAGATCGGATACAAGCCGCTCAAGAAGCCGCATCCTCGCTCTTTGTGCGAAGTGAGGAGAACTTTGTTCGAAATGAGGAGAACTGCGTACCTGAAGATACTCGCGTATCAACATATTAAACATATCTGGAGAAACTTCTCCAGTTTCCCCGATATAAATTGC
>VMFQ01000063.1 GCA_007376125.1 Parcubacteria group bacterium Gr01-1014_33 | reverse complement strand
ATATGGCGGCAAATGTCTTCAAGATCGCTTGCGTCCGACATTTGCCAGAGCCCTTTTTGGTTGATTATATCAGAGGGGTCTTCGCCGGTTTGGAACATCTCTTCAAGAACTTGTTTTGCCGCGGTGTTTGAAATTTTATTTTCGGCGACAAGAAGAATAAGCTCAGCAAAGTTTTCCGGAGTAACACGGATATCAGAAATAGGCGTAAGCGCTTCTTTTAAGAGGTGCAGAAAATCACCGGTGATGTATCCTCCTGCAAGGCGTTTTAAGTCTTTTCTCGGCTCTTCCGGAGTTTCGCGATCATGCGCGTCCAATTCGCTCGTTACCGCTTCGTAATAATCGGCAAGCGCTTTGTCGCGCGCCAAAATTTCAATGATGTCCGGGTCAAGCGCGTACTCCCGCTCAAATCGCGCGCGTTTCTCGGCAGGGAGCTCGGGAATCAGCGCGCGAAGTTCTTCCACCATTTCACGCGAGATTCTCAAAGGCGGCAGATCCGGCTCCGGAAAATAGCGATAGTCGTGTGCTGATTCTTTGGAGCGCTGGGAAAACGATTCTGCTTTATGCTCGTTCCATCCGCGCGTTTCCTGTACGACTTTTTCTCCGCGTTCCAAAACATCGATTTGGCGTTTGATTTCATAATCCACCGCATCTGCCGCATACTTAAACGAGTTGATGTTTTTTATTTCCACTTTTGTTCCAAATTCTTTTTGTCCTTCGGGGCGAAGCGAAATATTCACTTCCACTCTCATTTGTCCTTTTTCCATATCCGCGTCCGATGCGCCAATATAGCGTAAAATTTTCTGGAGTTCCTCGCCAAACGCTTTTACTTCTTCTCCTGTGCGCAAATCCGGCTCGGTAACGAGTTCCATCAAAGGGACTCCCGCGCGGTTGAAGTCAACCAAAGACGCGCCGCTCTCCGGATCGTGTATTAACCTTCCGGTATCTTCTTCCAAGTGTACGCGCGTAATGCGGATTCTTCGTAATTCATAATTCATAATTCGCAATTCGTTATGTTCGCCGCGTTTCTTATCAGGTATGTCCAAATAGCCACCGCTCACAAGCGGATGTTTATATTGCGAGATTTGGTATCCTTTTGGCAAGTCCGGATAAAAATAATTTTTCCGGTCAAATTGGGAAAATTCCGGTATCTCGCCGCCTATTGCAAGCCCTACCATGATTACCCTTCTTACCGCTTCCTCGTTTATCACGGGTAAAGTTCCCGGATGCGCCATACACACTGGGCATATATTCATATTCGGATGCCGCTCGTTCGGATCATTCACACAGCCGCAAAACATTTTTGTCTTTGTTTTAAGCTCCACGTGGATTTCCAAACCGATCACGGGTTCATAGGTCATATCTCCAAAATAGCACATCCGTTTGATTTTTCCAACAATTTTGCTACACTTGAGATGTGCCGCTATCTTCTAATTGGCCAGGAAACCGGGCTTTCAATCCGGTAATACGGGTTCGATCCCCGTTGGCGGCGCAGACTTAATGATTATTAGGTAATATGAGAATCAAAGAACATCAGCAAGCGATAGGGCTTCGACTACAAGGAAAGACGTATGGGGAAATTAGGAATGCTTTGGGTGTTCCTAAATCAACTCAGAGTAACTGGTTTAAAACACTCACACTCTCACAAGAGGCGAAAAGCGCACTTGCAAGAAAACAGGGAAGAGGTCTTATTGCGCTAGGTCTTTGTAATGAGAAGAGAACACGGACGATCCATGAAGAAAATGAGTTGATACGAAGCGTGTATGAAGCAACGATAGGAGCATTGAGTAAGCGAGATTTGACTTTGATTGGCGCGGCACTTTATTGGGCGGAGGGGTATAAGAATTTCAATACCGCCCGTCGAAGTTATCCCTTATAGGTTTCTCAAATTCAGATCCACAAATGATTAAAGTTTTCATGGCTTTTCTGAAAGATATACTTCAGATAGAAAAAGAAAAAATGCGCATAGAAGCGCATATTTATCCACACCAATCTCTCTTGAACATCAAGACATATTGGCAGAAAGTTACCGGAGTTCAAAAAGAAAAGGTGAAAGTATATGTAGCCGTAAGTAGAGCAAGCCGCGGCAAGAGACCAAAGAATCTTTTGCCGCATGGAACTGCGTACTTAAAGATAAGCGGCCGGCAAGAATTCTTCAAGGTGCTAGGTTTTATAGACGGGTTGGTAAAAGGGATAATCAATGAGACAAAGCTATGCCAATGATTGATATCAAATATGATGACGCGAAGGTGAAGGACGAGGAGATTATTATCTTATCCCGTGCCATACAAGAGATTGTTTCGGGAGTAACGCATATTGAAGATGTTTTTGTTTATGCGGATAGCCCGCGTATTAAGATAAAGATTGCCCCCATTGAAGTATTTATCCAAATGAGCGCTTACAAAATTGCAGATGTGGACAAACTGATACAAGAGATTAAATTACGTCTCTCGGAATGGAAATCAAAAAGTGGTTTCCCGCATCTAATCAATCTAACGCTTATCCCGATGAACTGGAAAATTGAAATTGGGATTTAGCGCGCCGCCGATAATTACGCGCGATTAGCTCAGTGGTAGAGCGTTTCATTGACATTGAAAAGGTCGAAGGTTCGATCCCTTCATCGCGCATTTTCTTCAACATGCAATACCATCAATGGAAAAAAGAGTATGAACGAAGTTCGGGGTTAATTCCCACAGTGGAGAGAAGCCGACCATCAAGCGCCATAGAAATTTTTGAGGGCTATCTCCGGACAAATGGTCTTGTGATTACCAGTCCCGTGCTTGATTTGGGATGCGGGAATGGAAGAAACGCGGTCTATCTCGCTCGGAAAGGATATAAAGTATACGCGCTTGATTTTGTTGAGAGCGTTTTGGAGAAAGTGCGGGATTCGGCGCGAAAGTTGAAAAATCTTCATATTGTGAATCATGCGCTTCCGCAACGATTGCCATTTGCGTCAAATTCAATTGGACTTGTAATGGATATAATTACCACTCCTTCGCTCAATGCAAAAGAACTTGTTGCGATAAGAAAAGAAATTTATCGTGTGTTGAAACGGGGCGGATTTTTCTTGACATATCTCATCTCTGATCAAAATACGCCGCATACAAATAGCAAACGGAAGAAGAGCCAAAAATTTGGCACCCTTCCAAATGGTATACGCGATCGGATTTGGAATCCGGGTGATCTTGTGCGATTTTATGGCGAGTTTGAGCCGCAACTCATCTATCGGCGGCATAAAAAGGATATGGTGAATGGAAAGTTAGTACCGCTTGAAATGATTTTGGGTATTTTCAAAAAATAAGGGCGCTTAGCTCAGTGGTAGAGCGCTGCTTTTACACAGCAGAGGTCCAAGGTTCAATCCCTTGAGCGCCCATACTTTTTCTCTCCCCGATAAGTGGGGAAATTTATTTCCCATTGGACGCCGCAGTACGCGGCGGGGATTTTTCTATTTCATTCTTGGGATTGAACTTCTTAATGAAAAATGATATCTTCAATAAACCGAGGAAGGTTTGCGAACGCGCTGGACGGAGGAGGAGTGGCCGAGCGGTTTAAGGCGCAGGTCCCGAAAACCTGTTGGGGAGCAATCCCCTCGTGAGTTCGAATCTCACCTCCTCCGTAAGTATTATTCTCTTTTCTCGGGGAGAGTGGTTCTATATGAACTTGATTTTCCAAAACAAATTTTTTACCCCACACCACATTTCGACTGTCACACGCCACAAATACACACATCTGCGAGGTGATAAATCGATGGCGGCCGCACTTTTTGCTGTATGGGGAGGTGACAAAATACCTGTTGAAATTTTGGTGATGGGGTTTATTTTCCTCGGAATACTTGCGGCAGGTTTTTTGATTTTCGGATGGTATGTGTCCGGGATTTCCAAGAAAGTGCAAAAACTTTTCGGCGGAAAATCAGGCGAGGGCGACATTCAAAGCAATGTTCTTGAACGGCTGATGAAAGCGGAAGCAAAGATTGAAGAGATGGAACCGCATCTCGCGCGTGTGGAGAAAGTCTCAAAAGTGAGCATCCACAAAGTGGGATTTTTGCGCTTTAATCCTTTTCAGGATACGGGCGGGGATAATAGTTTTGCGCTCGCACTTCTTGATAGCGAAAATAACGGAGTGTTGATATCATCGTTTTATGCGCGCGAGGGCACGCGGGTGTATGCAAAGCAGATTATAGGCGGGCATACCCGCCATCCTTTGTCGGCGGAGGAGAAGAAAGTGCTGGAGGAAACAATACAGGAACTGAACTAAAAATTTCCGTTTCGCAGAAGTTTCAGCAATGCTATACTATCCTCAATGCCCCCTCTCACTGCCCAAGACATCATGGTGCGAGACGTAGTATCGGTGTTCCCTGATACGCCTCTTACCGATGCCGCGCGCACTCTTACAGAACATCATTTTGATGGTGTCCCCGTAGTTGATAAAGAACACACGCTTGTGGGAATTCTCACCGAGTATGATCTCGTAAGCAAGGCTTCGGCAATCCATCTGCCCACATTCCAGAAGATACTTCAAGAACTCCCTCTCCATAAAGGGGACTCTGTTGAATTTCAAAAGGATTTTCAAGAACTCCTCTCTCTTACTGTGGGAGGTGTTATGAACCAAGACCCTTTAACGCTCTTACCCGAAGCAACATTTGAACAAGTGGTAGCCGCATTCCGTGATCACCACAGAGTAAACCCCATACCCGTTATTGATAA
>VMFQ01000062.1 GCA_007376125.1 Parcubacteria group bacterium Gr01-1014_33 | reverse complement strand
CGCGCTTGAAGTAGAGGTGCCCCAGATAGTGAGAGTGGAGTATGGAGTGGTGGTGCCTACACCGAATTTGGAGGTGGCGGGGGTGACGGAAAGGAAGTTTGAGGAATCTACAGTGGTGGAGTTTGTGTAGAATGCGAGGCGGTTTGTATCTCCGGTGTTTATGCCCGCGCCTCCCCCGCCTGATGTGTCATTGCCGCAGATAAGATTGCCGCTTGAGTCTGTAGTGATTTTTCCACTGCCAGTAAATCCCGTGCAGTTCAAATTGGTCATCTGGAGACCCCCCAACACATCAACTCCGCCCGTAAAAGTGGAAGTCGCGCTTGCGCTGGTAACTGAAATTATTCCCGATCCGAGAATATTTCCTGTTACTGAAAGGACACTCCCCGGAGACGTAGTCCCAATTCCCACATTTCCGTTGACCCCGCTTACATATATAAAGGGAGTGGAAGTTCCGTAATCGCTTACCACAAAAATTGGAGTATTATTTCCCGCGTTTTGCGCTTCAATGGAAAATGTGCCCCAAGGAGATGTGGTTGCGTATCCGAAACGCGCGTTTGATGAATCGTAGTAAAGGGTTGAAGCGCCGCTCACCGTGTCCCCCCCTCCCGCATAGTACGCAAGAAGTCCATTGCTTCCCGAATTGACCGTTCCCGAGCCGCCGCTGCCTGATGATCTTCCGCGATCATCCTCTCCGCATTTGATCTTTCCCGCAACATCGGTCTCTAGTACAAAATCGCCGTTACAATTTAAGACGGACATATAGGCATCGCCTGACACATTGAATGATCCCTGAATCGTAAGCGTGTGGGTTGGGTTTTGTGTGCCAATACCGACTTTGCCTCCGGCAGTCGCAAGATAGACGCTTGAACTTGCGGTTACCGTTCCCCTAAAAAGCGCGTTTCCATCAGTGGTAAAGGCATACCCCGCGGTTGAACTTGCGATAAATATTTTTCCGTCCGCGTCAACCGTAAAGTAGTTTCGCCCTTGGGCGCTTTGGACTTGAAAAATATTCTTTTCTTGGCCCAGCGCGCCGACTATTTGGAGTCCGATTTCCAAAGGAAGCGCGCCGCGCACGTCAAACCGCGCCGCTGGCGACACAGTCCCGATCCCGACTTTTCCTTCTCCCTCGGTGGAAACACTTATAATCGGAGTTTCGGCGGTAGATGTCGCGATGCTCCATGCGTTGGGCACTGCATTTGCAATTGTGGTAGTAGCGATTGAATCAAAGGATATAAGCGCGGGGCCCGAAAATATAAGTTGGGAAGTTGATGCGACTGCCGTTGTGGATGCGTTCCCGATCTGAAAAACAGAGTACGGAGCGCGAAGCGATATCCCGTCTCCCAGTTTTTGGAAAAACTCCTGCGAGACTATCGGGTTTTGACCTTGACTCACGCGTATCCCGTCTTCACCGGTAATGCCATAGATTACGTTTGAAGCGGTAATTGTCCCTTTGCCAAGATCAATGCGTTCCCCACGGATCGTCCCACGCACATCCATGCCGCTCGCGAATGTCGCTCCACCCCCGACGGAGAGGGAACTATCAAGATCTACCGCTTTCTTGAAACCGCTTTGGGCGTTAATAGTGATGATTCCTTCTCCGGTTGAAGTGGCAATTCCCCCATTTGCCCGATTTTTCTCTCGGATTGCATATCCATTAAGCGTTTGCGCAAGGTCTTGGCCCCTACGGAGTATGCTTGGAAACGGCAGCTTTTTGAAAAATGAAGTAACTCCATCAACAAGTCCCGCAGTTACAAGAGACCCATTTTCTTGTAATGTATTAGTAACGTTATCAAGGTGTACCCCATTAGCATTAGAAAGAATGCCCGCCCACGCATCGCCGATGCGTTCATCCTCTACGACGCGGGCGAAAACGATTGACAATCGTTCTCGTGCTTTGGGCACTATTGCCGAGAAATTTCTAACGGGATGTACAGAAGATCGCACAAAGTTTTCTAAAGAAAACGCGTGATACCAAGAACTATTCTTATCCTGTTCCGCTGATGCGGCTAAAACGGGAGTTGCTGCGTGCGTCAGTACGCATATGCATAAAATTGCAAAAACAGCGCGTACATAGTGTACACATCCGCGTAACGCGCCATACTTTTTAGTGTGCTGATTTTCGTGCGCCATGTTACCGTAAAATACCGATATATACTTCTACCCCATTTCCCCGCACCGCAAGGACTCCCGCTCCAAGCGGAATCTCTTTTATTGTGTTTCCTTTTTGAGTGATGATCAGTTTTGATCTGATGAGTGAGATGAAATTTGCATGGAGCGGGAGCACATCAAACTCACCACGCTCATTTAATGATGATACTGCGCAATAACCTTTCTCCCACAATTTTGGAATTTCGCAGACGCGAGGCAATTTCGTTGCTACGAAATATGCCTCGCGTCTTGACACGAAAATTATTGTGCAGTAGGTCTATTTACTTAATTTCCGCCAAACTTCCGACATACAGAAATTTTTCATCGGGAATATGATCGCACTTCCCGCTAAGAATTTGGTTTACATCCGCAAGCGTTGTACTCAAGGAAATATATTGTCCATTTACTCCGGTTTGATCTTCCAGTACGAAAAGATTTTGGGTCATAAAGTTGCGGAGTTTCTTTGCCCTGCGGTACGTAATCCGGTCATCGCTTGAAAGCTCGGTTTCTCCAACGAGCGACACAATCCGTTCAAGCGCAATTGCCCGTTTCAAAAGCGTTTCCGCTTCGCGCGCAGTCTGGTAGTGGTACTCTCCTGCGGTCTGGGGAGAAAGCGCCGAAGAATATGACGCAATCGGATCAATCGCAGGAAGAAGATTCTGCTGATATATGTCGCGGGAAAACACAACCGCGGAATCAAGGTAAGAAAGCACCGCCTGCACCGCATGGTCCAAAATATCGTCATTCGGAATGTATACGGTTTCCACCGCACTTACCGTGGCAACGTCCGTTGAAATCAGACGCTCGTGTACGCGCGCAAGCTCCGAGACAAGAGTGGGCTGATATCCATCTTCGGAGGGAATCGTCTGCATGGTAACGGCAAGCTCATTCCCGGCCTGGGCAAAACGAAACATATTGTCAATAAAAAAAAGAACGTTATAAGAAAGCGAATCGCGCATATACTCCACGATTGCCGTGGCGCTATGCGCCGAGAGCTGGCGCAGGGCGGGAGATGCGCCCATTGATTCAAGCACCACACACGCGTAGGGAAGCGCATTGCGGAGAATAAGCGTTTCTATCAGTTCTTGCCCTTCACGGGTGCGCTCGCCCACACCCGCAAAAACCGAATATGTTTTTTCCTGTTTGCGGAGCATCACGATATTGTGCAAAAGCTCGGTGAGCATCACGGTCTTCCCCACTCCCGCACCACCCAAAAGCCCGATCTTCCCCCCTCTAAGAAATGGACAGAAAAGGTCCAAAATTTTTACGCCGGTTTCCAAAATTTCTTGATGCGTTGAGATGCCGGCAAGCGGTATGCTGGGACGGTAGATTGGATATTCCTCTCTCGTCTCCAGCTCCGGCTTCCCGTCAAGCGGCGCGCCAAATGCGTCAATCACGCGCCCCAAAAGCCCGGTTCCCACCGGAAGCATAACCGGTTTTTCCGTATTCACGACCCTTGCGCCGCGCGTAAGAGACGCGCTTTGTGAAAACAAAAGGCAAAAATACGTATCGTGTCCTGACGAAGAATACACTTCCATCCGCATTGCGGGATTGTCCTCCAATACGACAATATCATGCACACGGGGAGCGTATGACGAAAAACGCACTTCAACGACTTCTCCGCGTATACTGATAATTGTTCCTCTTTTTTCGTGATCCATATTAAAAAGGTTATACAGTTCTCCCCAAAAGCAGTATCCCCGCAATCGCATTAAGCTGTTTTTTATTCATCATCCGATGGCGGAGCTCTCCGCGCTCAAGGAAAATTTTTTTTGTCCGTTTCTCAATGTTCACTGATGCGCTCTCAAGAAGTACCATCCGCGAAGAAAGTTTTGCAAGCCGAGATTCGTGGAATACCTGTTCAAGCAGGGAGCTGAAAATCTCGGTCTCAAAAAAAACAAGAATTTTTTCAAGTTCTGGTTCAAAAATATACTTCATTTGCTTATAGAGAAGTCCGTCGGAAGAAAGATTCTCGCCCGAGACACTTGAAAATGTCGCCTGCTGTAAGAGGAAATTTTTAAACGTGCCGTAGAATACGATTACCTTTTCATACGGAGTGAGACGCCGCGTAATGTCTTTGAGCGTCTCAATGTCAATCCCGTTATCGGGAAAATCAAAATACGTATAGGGCGCGCCGGAAAATGTCTCGTCAAAAAATGCCTTTCCCGTTTTTCCCACCACTATCGTGTCCACCGGTTCGCGGCGGTATTCCGCGGCAAAAAAGGAAAAAACATGCGCAATGATGTCTCCGTAGAGACCCGTGTTTGCCGCAAGAAGGACAAAAACGGTTTTTCCGTTTTTCCGTATCACGGAAAGCGATTCTCCTTCACGACTCTTTACCCTCTTTTTTTTCATAAGGTCCATTACTTCTTTTTGATACGCCCGCCGGAGGTCTTCAAATATCCTTTCAAGCCCGCGGTGGAACGCGCGATTTTGCAAAACCGAGCTACGGATGCGGAGCATGGTGTTTGCCGCAATAGTCTCATAGGTCTGGACAAGATTTTTCATGTTGCCCAAATCCTCAAATTCAATTGTTGCGGTACGAAGATCTTTCATGGATGTATCATGCGGTATTTTGCGGGAGAGGCTTAAAATTTTTAATTGCGGCCAGAAGCATATCCATAGTGGCGCTTGCCGCAACAAGGTCGTCTGTACGCCCGCGAAATGCGGCATCCGATTCGTAGAGAAAAAGGATTTCTTTTATTTCTGCCTGAATTTCGTTCTTTTCCTTTCGTTTCCAGGTATCTCCCCACGCGTATGCAAAGAGCAATATCTGCGCGTTTGAGGGGATCTTGTCGTATGCAGTCTGATCAAAAAATTGGATAATGCGGCTTTCTTTCTCAATCGCATCTTTTATATGCTGGCCGAGTTCCGCCCCAAAATGGGCAAAATTATGGATGTCTTCCATTTCCCGCAGAAAATGCGTAAGCGCCCGCCCTATTTCTTGGCGCAGGGGAGATTGCGTCTGCCTCCCCACACGGGTTACCGAGAGAAACGGATCAATTGCCGGACGCCTCCCCTCCAAAAAAAGAGCGTGATCAAAAAAAATGTGCCCGTCCGTCATTGACATACTGTTCGTCTGGATATATCCGGTAACGTCGCCTTGAACCGTTTCCACTATGGGAAGGCAGGTGATGGAGACTTCTCCCGTTTTTGGCATTAAGAAATTACCCGCGCGCTCCAGAAGCCGCGCATGCGCATAAAAAATATCGCTCGGGTAGGAATTTCTCCCGGGGAATCGTCTCCCGAGAAGCGCAATTTCGCGATACATTTTTGCGTGAGTGGTCAGATCATCCAGTACGACACATACGTCCTTCCCGCAATCCCGAAAGTATTCCGCAATGGTCATTGCGCTATACGGGGTATTGTGGATCATCCCCGCGCCCGTATCCGCGCTTGAAGCGACGATGACTACACGATCAAGGATTCCCATGCGCGCAAGCGTCTCTTCAATCTGACGGATTGCGATTTTCCCTTTTCCCATAATCGCATACACGCCCACAGATCCTTGGAGAACCTGGGACAAAAGCACGCGCATCACAAAAAGCGACTTCCCTGTTTTTTGATCTCCCATTACAAGTTCGCGCTGGCCTTTCCCTAATGGAATCATAAGATCCGCCATCGTAACGCCGGTTTCGCATGCCCGCTTTATGCGGCTGCGCGCCCCGGTTCCCGGGGCAATTGTATCAATGGGACGCGTTTCCGAAAATAAAGGCACCGGACGCGAAGGATCAAGTGATGCGCCAAACGAATCAATGATATGTCCTAAAAGCGCTTCTCCCACAGGCAATTCCGGAACGCGATCGGTTCTGGCGGCGCGTGTGCCCACACGCACCGGAAGCTGCGCAAAACTCAATACCTCCACAAACCCTTCGCCAAGGGACGTAACCATTCCTTGCTCTCCTGACTCAAAAATAATGATCTCCTGCGGTTTTGCGCCCGGGAGTCCTTCCACATACACAAGCGGCGCGATAACCCGCTCTGCAAAACCGATTTCATTTGTCTTTTCCAAATATTCGTTGAATTGCATAATGGTTATTGATTCGCAAAAATCTTGGATATTCCTATTGTCTTGATTGCCTCTTCCACGCGCGCCCTCAATCCGTACTCGCGGTATTTCCCCTTCCAGATAAGCCGTACTCCTCCGAAAAGGGCCGCATCGGTTTTTATGGCAAGGAGCATGCGTTCTCCTATTTCTTTTTGAACCCATGCCGCTATCGCATCTTCGGTCTCTTTATCCGGCACGTACCCCACATCAAGGATAAGGAGCGGAATTTTTGAAAGGACTGCCCGCACGCTCTCAAAAAAATCTTTTTTCTCCGCATGACCTTGTATCTTAGACGCCTGCGCAATAACCTTTCTCCCACAATTTTGGAATTTCGCAGACGCGAGGCAATTTCGTTGCTACGAAATATGCCTCGCGTCTTGACACGAAAATTATTGCGCAGTAGGTCTAATTAAAAAATGATTCGCCTTTTGCGCGCGCGAGCGCGCGCAAAATCAGTTCTTTATGATCTTGTAAATTGATTGCGCGGCCTATGACTTCTTCGGATACCATGGCAATCGCGCGGTATGCGGACTCATCAATCCGGCGCATGGCGCGCGTGCGATATTCTTCAATCTCTTTCTGGACACTCGCAATGAGTTTTTCTTCTTGGGTCTCGGCAGATGCGCGCATACGCGATACCTCCTCTTCAAATGCGGCGCGCACGCCTTCCAGCGAACGTGTCATTTCTTCCTCCATGCGCTTGGTGATGCGGCCGAGAAGCGCTTCTTTTTCGCCCGAAACATCGTGCGCAACTCTCCCGTACGCGCGCACGAGTTCATCGCCGGCTTCCGCAAGTTTTTTTGCCTCTTCCTTCAGCAATGCGTCAAGCGCGTGTTCCAAATTTTGTCGTGCGTCAAATGCGGCGCGCTCGGCGTTTTGGAGGACTTCCACCGCTTGGGTATGCGCTTCCCGGATCGTCTCCAACGACTCATCATGCGCGCGCCAAAGCGCTTCTTCCTTTTCTTTGAGCGCTTCTTCGCGTTCCTCTTCCACCGCCATCCACCGTCCGAGGAGACGTTTGAAAAACCGCGCGCTCAAAACCGCAAAAAGAATCACGACAGCCGTTACCGATACGAGCAGGACAACAACAACAATAATGGGGATAAACGGCACGAGAAGATTAGGTAAAGAAAAAAAGTTCATGTGCGATAAAATCCGCTACACGATAATGATTACATACGCGATCACTACGCCGACCACGATAATGCCAAATGTGAGCGTGAGATTCAAAAATATCCCAAGTTCAATAAAGCGCGCGGCGAGCGGGTTTCTGCCGAGCGCCTCAACGCCCGTGCGCGCAACTTTTCCAAAATATATGAATCCGATAAAAAGGGAAGAAATGCCGATTAAGATCGCAAGCATATAGCGGAGACTTTGCAAAGGATGCGCGGCAAGACGCGTGAGTGGAGTTATCGCATGGATATTGAGCGCAACCGCAATTTTTCCCACGCGCTCGGGATTCTTTTCGGTATACTCTTCAAGCGCGATGCCAAGCACGTATCCAAAATCTTCTCCCTTCGTGCCGATCCCGGGAATGAGTGAACTTGTTACATAGTCTCCGCTGTGGATCTCACCGTTTATCGTAGAAACCCGCACAAATGAACGTCCCGAAGAGATCAGCGGGATCCCCGTATGCGGACCTTGGGACGCGGCATCAATCGTGATCGCCGGATCCATGCTGACCACGCCGAACATATTTTGATCGTATGCCGCAGAACTCAAGTAGTATTTCCCGCCGTTGAAACTTATAATATCTCCGTCCTCAACATCGCTTGCCTCAACGGGAGTGGGCACACTAATGCCGATGCCGCTTGCAGGACCAATCGCAGCAAAATTTTTCGGCAGAGAGAATATGCCCTGTACGACCAGTTTCTCCATTGTCCGGTAAAGCTCAGCCGCCTCGCGTTGCATATCGGACTGCCGAGGGGATGGCAACGAAAGGGGGCGCGGATGTGTCGTGGAAAGTGAACCTGCGCGATCTGAAACTTTTTCTGCGATTGCCCCCAGCGAAAACAAAAATAAATTTTTAGAACGGGACATTGATGCAATCACTGGACTTTCCGAAAAAAGATAATCCACGGTACGGAGCGCATAGGCAATGTCGGCGCGCGCAAATAAAAGTTGATTTTTTATTTCAGCAGAAAATCCGCGCCTGATTCCGAACGCAGATTCAAGAGTGGCTACCGTAGCATGCGTCGCGGCAAGTCCGATTATGAAAAATATACTCGCGCAAAGAAACGAAAATCCAAAAGTGAAAAAAGAATTACGGAGCGATGTGATCCACATGTGAAGGCGTCTGAAGCGGTCAATTGCGCCGAGTGGCTGAATTTTCTTCAAATCCGCCTCGGCCTCAAAATGAACGACGTGTGTGTCTCTCGTTATATTTTTGGAAGAAGATGCGTGCGCGGCATTGCGGGCAGAATCGCCTACATCCGCCGAAGAACTCTCATCCAATTCATGGAGAGAAGGCGAGAATAAATTCTCCTCCGAGACTCGTATATCCGTAGGTAATTTCCCTGTTGAATTCACCTTTCGCGCAAGTTGGGATATGAGCGTCTTTTGTTGGCGCTGGATATACGCATCCACCCATTCAGAAGTCGTATACCAATTTCTCCCGATTTTTTCCCCTTTCACACTTCCCTTCCGCACGAGTAAACTAAGATACTCCTGTGAGTAAGGAGTTGACTTGGCCGCTTCAGCGAGAGTTATAAAATTTTCCTTTTCCTGCGCCATTTTTTTGATATCGGATATCAGACGATACTATATCGGATACGTTCTTTTTATTTTAGTATATTGCAATTATACTCCGCACGCATGCGTTTTTTGACCTATTCATGTGGATAACTTTCTATTGACGTAATCATAGTGATAAGCGAAAATGAATATAGAACAAAAATAAGTATATAATTTATTGATATTCCTTACTAAACATACATAATAAATCTACATTCACTATGTATGTTTAGTAATATATTTTTATGCAACCAAAATATCTTTCAATAAAAGAAGCAGCGCAACTTCTTCATGTTACCCCCTTGACACTTCGTAACTGGGATAAGAAAGGCGTACTTATCGCCTATCGCAACCCAATCAATAACTACCGCGTATATCGCCTGGATCAAGTTGAACTTTTGCTGCGAAAGATTGAAAACACTAAAAATAAAAATAGAGGTCGGCGCATTGATATCTCCATGGCATAACCAAAAACCATTTCTTAAAAGACCAGTGATATGCCGGTCTTTATTTTTGGCGGACAGCGCTACGCCTTGATTTTTCTTCTAAAACCGTGGTACAATAGCAATATGCTCTTTCCATCAGGTGATCGCCCCCATCTAATTTTGCTCTATGTACTATGTTTATACACTAAAAAGTAAGCATGCCAAGAAGATGTATATCGGCTATACTCACGATTTACGCACAAGAATTTCAGAGCATAATAAGGGACACTCTCCCGCAACCAAGCCGTATGCTCCTTTTTGCTTGATTTACTATGAAGCGTACAAATGCAAAAAGGATGCCTGTGCACGCGAAAAGCAATTGAAGCAATATAAGCAAGCGTGGACAAGACTAAAGGAACGAATCAGATTTAGTCTTGAAGAGCAAAATTAGGTGGGGGAGGAAAGTCCGAACACCATCAAATAAGAAGTTGGAGTTTAGAGACTGGAAGTGAGATTTTCTAATTTCCAAATTCTAATCTCCAACTTCTATTTGTGAGAGATAGCGGCTAACGGCCGCCTCCCCATCCAATTTTGGACGCTAGAAATCTTGGTGCAAAGCACCAGTCCAAAATTGGGTGGGGACGGGATAGTGTCACAGAGACAATACCGCCCCCATCTGATTTTGGATAAAAAGTTTGGCGCTTTGCGCCGATCCAAAATCAGGTGGGGGTAAGGGTGAAAAGAGGTGAGGTAAGAGCTCACAGTCCCGACGGGTAACCATCGGGAGAGAAAAACACCTATCCGGTGCAAGGGACCCCCACCATTTCAATGATGGGGGATACCGCTTGAGTATGTGAGTAATCGCATACCTAGACAGATGATCATCATATTGAGAGGTTGGAGTTTAGAGATTTGAAATGAGATTTTCTAATAGACCTACTGCTTAATAATCTTTCTACTGCAATTTCCAGATTTCTGCTACGAATGCGCAAAAATTATTCAACATATACGCCGTATATGCTTCATACTATTTGCAACACTCGCACGAAATCTGAAAATTTCGCAGACGCGAGGCGATTTCGTTGCT
>VMFQ01000006.1 GCA_007376125.1 Parcubacteria group bacterium Gr01-1014_33 | reverse complement strand
TATACGATTGGTCAGCGTGAGGGACTCGGAATCGGGGGCGGGATTCCGTACTACGTCGCACAAAAAGATTTTGAGCAAAACGCGCTTGTGGTCGCGGAAGGCCCATATGACGAAACGCTGTTTTCGAGCGAACTTCGCATGGGAGATATAAACTGGATTTCGGGAAAAGAGCCAAAACTGCCTTTGAAGTGTGGAGCGCGTATCCGTTATCGCCAACCTCTTCAACGCTGTCGCGTTGAAGCGCTGACACACGCTGACTACACAGAGACCGACGCGGAAAATTCCGCGCGAGTCCGCGTAAAGTCAGCGACAGTCCGCGTCATCTTTGATGAGCCCCAGCGCGCCGTAACTCCCGGACAATCCGTAGTATTTTATAAAAGAGGCGAGATGCTCGGCGGAGGAGTTATAGGCGGATAGGGTACTGTGTGCACGCAGTGTATTTTCAACACCTTCTTGAAAAAATCTGATGATACGAGTAGTGTTATTATATGCTGTGTTCTTTTACTATTTGACCATATAAGGAGGGATGGTATGGATGCCTGGTCAGAAGGTGAACCGGACTTCTTTGATTCGCGTATGGTAAGAGATGCCTCTTCATTTTTTGAGGACGACAGTGGAATGATTGAGGATAGAAGTAATGACTATTTTGAACAGACAGTTGAACAACGCCTTTTTAATAATATAAAGAACACGCCGCGGATGACGCGTCTGCGGGAGAAACAAATTTGGAAGGAAATTACCGAAGAATGGGAAAGAGTTGCGAGGATAGTAAAAAAATTTCCTTACCCTCAAATATTCACACTTACCTTCAAAAAGGATTGTGAGCAGAAAATAATTCTCTATCTCTTGGAAAAGATCGGTATGAAAACGGAACGGATTATAGAGTTATATCCTCTGGACAGATTACAAAAGAGAAAACTTGATCTTTCTATCTTCAACCTGCCGGTGAGAAAGTTAAAAGTGATTATATGGATCCTTCAATTCCTGTATAAAGATGTCGAGATGTTGCTTCAGCAAGACGAAGTGCGCGCGCGCATATGCGCACTGGGAAAAGATATAGAGGAAAAATTAAAATATTCACTCTTAGCACTTGAAGAACTCCTTGCTCAAGTAGAAACGAGGGGTAACGACTTTTTGAGTTCAAATGTCCGATTTGTGATCTGGGTGGGTAAGAACTACGGGTACTTTAAAAGGAGACTTGGATTTCTTGATGTGCTGCAAAAAGGAAATGAAGGACTCATGAGAGCGTATTGGAAGTTTGATTCTCGGAAAGGATTCAAATTTTCGACATATGCGAATGCATGGATCCGACAAGCTATGCAAAGAGGAATCCATGATGATTCGCGAACCGTTCGTCTTCCTGTGCATCTTCGGGAGCAGATAGATACAATGAAGCGATTTGAGAATTATTATCAAGAAACGCATGGAAGAGGACCCGCTCTTGAGGAAGTTGCCAAAGAACTAGAGTGCCCTTTGGAAAAAGTGAGCAAGATGAGACAGTATGCAATGGAGACCATTCCGTTCGATTCTCCTCTCAATGAAGAGTACCCGACATTTGCCGATAGTTTTGCGGATCCAAATCCCCGTATCCCTTCCCAATTTGATTGCGCGGCAAAGGAAGAATTGAAAGAAAGGGTTGCAAAACTTCTTTCTTCCTTGACTCCCCGAGAACGAGAAGTAATAAGGATGCGGAACGGTATTGGATACGATTCTTCCCATACCCTTGAAGAAATTGGGCAGCAATTTCACCTATCGCGAGAAAGGATCAGACAGATTGAACACGCCGCGATGAACAAGTTGCGACTTCGCGGGAAAAAATTCAATTTTATAGAAGAGTGAAAAAAGACCGAGTAATCGGTCTTTATTTTTTTGCGGCATTTTACAGTTGCTCCTTTTCCATGTATATTATTGGTATGAATTCCTCCGAGATCCGCAAAAAGTTTCTCCAGTTTTTCGCCAAAAACGGGCATACGATTGTGCCATCGTCTTCTTTGATTCCCGATGATCCGTCGGTGCTTTTGACAACCGCGGGAGTTCAACAATTCAAGCCGTACTATACGGGCGAGGCAAACCCAATGACTGCGATTCATCCGAATTTTGGCAAACCGTTCGGATCAAAAAATGTCGTGTCGGTGCAGAAGTGTTTTCGCACGTCTGACATTGATGAGGTGGGAGACGACACGCATCTTACGTTTTTTGAGATGCTGGGGAATTTTTCTTTCGGGGGATACTTCAAAGAAGAGGCGATACGACTCGCATATGAATTTATTACAAAAGAAATGAACTTAAAAATTTCGTATGTTACGATTTTTGAAGGGTTAGACTCAATCGGAGTTCCGGAAGACAAAGAGTCACAGGAAATCTGGAAAAAGCTTGATCCGAGTATCAAAATCAGAAAAGAAGAAATAGAGGATGTGTTTTGGGGGCCTACCGGAAATTCGGGTCCCTGCGGTCCTACTACCGAAATTTATTGTACGAACGCAAACGGACAGGATGTGGAGATTTGGAATTTGGTGTTTAATGAATTTTTCTTTCCTGGTTCGCGTGAAGAACTCTTATCAGGAACTTCAGGGAAGAGATTAGAGAAACTGAAAACTCCCGGAGTAGATACCGGCGCGGGCTTGGAACGGCTTGTGATGATTGCGCATAACAAAAAAAACATTTTTGAGACGGATTTATTTGCGCCGCTCATGCATGCATTGCCGACTCTGCACGGAGGGTGGTCTGCGAGAATCGCATCGGATCATGCGCGGGGAATAGTTTTTCTGATTGGCGATGGCGTAATGCCGAGCAATAAAAATCATGGTTACATTGTAAGACGACTCATTCGCCGTGTTATTCCACACTTGAAATTACAATCACTTGCTATTATACAAGAGGGTTTTGCTCCGCCGGGGCATTCAACTATAAAAGATTTAGTGGAGAAAGTTATCGAATATTATGGGAGATTAGATATGTATCCTTATTTACTGGATAAAAAGCAGGAGATAGTAAGAGTCATTGGAGAAGAACAAGAAAGATTTTTTAACGTATATAATAAAGGCAACAATATACTTACAAAACTTATTAACGAGGCCAAGGATAATCAAACTTTTTTAATTGCGGGAATTGATATTTTCCGTTTAGTTACTACATATGGGTTTGCTTTAGAGTGGATCAAAGATAAGGCAAAACTGACAGGGGTAGATTTAGATTTGTCTGGTTTTGAGAGAGAATTTAAAAAACACCAAGAAATCTCCCGTGCCGGACAGGAAAAGAAATTCGGCGGGCATGGGCTTTTACTGGACACAGGAGAACTCAAAGCCGCGGACGAGGAAGAACTTAAGATAGTAACGCGGCTCCATACCGCAACGCATCTCCTGCAAGCCGCGCTTCGCAAGGTATTGGGACCGGAAGTAACACAAGAGGGATCGGATATTACGGCGGAACGCACGCGGTTTGACTTTACATTTTCGCGAAAACTTACGCCGGAAGAGATCCGCAAAGTTGAGGATTTTGTAAATGAGGCGATTCGGCGTGATTTGAGAGTGGAGTTTCAAGAAATGCCGTATGAAGAGGCGATCAGAACCGACGCGCTCTATTTTTTCAAGGAAAAATATCCGGCGCGCGTCAAAGTCTATTCTGTGCGTGATCCGAAAACCGGCGAAGTGTTTTCGCGCGAATTTTGCGGCGGTCCGCATGTTACACACACCGCTGAAATCGGGCGCTTTCATATAACAAAAGAAGAATCCTCAAGCGCAGGAGTGAGGAGAATACGGGGGAAAATTGTGTAAAATACAAAAGCATGCGCATCAAGGGATTTGGGATTTTCTTTCTCTTGTGTGGATTTCTCCCCTACAGCCCTGTTCCGCTTTCTGGTATACTTGCAATATGAGCATATTTGGTCGTAAAAAAGAAAGGAGACTTGGCGTGGGAGTGGATGTGGGCTCGCATCTCATCAAAACTATCGTCTACGAAACGTCCGGCAATCCACTGGCGCCCGCGGTATTGAAAAAAATAATTGTCCCAATCCCGCGCACGTTTAATTCCTTGCGAGTTGTGGAGAAACTCCGTGGACATCTCTTTGCCATTACCAAAGAATTTGGTCGGGTTCCCGAACGGACGATTATTGGATTTGGGCCGAGCATTGCCGAATCCTCCATTGTTTTTTGGGAGACGCCGCTTGTGCTTCCGGTATACACGATAACCCGAAGAGAAGCGCGGAGTTTTTTTGACACCGGGGTTGAGCAGGAGCGCGACCGCGCGCGATCCGGAGTATTTGCGTATCCGCTTGAAATGTATTGCAACGGCTATCCGGTGGACTCTAATTTTTTTGAACAAAAGAAACAAAGTGTTATGATACGGGAAACCGGATTTTCTGCGGTGATTTCTTATTTTTTTGATGACGCGGGTAAAGCGCTTTTTGACATGAAGGAGATGCTGGAGGGTATGGCGGTTGAATTTGTGCCTCTTGGCGTTGCGCTTGCGGAGGCCATTGTCCGGACGCTCGGGGCAAACGACGTATTTTTAGTTGATATTGGAGGAAAATATACCCAGCTTCTTTTTGTTGCGGGCGGCGTTCTCAAACAGATCGCCGCGTTCCCGGTGGGAACGGATCATTTTACAAATGAAATCGCGCGTATGCTTCGCGTTTCTTTTGATGAAGCGGGCGATATCATGCGTCAGCTCATAGGCGAGGGCGTTGGCCACCCAAAAGAGAAAGATCTCCGTATATGCATGAAAAATAAGGGAGTGGCGTGGAAAGAGAAATTTATTGAAACGCTCAATTGGTTTTCTCCGATCGGCCCCCTGCCGGAGCGCGTGGTAGTGTTCGGAGGCGGCGCGTATATACCGAAGATTGACGATCTGCTCAAAAGTTCCGATTGGATCAAAGATTTTTCTTTTGCTCCCGCGCCCAAGGTTGAATTTTTAGAAGGAAAACGCCTTTGGTCTTGGCCGATGCAGGAAGGCGCGCCGACCGGATATGAGGAAGCGGGATTGGGCGCGCTCATTTCATACGCGTTTTTCCATACAAAATGAATCCCGTTAGAAATTCCGGCGAGGTATTTGAATCCTCGCCCCGTTAGAAAAACTTTCTAACGGGGCGAGCGTGAATTACCCCCAAGCGCGAAAACGATTGTCAATCGTTTTCGCCCGCGCTACAGAGGATAAACGCATCGGCGATGCTTTTATCGGGCATAATTCTTGCGGGATAAAATCCTTTTAAAATTTTTACGTAGAGCGTGAGAGATGGTATACTAATAGAAAATAGGACTTCCGCGTGTGACCGTCCGAATGCCTTGGTCATCGCTCGCCCCATGAGATGCCTTTGTATCTAACGGGGCGAGGGAACTCGCGGCAATCCCAAGGAAAGATGTGTTGCCTTCGGGATTGCTTCCCCAGCACCTTTCGCGAAAGGTGCTGGGTCGCAATGACGAAACGCGTACATCCTAATGCGGATAAAACAATTTTTATGCAACGAGGCAAAAAAACAACTGATGGCATTCGGCGGCGGCTGACCGTGCATGCGATCCGCAAGAAAGATCATGCGGAAAATGAAACGTTCGTGCCCGAACCCGTACGCGAAACTCCCAAAAAAGATTTGGCGGATATTCCGACTCTGGAATCGCATCGGGTCGCGGAAGAAAAACCCGCGCATGGCGCGCCGCCGCCCGTGCCTGAACCGGAGCAAAAACCAAAAGGATCTGCGTTACCGGTATTACCGGAAGCAAAACCCGTTCAATCTCATGCTCCGGATCCTTCTCCGCTATCTCCTGTAAAGCCTGTTTTTGCGCCCACGCGAAACACGTTCAGTTTTGGACGAGAACCGGTTCGCGGATCAGGAGCGCCGGCAAAACCGCATTCCATACTTTATCCCGAAGAGAACGAAAAAATCAGGGCAAAAATTTTGGCAAGAGAATCTCCGCGCCGTCTGCTTTGGATGGGCATGCTTGCCGCGGTTCTCATGGTATCTCTAGGCATGTTTCTTCTCTCCACTCAATTCAACCGGATGAACGTAATAGTAAAAATGAAGCGAGAAAATCTTTTGCTCCAAGATGTCAGCATTACCATTGATGCCAACGTCTCGGAGGTTCTTCCTGAAAAAGGAGTCATCCCCGGCGAATATCTGACGTTTTCCAAAACGATTCGTGAAGAATTTCCCTCATCGGGTCGCGCGCATGTGGAAGAAAAAAGCAAGGGTCGCGTCAAGATCTATAACGCGTTTAGCTCCTCACCGCAATCACTCGTCTCCCGCACGCGGTTTATTACCGATACCGGTAAAGTGTACCGCCTTGCGAACGGGGTAGAGGTCCCGGGCGCGAAAATTGCGAACGGCAAAATCGTCCCGCAATTTGTTGAAGCGGATCTTGCGAGCGATGCGCCCGGAGAGGATATGAACGTATCCGGCGAGATCACGCTTCGCATCGTAGGATTTCAGGACACGCCCAAGTACGACGTGTTCTACGCAATTGCGCCTTCGGGGTTTGCCGGAGGATTTAAGGGTGAAGCTGCGATTGTCCTTGGATCGGATATTGCGCATGCCGAGGAAACGGTTACAAAAAAAGCATATGAGGCGCTTGAAGCCGACATTGGACATGGCATCCCGTCGGGGTTTACGTTTGTAAATGGATTGAAAGAAATTGAGATTTTAAAAGTGGATGCTCCTGCTGAAAAAACTCCGGGCGAGCGATTGTCGGTCAAGGCAGATGCCGAAGCGCGTATTTTTGTGTTCCGAAAAGAGGAGGTAATGCGTTTTCTCTCCTCGGCGCTTCTCAAAGGGGACGAGAGCCGAGAGCTTGTGGAAAACTCGGAGGAACTTACCTATCGGGTGCGATTGGCTGACTTTAAAAATAAGCAGGCAACGATTGCGCTCGCAGGAAATGTAAAAGCCGAAAAAACATTGAACCAAAAAGAACTTGCGGAAACTCTTAAGGGCAAAAAAGAAGGCACGCTTCTCAATTTTCTCAAAACGCGCGATGAATTTTCAAGTTTCCGCCTTGCATTTTTCCCGCCGTGGCTTTTCTCCGCTCCCTCTGATCCGTCAAAAATACGATTCACAGTGGAGAGGGAATAAGTTTTTATAGATTAGGAATTTCACGTTTGGTGTCATTGCGAACGCAATTAAGCCCTTAGAACCTGTCAGAAAAGTCCCAATCTATCTGCAATTTCACGATTTCGGCTACAACTGATGAAAATGATTGCCAATCGTTTTCATCCCCTCCTTGACGTATATTACTCATAGGAGAAACGATTACCAATCGTTTCTCCATCGCTTTCGCTTGAAATCATGAAATTTCGTTGCGAGTGTATTTTTCGGACAGTTTCTTAGCCGCGAGCGAAGCGTGACGGGAAGCAATCTAAAACCTTGGGAGTAGAGATTATGGAGCATGTCCCGAGTCATGCGAGGAGGGATCTTTGTTCCTTGCCCCGTTAGAAATCAAGTTTCTGACGGGGCGAGCAATGGCATGCGCAAGTCATCAGTATCGTCAAACGCGTGAGTCCTATAAATGTTTTTTGGCGGGCATAAGATTTTATTATCACATAAAATGGGCCTCAACGGAGGTCCATTTTATGTGAGAGTCCGTCTCTCTTTCTAGAAACGAAGTTCCATTTTTTGAACTGAAATGAAGCTCCTCACGGCAGAACCGCGAGGTATCTTGCAGAGATTTGATAATCAGAAACCTGCGGTTTCCGATACCTTCCCTGCAAGGTAATCCGTCCAGCAGAGTTGCGGGGAATTCGCTTCGCGATATTAAATCTGTCCTAATTATACGCTTAAGCGTAAAATAAGGACAAGCTTGATAAACCTTAACCGACGAACGGAAACTTGCGCGAATAACGGATTTATGCAATAATGGTAAAGTCGCTCAAACAGGTACAAGAATTCGTTTGCTCTCTCATTGGTTAAGACCAAAGAGGGGCGGCGGTTCCAATAGATGCTTAACCGTTTGGTAAGCATATACCTGTTGGGCGACAACCGTCGTCCCTTTTTTGTTTTTAAGGGGATAATTTATTGTCATTCCCGACTCGATCAGGAAACCATTACCAACTAATTTTTATAAAATCATGGCAAAAGAGAATATTTTTAATGAGCTCACAGGAAAATACCAGCTTTCAAAAACGTTGAGATTGGAGTTGAAGCCAGTGGGGAACACTCAGCAGATGCTTAAAGATGAAGATGTCTTTGAAAAAGATAGAATTATCAGGGAGAAGTATAGAGAGACAAGGCCGCATTTTGATCGTTTACATAGAGAGTTTATTGAACAGGCGCTTAAAAATCAGAAACTTTCTGATTTAGGAAAGTATTTTCAATGTCTCGCAAAACTCCAAAACAATAAAAAGGATAAAGAAGCGCAGGAGGAATTTAAAAGGATTTCTCAAAATTTAAGAAAAGAAGTCAATGATCTATTTAAAATAGATCCGCTGTTTGGGGAAGGAGTCTTTGCTTTGCTAAAAGAAAAATATGGCGAAAAAGACGATGCTTTCTTAAGGGAGCAAGATGGTCAGTATGTTCTTGATGAAAATAAAAAGAAGATATCAATCTTTGATTCATGGAAGGGATTTACGGGGTATTTCACAAAATTTCAAGAGACAAGAAAAAATTTCTACAAAGATGATGGTACTGCGACGGCAGTTGCCACAAGGATCATAGACCAAAATCTGAAAAGATTTTGCGAGAATATTCAAATATTTAAATCCATACAAAAAAAAGTTGATTTTAAAGAAGTTGAAGATAATTTTTCGGTAGATTTAGAAGATATCTTTTCTCTTGGTTTTTATAGTTCTTGTTTTCTCCAGGAAGGAATTGATGTGTATAACAAAATTCTAGGAGGTGAACCAAAAACAACAGGTGAAAAATTAAGGGGATTGAATGAATTGATAAACAGATATCGCCAGGACCATAAGGGCGAAAAATTGCCGTTTTTCAAGATGCTTGATAAACAGATTTTAAGCGAGAAAGAAAAATTCATTGAAAGTATAGAAGACGACGAAGAACTTTTAAAAACTCTAAAGGAATTTTATTCTTCTGCGGAAGAAAAGACTACAGTATTAAAAGAGCTTTTCAATGACTTTATTAAAAACAATGAGAACTATGATCTTTCCGAAATCTATATTTCCAGAGAAGCACTCAATACTATTTCGCACCGTTGGGTAAGTGCCGCTACGCTACCTGAATTTGAAAAAAGTGTTTACGAAGTGATGAAAAAGGACAAACCATCAGGGCTTAGTTTTGACAAGGACGATAACTCTTATAAATTTCCTGATTTTATCGCGCTCTCTTATATAAAGGGATCGTTTGAAAAATTATCCGGAGAAAAGCTATGGAAAGATGGATATTTTAGAGACGAAACAAGAAATGGTGATAAAGGTTTTTTGATCGGCAATGAATCCCTTTGGACTCAATTCATAAAAATATTTGAGTTTGAATTTAATTCTTTATTTGAGGCAAAAAATACCGAAAGATCCGTTGGTTATTATCATTTCAAAAAAGATTTTGAAAAAATAATCACCAATGATTTTTCTGTAAATCCGGAAGATAAAGTAATTATCAGAGAATTTGCCGATAATGTGCTGGCCATTTATCAAATGGCAAAGTACTTTGCCATTGAAAAGAAACGGAAATGGATGGATCAATACGATACGGGTGATTTCTACAATCATCCTGACTTTGGATACAAGACAAAATTTTATGACAATGCCTACGAAAAGATAGTAAAGGCGAGAATGTTACTGCAAAGTTATCTCACTAAAAAACCATTTAGCACGGATAAGTGGAAGTTAAATTTTGAATGCGGATATCTTCTTAATGGATGGTCTTCAAGTTTTAACACCTATGGTTCGCTTTTATTTAGAACGGGCAATGAATACTATTTGGGAGTTGTGAATGGTAGTGCCTTGCGAACAGAGAAAATCAAGAGACTAACAGGCAATATAACGGAGGCAAATTCTTGTCATAAAATGGTTTATGATTTTCAAAAACCGGACAATAAAAATGTACCAAGAATATTTATTAGATCAAAGGGTGATAAATTTGCACCAGCGGTCTCCGAGTTGAATCTTCCTGTTGATTCAATATTAGAAATATACGATAAGGGTTTGTTTAAAACAGAAAATAAAAATAGTCCGTTTTTTAAGCCATCACTTAAAAAGCTTATTGATTACTTCAAATTGGGATTCAGTCGCCATGCATCCTATAAGCACTATCAGTTTAAATGGAAGGATAGTTCTGAATATAAAAATATATCTGAATTTTATAATGATACCATTCGGTCTTGCTATCAGATCAAGTGGGAGGAGTTAAATTTTGAAGAAGTTAAAAAACTTACCAACTCAAAAGACTTATTCTTATTCCAAATATATAATAAAGATTTTTCCGAAAAAAGTACTGGAAATAAGAATCTTCATTCCATTTATTTTGATGGTCTATTCTTGGATAATAATATCAATGCGCAAGACGGAGTGATCCTTAAATTAAGTGGTGGCGGAGAGATTTTTTTCCGACCAAAGACAGATGTCAAGAAACTTGGTAGCAGGACTGATACTAAAGGAAAGCTTGTTATAAAAAATAAGAGATATAGTCAAGATAAAATCTTTTTACATTTTCCTATTGAGCTAAACTATTCTAATACTCAAGAGAGTAATTTTAACAAATTAGTAAGAAATTTCCTCGCCGATAATCCTGATATAAATATTATCGGTGTTGATCGTGGAGAGAAACATTTGATTTACTACGCGGGAATTGATCAAAAAGGAAATACCTTAAAAGATAAAGACGATAAAGATGTTTTGGGGAGCTTGAATGAGATCAATGGCGTAAATTACTATAAGTTATTGGAAGAAAGGGCAAAGGCGCGGGAAAAGGCCCGGCAGGACTGGCAGAATATTCAAGGCATTAAAGATTTAAAAATGGGCTATATTTCTCTTGTGGTGAGAAAATTAGCTGATTTGATTATTGAGTATAATGCTATTCTCGTGCTTGAAGACTTGAATATGCGATTTAAGCAAATTCACGGCGGGATTGAAAAGAGCGTGTATCAACAGCTTGAAAAAGCGCTCATTGAAAAATTAAATTTCTTAGTTAATAAAGGCGAGAAAGATCCAGAGAGGGCGGGGCATTTGCTCCGTGCGTATCAGCTGACCGCACCGTTTAGTACGTTTAAGGATATGGGCAAACAAACCGGCGTGCTGTTCTACACGCAAGCCAGCTACACATCAAAAACGTGCCCTCAATGCGGTTTTCGTCCGAATATTAAATTGCATTTTGATAATCTTGAGAACGCAAAGAAAATGCTTGAGAAGATAAATATTGTCTACAAAGATAATCACTTTGAAATTGGCTATAAAGTTAGTGATTTCACCAAGACAGAAAAGACAAGTAGAGGGAATATACTATATGGAGACAGGCAGGGCAAAGACACCTTTGTTATTTCTTCTAAAGCGGCAATCCGTTATAAATGGTTTGCCAGAAATATAAAAAACAATGAACTGAATAGAGGAGAAAGCTTGAAAGAGCATACAGAAAAAGGAGTAACAATTCAATACGATATTACCGAATGTTTAAAAATTCTCTATGAGAAAAATGGGATAGATCATTCCGGCGATATAACAAAACAATCAATACGGAGTGAATTGCCAGCAAAATTTTATAAAGATTTACTATTCTATTTGTATTTATTGACGAATACAAGAAGCAGTATCTCTGGCACAGAAATAGATTACATAAATTGCCCTGATTGCGGTTTTCATAGCGAGAAAGGTTTCAATGGATGTATATTTAATGGAGATGCAAATGGTGCATACAATATTGCCAGAAAAGGTATGTTAATACTAAAAAAGATAAATCAGTACAAAGATCAACATCACACAATGGACAAGATGGGGTGGGGCGATTTATTTATCGGTATAGAGGAGTGGGATAAATATACGCAGGTTGTGTCAAGATCATAATGGAATCCTACATCCAAATCTCTAAAATGAATGATTTTTGCTTCTGTCCTTTGTCGCTCTACCTGCATAGCGTGTATGAGAGTTTTGATACGTCGCTTTACCACGATACGCCGCAGGTGGTGGGACGGATCAATCATGCAACGATTGAAGAGGGGAGATACTCAACTTCAAAGCATATTTTGCAGGGGATTTCCGTATACAGCGAACAGTTTGGCATTATGGGGAAGATAGATATTTATGACGCAAAGAAAAAAGAGCTTATTGAGCGAAAAACAAGGATCAAAACAATCTGGCCCGGATATATCTACCAGATATATGGACAATACTTTTGCATGCGCGAGATGGGGTATGAAGTGGAGAAATTATTTCTGCATAGTCTTGCGGACAACAAGCGCTATCCGGTCATGCTTCCCGCGGAGCGCGAGGAAAAAAGGTTTGGATTTTTCGTGGAGCAGATGCGGGCATTTGACATTCGGCGGTATAAAAATCACCGGTGCCGCAAATGCGCCAATTCCATTTATGGACTGCTCACATGGTAAATAAGATACTAGATTCCCGATCAATGCCTGCTCTCGCGAATGCGGGATGAAAACGATTGACAATCGTTTTTATGGAATGACAAACAAAAAAATGTTATCACTTCCCGATTTCAAAGAAAAACAAATGTTATTTGCCCATGCGGAATGGGGGACTAAATCGTTCCTGCGTTTTGCAAATGACAATATCGTTTTTTCAAAAGACGGCAAGATCATAAGCCGCGCATCATGCCATAAAGTGTTTGCGGTTTTTATCGTGGGCGACATTGCGATAACATCGCGGCTTTTACAGCAAGCGGCAACGCATGCGATTTCGCTTTTCTTTATGCGGAACAACTTTGAAGTGTTCGCTCCGTTTTCCGCGCGCGCTGAAGGGAATTACCTTCTTCGCATAAAGCAGTATTCACTTTCCGAAGACAAGGAGCTTTCGATTTCCAGGTTGCTTGTAAAAAATAAGGCGGAAAATCAAATGCGGCTTTTGAAAAGCCGCAATAAAGCGGGGGATTGGGAAACGTATTGGCAAAATGCCGTTTTACGCATTGCGGGCGCTAAAGACAATCAAGAGCTTCTAGGCATTGAAGGCGAACTTTCTCGGAGATTCTTTTCTGAATACTTTAAGGATATGGATTGGCGTAGAAGAATGCCGCGCGTAAAGCCGGATGTGCCGAATTTCTTGCTGGATATGGGGTATACATATCTTTTTAATGTGGTTGATGCACTCCTGCGCCTCCACGGCTTTGATACATATAAGGGCGTCTACCACAAACTTTTCTTCCAGCGAAAATCCCTTGCCTGCGATCTCGTGGAGCCGTTCCGATGCATCATTGACCACGCGCTTTTGAAAGCGCATAACCTTAAGCAAGTGGATGGAGATGATTTTTCCGTTGCGGAAAAGAAAGTCGCGCTTTCTTATGATAAACAGCGCAAATACGCAACTATTTTTCTTGAAACGATTATGGATCATAAAGAGGATATTTTTTCTTTTGTCCACGGATTTTACCGTTTTATCATGGATTCAAAAAATGAATTTCCCGAGTTTGCGATTCATATAGAATAATGCTATGCTTATTGTCGCGTATGATTTTAGCGATAACCTGACGCGGGCCAAGTTTGCAAAGTTTATCCACAAATTCGGCCGCAAAATCCAGTATTCCGTGTACGAGATACGGAACAGCCCGCGCATCTTGCAAAATATCAAAACGGAGGTAGACTTGGTATATAAGAAGAAATTTGAAGGAGGGGATAGCGTTTTGATATTTCAGTTATGCGAGGGCGATAAGAAGAAGGTTATGCGGTACGGCTACGCGGAGAATGATAAAAAGGAAGTGGTTATTTTTGAATAGAAGGGGGAAAAGATAACTGAAAGCGCTTTGACAAAAAAAATAAGGTGGAAATTCAGTGGAAAGGTATTAAACCAACCATAGCAAATTAGCGGAAAACCTCGATCCTTATGGAAACGAGAAAAATAAAAATGGCTTTGATAAGCCAAAAAGTCGGAGCAGTATTTATCTGCTCTTTGCATCTTTATCGCTTATCAAAGCCATTTCCGCAGTTTAATACACCTATAAGATTTCTACTTTTGTAGATACCCAGCTCTCCCTCACCATATACCCGTTTAATACACCTATAAGATTTCTACTTTTGTAGATATCAAAAACGAAAGCGCGCGGTTTGAGGTTTAATACACCTATAAGATTTCTACTTTTGTAGATGGCAAATCATAGAAACGAAGTGCGCGTTTAATACACCTATAAGATTTCTACTTTTGTAGATAGTAGCCTTGAAGTTGCTTATATGTGCGTTTAATACACCTATAAGATTTCTACTTTTGTAGATCCGCGTATCGCTTCAATTCATCTATAGTTTAATACACCTATAAGATTTCTACTTTTGTAGATCCGCGCCAGTCCCGCCAGTAACCGCGTTTAATACACCTATAAGATTTCTACTTTTGTAGATTTTCTGCGGCATAGTTTGTTTTCACGTTTAATACACCTATAAGATTTCTACTTTTGTAGATAAGAGTTCTTGTGTGCTCTGCTAATTGGTTTAATACACCGCATTATTATTTATACACATAATGGAGAACTCCCTAAAGCGGGGAGAGGGCTTCCCGCCTGTTTTATTTGCGGATAACTCGGGGTTTTTTTCCCAAACCGAATTGAGTATAATAACCCTAATGCTCAATTTAAACTAATCATCTTTGATTATCCCCTGTACGTTATTATACTATACGGGGTGTTTTTTGTTACTGCGGCTGGAGGCGAATACAGGGACCTGAAATACCGCAGGCGCCGTTTCCGAGATCGGTATTTTGGGATGAGGAGATGGTATCTACGCTTGAAGTTGCGGGAAAAGGCCCTGTCTGTATGCCTCCGTTCCAGCCGGTCTGGCGCGATCCTTCGTTTAAGTATCGCGAAACAAAGGCGGTAAGTGTAACCGGGAGAGATGTGGGCGCGGCTACGGTTACGGTAATTTTTTGAGTTGCCGGATCTTTATTTATCAAATTGTACACCGCTTCAATCGCTCCAGTTAAAGGATCGCGGGATACGTTTTCAATGATGATTTTTCTTTGGTAATCGGTGTCGGAGAGCGTAAGCGATTCTTCTCCGGCAAGCAGTGTCCACATATTTCCGGATTGACCAAGATGATAGGGATGTGCCGCTCCTTTGGACAATTCCGGATCGCCGGTTCCGTCCGGAGGAAGATAAATCCGGTTCCATCCTTGAGATGATGAATTATTCCCCTGGCTGATTGCGCGGAGCGCTTCCAGTGCTTCTTCCGCAAGCCGAAGTTTGGCAAGACCCGCCGAAGAATTTCCGGCAAGACGCGTGCTTGTGACGGTAAGCTCGGCAATAATAACGCCGATGATTGCGACAATCGCAATCGCTAAAATAAGCTCGGCGAGAATTTGGCCTTGATTATATTTGCGTTTTAAGAAAACGCGCGAATAGGCATTTTCTGGATGGTGCCGCATATTTGATTGCTTATCCGATTTCAGCACGCCAATGCACTCTTGTTACACACCGAGGGATTGCCGCGCTTCGCTCGCAATGACCAAGCACCCTTATTCAATATTCCCCTCTTGCGTTACCGAGACGTTTTTTATCGGCTCGGTCCCGCTTCTCGGCTGGATCGTAATTGTAATGGTGTGTGCGCTCGTACTTCTTCCGCTTCGTTTTTCAAATAGGATATCGCGCGAGGAGCCGGATACGGGGCTTGTGAACGTAAAGCGAGAAGAAAGATACGTTGTCTCTTGGATCGTCCCCGGATAGGATACGCCATAAAAAAGTTCGTAGAGGGGGTCGCCGACTGTCGGATTTGAGAAGCGCACCCCCCATTGGCTGTTTTGCAGAAACCCAATCGCATTTCCCTGCGCCTCCCGAAGCGTAGAGCGTATTTTATTGATCTCTTCCTCGGCTTCTACGCCGGTGCGGTAGCCGGTATATGCGGAAAACGCAAGAGTCGCGAGAACTGCGAGGATTCCCGCCGCAAGAAGAATTTCAATTAAACTAAACCCGTTTTGCCGCATGCGATATGGTGTGTAATAAAAAAGTGGCTTGCCTGCGCGTCTGGCAGATCACACGCGAAAGTCCTATCTTATTACCGCAACTGTCCGATCAGCTGATAAATCGGAAGAAGGATTGAAAGCGCGATTCCTCCCACGATAAGCCCCATAATCAATAACAGGAGGGGTTCAAGAAACGTAACAAGAGTTTTAAGCGTCCGATCCACTTCTTCTTCGTAGAATGCCGCGATGGTCTCAAGCGATTGTTCAAGCGAGCCGGTGCGCTCCCCTACCGCGACCAAGCTTGACACAAGCCGCGGAAAATATTCTTCGCGCTTGCGAAAAATATCGGCAAGCGAAACTCCTTTGCGTATTTCTCCCTGCATCTGAATGATCTCGCGCCGATACGATTCGTTTCCGAGAGATGTCGCGACAATATCCAATCCCTCAAGAAGAGGAATCCCGCTTTTGATGAGATTTTTAAGTGTGCGCGAAAACCGCGCAAGCGCGAGATACCGGATAAGATCGTGTGCGACCGGTACGCGCGTAAGAAGTCCGAAGAGAAGGCGTTTTCCGGCGGGCTTGCGGAAAAACCAGATCAAACCGATTATGGCGGCAAGCAGTCCGAAAAGAGTAAAAAATTTATTGCCGGAGACTATCGCGCTTATCCGCACAAGGAGAAGCGTAATCCACGGCAGGTGCACGTTTGATCGGCCAAACGCGACGGCAAGCCGCGGAAGCACAAACGTAATAAGAAGCACAATAATGCCGAAACTTGCGCCAAGGAGTATCAAGGGATACACCATTGCCGCACGCACTTTTCGCGCAAGTTCGTGATCGCGCAAAAGCTGATTTCCGAGACTTTCAAGCGTTTCTTCAAGCGTTCCGGACGCTTCTCCGGCTTTGATGAGTCCCACAAATACCGGAGGAAAATACTCGGGATATGCCGCAAATATTGAAGAAAGCGGATGACCTTCCTCAAGATTCCGTTTTGCCTCTTCAAGAATTTTTTTCAAAACCGGACGATGCGCGTTGTTAAATATCAAAATGTCAAGCGCTTCTCCTAAAGGAACTCCGGCGCGCACGATCGTCGCAAGATGACGCGTAAGCAAAATTCTATCAAGCGAGGTGATGCGTCCGAACATCCCAAAACCCGGAAGCGCATTTTTTCTCACGCGCCCTTTTTCTTTGAGAGAAATCAAAACAAACCCTTCTTTTGCAAGAAGCGCTGCCGCGGCAGATTTGTCTTCGGCTTGAATCTCGCTCTGATGCGTCGCGCCTGAAGAATCAAGCACGGTGTAAAGATACGTGGGCATAGCAAATACAAATGTCCAATGTCCAAATCCAAAGTTTCCAATAAAATTCCAAGCACCAAATCACAAACAAATTCTAATGTTCGAAACTCCAAATTCTAAACAAAATGCATTCGTTTTGAATTTAGGTCATCAGTATTTAGGTATTGTGTGTAATTGGGAATTTGTGATTTGTGATTTGAATCATTGATTGGGCATTGGGATTTGGACATTGGACATTTTTCTTTCTTATCATTTAGCCGTTTGGATTTGATTTGCCTACCCCATGGGGTTGGAGCTCAACTCCTGCGGGACATTCCAACTTTGCAATCGGCTTCTAAGAACCTGTTTGCGATCTCGCGGTACCCAACCTGAAAATGCGGGTTTTTGAGAGAGTACAGTCGGAGCGCGAAGCGTAATGGTATTACGATGAGTGCGAGACGAAGTTTTGTAGCCAAAAACATGCTTTTTCAGGTAGGGGGAAGATCGTGAACAGGTTCTTACTCCTTCGTCACCCGCATCACCTCTTCAAGCGTGGTAATCCCGGCTTCTGCTTTTTTAAGCCCGTCTTCAAACATAAGCGCCATGCCCTCGCCGATTGCCTCTTTTTTGATTTCGTTGGTGGGACTGCGCTTCAAAATGAGGTTTCGGATTGCGTCGGTAACGCGCAGCACCTCAAATATGCCGATCTGCCCGCGATAGCCGGTAAAATTGCAAAGCGCGCATCCTTTACCGCGAAAAAGAAGCGAGGGGGTATGCGGTTCGTGCACGCCAAGAAGACGCGCCTGATCTTCAAGCTGGGATTTTACGCGCGCGTCCGGCTCAAAACTTTGCACGCACACCGAACAAATTTTTCTTATGAGCCGTTGGGCAATTACCACGTCAACCGTGGACGCGATTAAAAACACTTCCACGCGCATATCGGTAAGCCGCGGGATCGCGCCTGCCGCGTCATTGGTGTGGAGCGTGGAAAGCACAAGGTGTCCGGTTAACGCCGCGTTTATCGCGATATCCGCGGTCTCGCTGTCGCGGATCTCGCCGATCATGATAATATTGGGGTTCTGGCGGACGAGCGCGCGAAGCCCGGTCGCAAAGGTGATACCCGCTTTTATGTTGACTTGAGTTTGCGTTACTCCCGGAACATTATATTCAATCGGATCTTCAACCGTATTGATGCTCACTTCGGGCGTATTTAAAATATGGAGCACTGAATACAGTGTGGTGGTTTTACCGGATCCGGTGGGGCCGGTTACTAAAAACATGCCGTGCGGCCTTTTGATGACTTCTTCCACTTGTTTTAATTCCTTGTCGGACATGCCAAGCTCGGTAAGGGTGAGCGGACGCGCCGCTCCCTGCAAAATCCTCATCTCGGCTTTTTCGCCGTAAAATGTCGGAAGGATTGAGACACGAATGTCCGCGTATTTATCTTCCATGGAAAAACGAAACCGCCCGTCCTGCGGAGCATTGTGGATGTCAATTTGGAGTCCGGATATGACTTTAACCCGCGCGACAATAATCGGCGCGATTTCTTTGGGCATTTTTACGATCTCGTGCATGATGCCGTCTATCCGAAAGCGCACCAAAAGCTCTTTTTCAAACGGCTCAAAATGGATGTCGGATGCGCCAAGCGTCACCGCGTGTTCCACAATGCTGTCAAGAATGGTAATCGTGGGAACGGATTCGGCAAGTCGCGCCGCGTCGGATACTCCGCTTTCGGTAAGCGTTTTTTTAATATTTTCCTGAATGGTTGCGTTGAACTCTTCCCCGAGTTTCCGCTTATACTGGTTGATCCCGTGACGAAGACTTTTTGGAGTCGTGATGTACGGTTCAATCCAGCAATCAAGTTTCGCCCGCAGGTATTCAATCGTGCCAAGGTCTTCCGGGTCGGCCATCGCCGCTTTTGCCGCGCGCGCGCCCGCGTCAAACGCAAATATGATCAGCCGGTGCGTTTTGGCAAACATCTCCGGCACAAGTTCAAGCGCATGCGGATCAATGTCCGTTTTTTCCAAATCCACCGAAGGAACATGAAAAAACGCGGCGATGTAGTCTTTCGCATACTCTTCAGTTACCACTCCGGTGCCAATTAAAACGTCCAGCACTTCCCTCCCGGAGCGCGCGGCCTCTTTTTTGGCGGTGTCAAACTCTTCTCCCGCAACCAAACCGGAATCAATGAGAACCTGTTTAAGTTCAGTTTCAAGAAGGTGCATTTGGATAAAAGTAATTTCTAAGAGCCGAGCGCGAAGCGTAATGGTATTACGATGAGTGCGAGACGAAGTTTTGCAGCCAAAAACATGCATTTTCAGGTAGGGGGAAGATCGTGAACAGGTTCTAAAGCGGCATCGCAAGCAGTTGAAAGATGGGGAGCCGCAGTATCCACGTTCCAAAGAAAACAAAAGGAACGGCATTTGCCAACATCATGGGCCCCATAATAACACGCGCATCTCTTTGTAGTATAATCGTTTTGGATACGGCGCGCAATGCGCTTGAGAAAAAAATTGCGGCAGTATAGGGAATCATGAGCGGCCAGCGGATAAGCATGGCGCAGGAGATAAAAAGCGAAATTTCTCCCGGGCGAAACATATTTTCTCGCGTACGCGCAAAACTTTTTAAAACCGCGGCGCACACAAGGGCGCTTGCGAGCGACAACACAAACGACGCAAAAAAATGGGTAAACGCGTATCCGAGAAAATAACCGAGCGGCTGATAGGGCGGCAGTAGAAATTTGCCGGGCACATTGCGTTTCCACGCGCCGTAGAGAAGGATGGAAAGAACGACGGCGCGGAAGAGCAAGAGCGCGATTATCCCGACCGCAAAATAAGAAAGACGCGTTTTCTTTGCGCCTTGAGGATATTTCCAATACGCGAGCGTCAAAAGAAAAAAGATGGCCGCAAGCATATACGGCCACCCTTTTGCAAATACGAGATGAGAAAAATTAATAAACGCCTCCACAGTGCTTAGAAATCATTACCCGCTTCAGTCCCGAGAATGGTTAATTTTGTCCCTACTTCGTAAAGATTCGCGTTATTCCCGCCATCGTTTACCAGTTTGTTGTCGGGGTTGGTGGTATAGCTCACGCTTTCCAATTTTGCGTTTATTTCAAACGTAACGTCGTTTGCATCACACATATAGCGATATACAAAGTCCGAGTTGGTAACCACCGCCGCATTGGATATTGTATTTGTCGGATCAGTCGGGAAATTTGAGAGGGGCGCGCCGCCTGTCATCCCGGTAAGATTTACCGGAAGCCAGCCCGCGCCATCTACTTTACCCTTGCTTGCGTTCGCAATCTGACCTGCGGCAGGTACGCTTCCGGATCCTCCGTCAAGCGTCGCATCGGTAATCGGGGCTCCCGGCGAATCGCTTGGATAGCTATAGTATATTTTATCTGTGCCCGATCCGCCCTTACATGTGGTATTTCCCGATGTATTATCAAGCTGGGGAGTTGAAACAGAAGTGAGATACAGCCCGAGCGCGCTTTTTATGGTGCTTATATCCGCTATTCTCTGCGCGTCTCTGCTTTTTTTAAGCGTCTCGGCCGGATTTAACACAAGCACTACCACCGTCGCAAGGATTGCGAGAATCCCGATAACAATAAGAAGCTCAAGCAATGTAAAACCCTCGCCTTCCTCCCTTTTATCATTATGGGGAACATGAAAAATAGAGTATGCCATAAGAAAAATAACTTTAATGAGAGCTGACAAAAATATACTTAAATAATACTACAGCAAGCGACAGCAAGAAAGCGGAGTTATCCACACCCAGTAATACAACTTTCCATATATCTTTCCTTTGTGTCTTCACCTCGTATAAAAGGGTGCGAGATAGGTCTTGCATTAGCAGAGACATTTTGGAGAGAATAGGAAGGATAGTATGTCACACCGATCTTCTGTGCCTTCAGCATTCTCTGCTATGCAGGCACTATCGCATTACTGATTTGCCGGAGGAATTTTATTTTCCGGCGGCATAATCTCCGCCAGCGGTATCTGAAGTTTTGGGGCAATTGCGCCAAACCCTGTGATGTCAAAAGAAGAAACAACGGACGTGCCGCTCTCGGATGCCAAAAAAAGTTCGTTAAACTGGTTGAGAAAAAAGGAAAGCGAAAACCCTGCCGCCAGTACCGTGCCGGAGAGAATTATAAGCATGAAAATAATATAGAGCGCGTTCACCGCTCTTGAGCGCGTAAAAACGCTTTGTAGGTTTTTGAGCCGGGAAATGCTGTTCATAAAAATTTCACTTTCTGAACTTTGGCAAATTTTTTAAAATGATGTAGAGAATTTGCCAAAGTTCAGTGAGATGGTTACAAAACTATTTCGTTACGAAATGCCGTATTTTTGAGCGAGACAAGAAAGACGAGCAAAAAGACTTGAGGCGCAGTAGCGCTGCGGTGATAAGTCTTTTTGCGAAGTCTGACGAAGTTGCAGCCAAAAATACGGCATTGCAGTAGAAATAGTTTTATAACCATCTCAATCATTTTCGTATAAACACCGCGCCCTGAAAATTCATTTTCGCGGGCCCGTTAAACCCTTGAGAACTGTCAATGCGTATCTGTTCAATTGAAGTAAAATAGCGGGAACGCCCGAGTTCGCCGATAAATGCGGCAAAACTCTCGCGATTTCCTTCAAGTACGGCGCTAAACCCAACTCGCAGAACATCGCTGAATTTTGCGTCCTGGTCCGGCTCTCGGCCGTCAAACTGAAATGTTATTCTATTGCCGGTTTGTTTTGCGATTTGTTCCGCGGCATCGGAAAATGCACGCATTTCTTCCGCGCTCGGAAGGGCCGCGGCAAGCGCGGGCAGAAAGGGCTCCAGCCGCTTAAAATCACTGCGTAAGTCCGTAAAAGTCGCCTGGCGCATTTCAACATCGCGGAAAAGCGTAAGTTTGCTTTTTGCCGCTGATACGCGCTGTTCAATAGAGCGCGTGATCGCCTGGATACCGGCAAATGCCAAGAAAACTGCCAAAAAACCGATTCCGGCGTTTGCCGCAATTTTTATTGCGTTGGAACCGCCCTTTTGATACTGCGGGATCCATGAGAATATGGCATTTAGGAATTTTTGCATGTGCAATTTGTATTAGACCTACTGCACAATACCCTTTCTCCCACAATTTTGGAATTTAGGCTAAAATCGCCTCAAAATTTCTTGCGCGTATCTCCGGATAAGCCGCAAAATTTGTTAGAGCGTTTTTTGTCTCTAAATTCTGAAATTTCGTTGCGAAAATTATTGTGCAGTAGGTCTATTTTTTACGAGAGCGAGATGTTGCTATGTTTCCGGAATTACTCAAAAAGAAAATTTTTATTGGTGAATGCAATCGAGAATTGAAACGGTATGTCTCCTTTTGCAATAATCATTGAAAAGGGAATTTCAACGCGGGCGAAAATACCGGAGGAAGCAACGTCCGCTTTGAACTGAAGGAGCGCATCGGGATTTTTCGCAGCCCCGGTAATTGTGACGCCCGCAGTCGGATCGTCTATTGAAACGGAGCGGATGTCGACGCCCGGGTTTTCAAGCCGCGCGATTGCCGCAAACGCTTTTTCCCAGCGAGGCGGGCGCCGCGAAAGATCGTTCAATTCCGCGACGCGGGAATTAAATTTTTCCTGCTCTTCCCGCATCACTACGGCATCCTGCAGGATCGCCTGCAAAACGACCTGGCGCGTCTCGGCGCGGCGCGCAAGGAACGATACAAAAAAGTAAGCGCCGCAGTAAAGAACCACAAAGAAAATTCCAAGTCCGATCGCGAGTTTTTCAAAAAACGCGCTGAACGAAACCGCGCGGGCGCGTTCATAAATTTCTTCCGTTCCCACAGGAGTAATGCTCATGAGTGTATCGTCTTTTCGGGGAATAATTCCGCGGAGCGCAGCGCCTTCGGCGGCAAGCGTGACTCCATTGTCAAACGCGTCTTGGGTGTATTCGGGACCGCTTGCAAGAAGCGGGAGCTCATGTTCCGCGCGCGGTTTGAAGAGAGACAAAAAGTCTTTGTCTGCGATAACGGCAACCGCGCCCACTTCTACCGGAGACGAAGATTCAGTCCGAAGAAAATGCATTATCTTTTTTGTTTCCGCTATGAGAGATGCGACTTTCTCTTCCGGATTCACGCCGCCGATTTTAGCCCACGGCACCGAGCGCGCAAATCTAAAGAGAGATCCGCGCCATACGCCGAAATCCACTCCTGTCCGGCGTACCCGCGCGATCATAATTTTCTCCGGCACGGAACCTCGCAACGCGCGTTTTATGCTCGTGAGGTGCGGCTCCACCGCAACTGTGGTAACGCCCGCTTCGCGAAGCGCATCAATATACGGGTCAATCGCCTCCTTCCGGCCCGCGGCAAGAGTAACTACCCAGATTCCGGGGCGCAGAGGATCTTCGCTCATCTCCCAATCAACGTATATCTCGCTTTTTGAAAACGGAAGGGAAAAATCAATATACGTGCGCACTGCCTCTTCTACCGCGCGCGCCGCAATGCGTTTTGGGAATTCAAGCGCGGTTATCCATATATGCGAGGACGGAATTGAGAGTATCACCGACGCGGTTTTGGCGCGGGAAGAGTTTTTCCATGCATGCGCGATCGCATCTGCGGTATGTGTGGGATCTTGCAATTTTCCTTCTGCATGCGCCGCGGGAAAAAGAGGAATGTGTTCACATACATCCGGTGCGCCGTCTCTCTCATGCCCGGACCGGTAGAGCACAAACGTCAAAGAATCTTCTTCAACCGCAAGCCCCGCAATCGGTTCTTTGTATTGGATGAGCGATATGAAATCAAAAGAAAAACTTCTCTTTTTTGGTGGCGGTGGCGCAAGCACTGCGTTTCCTGCAAAAAGAGGGAGAGATGCGCGCGCGGGCAAAAAACCGTCTGCGCCGGTGTCAGCGCCGGAATGCGATTTGCTTTTTTGCGGAGATTGGATACGCGCGGTCGCGGGAGCGGGAAGGATTTTGAGAACGTTTTTTTGCGGCTCAAGCAATACGGGCTTGGACGGCAAAGAAACGTCCGCTATGGATTTATTCACGTTTGCTCGGGCAACAGAAACAGCCGCAGAAACAGGATTTTCCGCTTTGCTTTTCTCGCTCTTGCTCCCGTTAGGAATATATTCGTTTTTTATCTTTGTTTCTTGCATGAATGGCAATGGGTGCGTTTTTTCAAGGCGTAGTCTTAATTTACAACTTCAACCCAGCTTGTGATCGTTACTTTGTTATTTGAGTCAATCTCTGCCGTTACCTTGATCTGCCTTGTTTTATTCTGGCGCACGCCGGTGGATGCGATGATTTTCGGAGAGGTTGCCCCGACTACCGTGACATTCACCGATGCGTCTCCTACCGCAAGCGCATACGAACTGCACGAGGGCGTGCCGCCGTTATTGCAGTCTTTGTTCCGTAGCAGGCGCAAAGTCGCGTCATGCGCTCCTGTCTCTGCCGCGTAGAGCGCTTCGCGCGATTCTTTTTCTCCGAACGTGAGCGCGTTTTCCACCATTCCGGTTCCCAAGACTCCAAGCCCCGCGACAAGCACGATAATTGCTATAACCACAACCGTGGGAAGCGCGGCAAGTCCATTTTTTTCTTTGATATATTTCATCGCGTGGCTACGCTTGGCTACGAAATACGAATTTGTACAAATATACGAATTCTTCTATTCGCGTCATTCGCGGAACCCCGCACCTTTCTTTAATACAGCATATTATTTTCCGGTTCTGTTACGATTGAGCAAGAGAGACGCTTCGGGATAGAATGTGCATAAAGAAAGGTGCGGGGCGGGTCCCATGTATTGACGTTACGTTATTATCTCAATGATACCGTAATTTCATACTCTTGAGAAAGTTCGGTAACGGGATTTCCCGGGGTATTGTAGGTAATCCGAAGTTTGGTTTGAATGGTGGGTTTTGCCGGAATCGGGTTTTCTATCTTTGTGAATAGGCATGGCGCGCCTCCGCTTGCCGCGACCTGCGAGGATGTAAGGGCTTTTGCCGGACCTCCATTCTCCGCCATCTCAAACACTCCGTTCGTGATCTGATATACGGTAGTGGTTGCGGCGGTCGTAAGCGTGAGTGTGTTTGCCGGACATACGCCGCTTACCGAGGCAGACCCTGCGTCAAGAATGGCGTCTCGCACTGCTCCCAACACCACGCGGCCGTTTTCGTTTACCGTAAATTTCGCATTATTTTGCGCGCGCAGGCGGATCACAATCAGGAAAATTTCAGACACCGCAAGCAATACAAACGCAAGCACCGCGATATAGATCAAAAGTTCTATAAGCGAAAATCCATTGTGTGCGGAGACGCGCCGGAGAAATTGGAGCATACTTTTTATAACCACACGCGAGCAGGAAGCGAAAATTTATTTTCATTTTCTGCGAGCGCCGTGGGTATAGACCCGAAAACTTTCGCACACCTATTGCGTTCGGGTATATATCCGCGTTCGCAGATTTTAGAAAACCCGCGCTACGGTGACCAGTTTACAATTACGTCGTCCACTTGGGGAGTGCTGTTTCCGGCATCAGTACAGTTTGAGGAAGAACACAGTATCACTTTATACCTGAAATAACGCTTATTGTTAAACTCATTATAACACATAAGCGGCGTAGCCGCATCCGCGTGCGTTCCGTCATCAGGCGGAGGCGTATAGTAGTCGTTTGCAAGACATGTAGCGCCGCCCACATAGTTCCATGTTCCGGTGGAGCATACCGGAGGATTGGTTTCTCCATTCGGGCAATTGGAAGTTGCGAGCTGGAGCCGCACGTTTGTTCCGGTGGGTTTTGCCCCTTTCCAGAGAATTGAATTAAAAGTCGCGCCGTTTACGGCATAGGTGTTAAACGTCGGCGAAATCACGGTTCCGGTTGCGGGAAATGCTCCGCCTGCGCTTTGCGTAAATTGATATAAAAGCGCGAGACGCGCGCCAAGGAGCGACACCCCTGCCCCGCTTACATCCACTTTAATCGTAAATGTATAAGGGCCCGGAGAAGTAATAATGCCGGCAAGGTATGCGGCAAGATCGTTTCCAGTAGTCTCGTCTCCGCGATAAAGAATGGTAAACGGATTGTCTTTTCCCGAAGAATCAATCGCAAATGTGCGGACACGCGGTGTGGGAAGCGAGCCAGTCCCCTGCTGAATACTATCTATGGTGATGGTTTGGCTTGCGGCCTGTTTTGTTACGCCTTCAACTTCAATATAGGCATTCTTTACCACGGGGCTTTGCTCTCCCACAAATACTGAAAAGTCCGAAGTAACACTGCCGCCGCTTGCGATTATGGTTTGGTTTTGGAGGGAGAAAAACGTAAGCGTCTTTATTTTGGTATTGGTTTCCGCAGGGGTAAGCGCGTGTGTCTCTTGCACGAGAGGGAATTCGCGGCGGTAGCCGGAAAAATACAAAAAGAGAAGCGCAATACTCGCTCCGACAACCGACAAAAGCAATCTTTTGTTTATTGTTTGCGTGTGCACACTTTTTTTCTACTCCCATCCCATATCCTAAACTAAGTTTAGGATTGATGGGAATATTCATTTTCTCCAATAAAATCAGCCACATCCTTATCCTAAACTAAGTTTGGAATAAGGTTTAGCCCGAAAACATTGCCTTAAATTAAACTTGAATGATTATCTAAACTAAGTTTAGTAAACTTAGTTTAGAATGGATGCGCAGAAGTTATCGCGCTTGCTTTCTCTTTGCTTCAATGCTTATTACGGCGCGCGGAGTGCGCACTGCCCAATACCATACATGTTCCGCGGGTCCATACACCGCTTCAATGCCAAGCACCGGAACATTCTCGTATCCTTTAATACGATGGACCTCGGCAATCGCTTGCTCCGGAGTCATAATGTCAGCCGGAAAATCAGCCGCAAAACCGGCATACGGAATTTCTTCGTAAGAGTTAATCTGGTTCTCATTCACTTTGATCTGGTATCCCTTGTTCTTGACTTTTGGGTTTTTTGAAGTGAAAATAAGCCGCCACGAGTTTGCGCGGCCGTTGGCCCCGCTTTCCCCGTCGGAGGTAAGGAACGAAAGTGCGGCATCTGTCTGCCATTTTTTTGCTTCGGGAAGCGCTCTGTCAAACGCATTTCTTGGAGATATCCCCTTTTCTTCCGGCTTCGGAGACACGATCACTTCCTCTGATCTAAAAAGAGAACGGAACTGGAAATGAAATATCCCAATACTTGAAAAAATAAGCGCAAGAAACCCGAGAACAATAATAACAATAAAGACAAGCGCTGTTTTCCTCTGCGCCGGATCAAGAGAGTTGATTTGTTCGCGGATAGTGCGAGGCATATTTTACCACAAATTATGAGGCGTAGCATCAATATTTGATGCCACGCCTCATAATAAAAGAGGGTATTACGGGGTGTAGAAATAGGTTACAATTGCTTTTGCGGACACTGCGGACGAATTCCCTCCTCCGCTTATGGTGAGAGAAAGCGTATTAGGCGTGCTTGCTCCGCAACCCGTGCAATCAAAATTAAATAATGTGAGCGGCGAGAACGTATGCGCGATTTTCCACGAGACCGCAGTTCCGGATCCCGGATCATCCAGCGTATACGGCACGGCGGACTGGGAATTGATATTCGCGTTTATGGTGATTCCTGCTCCGCCTGTTCCCACCGTGATCCCTGAAATTTCAATGATAACGCTTTTGAACGTGATGTTTGATTTTGCCGTGTTTGACTCCGGAATAAATACAACAAATGACGCGGGATACCAGTTCGCAAGAACCTGCGTGGGCGCGGATTGGATAAAATATTCATTTGTTTTCATTATCCGCGTGGTATTGGCGGATGTGGTGAACGAGTTGCAGGTATTTGCCGCGGAAGGATCATACGAAACATTCCCGGCTGCGTCTGCGGAACGCACCATGTATGAATATGCGGCGCTTCCGCTAAGCCCTCC
>VMFQ01000005.1 GCA_007376125.1 Parcubacteria group bacterium Gr01-1014_33 | reverse complement strand
TAGACAACATGACTATCCACAAACGCACCCGTCTGACCCCAATCCAGAGGCGTGAGCTGTACGATGACTATCACACCCATCAACTCCGTGTCTGCGACCTGGTACGCAAGTACCGGGTGTCTGCTCCCACGGTGTACAAGATACTCCATAGGGGCAGACAGCGAGACTTCAGTGTACACAGAAGCGTCAATGCAAGGTTTCGGATGATTCAGTACGGGTTGAAGCGTCTGGCAAAGGTCGAGGCGGAACTGGAGAAGAAGCTCAAAGCCCAAGCCAAGCGCTACAACAAGCAGTATCCGGGTGAGATGGTGCACGTAGACACCAAGCGCCTACCGCTCCTTACCGGAGAGACCCGACTCCAGAAGCATGAATACCTGTTTGTAGGCATTGATGATTTTTCCAGAGAGCTGTATGCCGCAATCCTGCCTGACAAGACCCAATACTCGGCTGAAAGCTTCCTCGCCCAAGTGCTGGATGAATGTCCCTACACGATTGAACAGGTGTACTCGGACAATGGATTGGAGTATCGTGGCAGTAAGGACCACGCCTTCATGAAGCTCTGTGCACTCAATCACATTGAACAGAGATTCACCAAGGTGCGAACCCCACAGACCAACGGCAAGGCGGAACGGGTGATCCGAACACTGATGGAGATGTGGCATGAGAAAACCCGCTTCAAGTCCAGAGCGCACCGCAAGATTGAGCTGATCCGATTCATCAACTGGTACAATACGGTCAAACCCCACAAGGGAATCAATGATCTGACACCTATAGAACAGCTTATCAATTACTTTTACCCGACCGAATTGTAAACAACGCTGTTAAATCTTACACATAAACACTTCATTTTTTAAACGGCACTGTGCCTCTATGCCGAGAGGACTATCACGATACCACATGCTATGACAAAATTGTTTATCACAATTGCCCTTTTCATTGCAACCGGTGTTGCCGGCTTTCTCTATCTTAAACCCCAATGGCAGACATTCCGCACTGCCCAGGCGGAGAATAATTACCTTACTCGTGTTTCTGGAGAATTTGACGAGCTGATAAAAAATCGCGATGCGCTTTTAAGAGAGGTAAACTCAATATCAAAAGAGGATATAGACCGCATTGACGCTGCTTTGCCCCAGGGACAGCACGCGGGCGAGTTTTTAGTAACGCTTGAAAATATGACTAAAGAAACCAGCATAACATTAAAACAGCTCAATCTTTCGGGGATCTCGGAAAAAGAACAAAAAACGCTGGCAGTGAAAAATCAGCCAATTCCTACCGGAGCCCTTAAGTCGTCCGCGCCCGAGAAAGCCATAAGCGAACTTCCAAGCACTCTCTCTGTTTCCGGATCGTACGAAACGTTCAAGAGATTTCTTGACGCGGCAGAGCGGAATATACGGCTGATTGATATTGGAACCGCCTCATTTACCTCGCCGGGAGAGTCGTATAAACCAATGGACATAAACATGGGAATTAAGACATACTATCAGTAAATAGTTTTTGTGCAAGTTGATTTTTAGCAAAAACGCGCCGGCATTTAAGAAAGCGGATCAAAATCTCTTTGATGAGAATGACGTGATGCTTTCTTGAATGGTCAGGTTATTTCTTGGCGCGGCATTACCTCCATGGCAAAACTCATTGTTATACTCGTCGGTGTCGTACTCCTTGTGGGCGGGGGAATATTGGGGTGGCAAATGTATACCCGCACTGCTGTGTCTCAAGAAGAAGGCGTTACCGATCCCGCTACCGAAGCGCTGGTGAGGGACATTCGGCGGATTAAAGACATACACCTTGACGTCTCGCTTTTTAGCGATCCGCTCTTTCGCCAACTCCGCGCCCCGCGGCTTTCTCTTCCGACCTTTGGCGTCTCTACCACGACAACCGGAACATCCACCTCAATCTTGCCTGTTCCCAATAAGGGAAGAGCAAATCCGTTTGCGCCGTTTTGAAAAGACACTAACAGCCGCGAACAGTCCCGCTGAAAGCGGGACACACGAAGAGATTTCGAAAAAAATCTGTGTGAGCTGTTCGTGAACGCTGTTTTAAGCCGTTCCTTGTATTATGGCTAAATCACTCACCGATATTCTCGTAACAAAGGGGATCATTGATCTTGCGGAAGCCGCGTCAAGCCAAAGTGAAGCAAAAGAAAAAAACGCCGCAATAGACGAAATCCTTTATCAGCATGGGGTCGCAGAAACCGATGTGGCGGAAGCGAAAAGCGCGCTTACCGGTTATCCGACAAAATACCTTGAAGGAAAAGAGATCCCTTTTGAACTTCTCCGCGACATCCCGGAAGATGCCGCGCGCTTCTATCATATGGCGCCTCTTGGAAGAGAAGAAGGATACTTTGATGTAGGTATGCTTATGCCGGAAAATGTTGCCGCGCAGGAAGCCCTTAAATTTATTGCAAGCCGCACCAATCTGCCCCTTCGCGTATTTATCATCACTCCTGCTGATTTTCAGAATATTCTGCGGGAGTATCAATCGCTCTCCGGAGAAGTAAGTAAGGTGCTTGGACAATTTGAACAGGAAGGAGCCGAACTCAAAACCGCATTTCCGCACGGCGAAGAAGATGCATCAAAAATCGTGGAAGACGCGCCGGTTACCAAGATCGTAGCGGTAACTATCCGTCATGCGGTGGAGGGCAGGGCGTCTGACATCCATATTGAGTCAAGCCGCGACAGGGTACGCATACGCTTCCGCGTGGACGGGGTGCTCCATACCAGCTTAACGCTTCCCCGGAGCGTCCATCCGGCTCTTGTGAGCCGTATTAAGGTCATGGCAAACCTTAAAATTGACGAGACCCGCGTGCCCCAGGACGGAAGATTCCATATATCAATTCTGGGACGCGACATTGATTTTCGGGTATCCACCCTTCCCACTTCGTTCGGAGAAAAAGTAGTTATCCGTATCCTTGACCCGAGCGGGGGCGTAAGTTCACTCACCGATCTTGGACTTGAAGGGAGAAACCTTGAGCTCCTTGAGCAAAACATCAAAAGGCCCTACGGCATGATACTTATCACAGGACCTACGGGCTCGGGAAAATCCACCACGCTTTACGCAATTCTTAAAGTGATCAATCAGGAAGGCGTAAATATCGTGAGCTTGGAAGATCCGATTGAATACTATGTCTCCGGCGTGAATCAGTCGCAGATTCGCCCGGAAATCGGATATGACTTTGCAAACGGTCTCCGCCACATTTTGCGCCAAGATCCGGATGTTATTCTTGTGGGCGAAATCCGCGACAAAGAGACTGCCTCGCTCGCAATCCATGCCGCTCTTACCGGACATCTTGTGCTCTCTACCCTCCATACGAATAACGCACTTGGCGTTATCCCACGGCTTATTGACATGGGTATTGATCCTTTTCTTATCGCTCCCACGCTTATCCTCGCGGTGGGCCAGCGTCTTACGCGGCGTTTATGTATAGAATCTCGCGCAAAGGTAAAGCTTACCGACAAGATAAAAGAGTTTATCATGCAGGAAATTGAAGCAATGCCCGGAGAGCTAAGCAATAAACTAAAAAAGAGCCTGCCCCAGGAAATTTATCAAGCCGCAACTTCTTCTTCTTGTCCCAAAGGCACCCGGGGAAGAATAGGAATCTTTGAGGTCATGTCTATGACGCCGGAGCTTGAGCAAATAATCCTTTCGGCGCCTGCGGAAAGCAAGATACAGGAAGAGGCAAAACGGCAGAATATGGTCTCCATGCGTCAAGACGGGATCCTTAAAGTGCTCAAGGGCGAAATCGGAATCCATGAACTCCTTGAAACGGTATAGGATAGACAATCCCTCACAGTCCCTCTTCCGTCATTGCTCGCCCCGTGAGATGATTCTTAAATGCGTTTTGGGGAAGCAATCTAAAACCTCGGAGAATGGGATTGCCGCGTTCTGGCTTGCCGAAGAAACGATTGGCAATCGTTTCTTCGCAACGACAGAGCGGTGGGGGTTACTAGGACAAGATGTGACCCCGTTAGAGATTAGCAATTTTAATCGCGAAGCGAATTCCCCGCAGCTCTGCTACGCGGGTTACCTTGCAGGGAAGGTATCGGAAACCGCAGGTTTCTGATTATCAAATCTCTGCAAGATACCTCGCAGCTTGCTACGAGGAGCTTCATTCCCAAGATATACTAAAAGAGGGTGATGAACGTTCCGTATCTTCTCTCTCTCGCCTCATAAATCTCTAACGGGGTTGACCTATAAAGTGCAAGGGGTACAATAGAACCATATGGTAGAATCCGCAAAAAAAATACTCATAGTGGACGACGATCCGTTCATCCTTGATATGTATGTCCTTAAATTCAAGGAGCACGGATTTCAGGTTGAGGTTGCGCACGAAGGAAAGGAGGGGATTGTAAAAGCAAAAGAGTTTCAGCCGGATGTAATCCTGCTTGACGTAGTTATGCCCGCGATGGACGGATTTGACGTGTTAAAAAAACTCAAAGAGAATGTCAATGGGAAAACGCCCAAGCTTATATTCTTGACCAATTTCGGTCAGCGCGAAGACGTAGAGCGAGGAATGCGGCTGGGAGCGGACGACTATATCATCAAAGCGCACTTTACACCGACCGAAATCGTGACAAAGGTAAAAGAGGTGCTGGAGAAGCCGTAAATCCATAGCCCATAGCCCGAAACCCGATAAATAAAGAAATCCTTATATAAATCGCGTTAGGCGTGTCGCGTGTCGCGTGTCGCGTGTCGCGTTACGGGTTACGGAAGTTGGCACATTCTATGATCCAAAAATCTCACTTTGAAGATCTTCTTGCGACTGTGGTAAAAAATAATGCGTCGGATCTCCATATCTCGGTTGGGAGAAATCCGACACTCCGCGTTGACGGATCGCTCTCGCCGCTTCTTAAAGAAGCAATTGTTACGCCGGATATAGCGCGTGATTTTGTATTGTCTCTCCTTACTGAAGAACAAGGAAAACGTTTTCTCCAGCAAAAAGATCTTGATTTTTCTTATAACTATAAAAACTTGGCCCGTTTTCGCGTAAATGTCTTTCTCCAAAAAGGATTTATGGGAGCGGCATTGCGGCTCATTCCGTCGCGTATTCCCACCTTCAAAGAGCTCAATCTTCCTGCAATCATTGAGGGACTTTCAAAATACCAGCAAGGGTTTTTGCTTGTGGTAGGTCCCACCGGACACGGAAAATCAACCACGCTTGCCGCGCTTGTTGATACCATAAACCACACCCGCGCCGATCATATTATTACGATTGAAGATCCGATTGAATATCTTTTTACCGCAGACCGTTCTATTATTGACCAGCGCGAAGTGGGAATTGATGCGTCTGATTTCCAGCGCGCGCTTCGCTCTATGTTTCGCGAAGACGTGGATGTCGCGATGATCGGAGAGATGAGGGATGCGGAAACAATGGCAATGGCGGTTACTGCGGCAGAAACCGGACACTTGATACTTTCCACCTTGCATACCAACAACGCCGCGCAGAGCATTGATCGCATCATTGATGCATTCCCGCCAGGCCAGCAAAATCAGATTCGTTCCCAGCTGGCGTTAAGCCTGATCGCAATTATCTCCCAACGGCTTATTCCGCGAATCTCGGGCGGGCTTATTCCGGCAGTTGAAGTTATGTTTTCCACCTCCGCGATCAGGAACCTCATCCGCGAAGCAAAAGCTCACGAGATTGACCTTGTGATTGAAACCGGATCGGGACAAGGAATGATAAGTTTAAACCGATCACTTGCCGATCTTGTGCGTCAAGGCGAGATTACCGCGGAAAATGCTGCGCTCTATTCCCTGTCTCCGCATGAACTCAAAGTGCTGATGAAATAAAGGGCTTTGTCTAAATTTTGAATCCCGCTTCTAGCGGGAGAACAAAATGTAGCAACAAAACCTTTACCCAGCACCTATTTTACTGGAGAGTCCGAGAATGGAATAAAGAAAGTGTACTGATTTATCTTCTTTCTACTAATTTCCACTAATCAGTAAAATAGGTGCTGGGTGGAAGTTATAACTTCCACCGCGCCATAGGCTTGTAAATTTTAACACCATTGGCATGCCCACCTTTCAATACAATGCTCGGACAAAAGAAGGAGAAATGCGTACCGGTGTAGTGGAAGCGTTTTCCCAGGAAGCCGCGCTTGAGGCGCTCCACAAAAACGGGCTTATTGTTGTTTCGCTTGGAGAAAAGAAGAGGTCCCTCCTCAATTTTAGTTTCAATTTCGGGGTCCGCCAGAAAGATGTGGTAATATTTTCACGCCAGCTCGCAACACTCTTTGAAGCGCAGATTCCCGTAGTGCAGTCCCTAAAAACTCTTGGCGCGGAGACCGGAAGAGCGCAATTTCGCGCCGTGATCACCGAGATTACAGACGACGTAACCGGAGGTATGTCGCTTTCGCAGGCAATGGGAAAACATCCAAAGGTATTTTCCATGTTTTACATCAGTTTGGTCCGCTCGGCGCAAGAAACCGGACGATTGCAAGAAGTCATGACCTATCTTGCCGATTATCTGGAACGATCCTACAGTATTACGACAAAAGCGAGAAACGCGCTTATCTATCCGGCATTTGTTCTTTTTGCATTCATAGGAGTTTTAGTGGTAATGCTTGTCGTCGTTATCCCGCGGCTTGTGAGTATATTTGAAGAGACCAAGCAGGAAATCCCGATTTACACGAAAATGATTATCGGGCTTTCGCTTTTTTTGCAAAAATGGGGACTTCTTGTTCTTATAGTGTTTATTGTGGGAGTAGTGGCGCTTTGGCGCTGGGGGAGAACTCCCGCGGGCAAACGGATATTTCATGAGCTCCAGATTTCAGTTCCGATATTTGGGGAACTGTACCGTAAACTGTATATGGCGCGGCTCACTGACAACCTCCGCACGCTCATTAGCGGGGGCGTACCGCTTATCCGCGCGCTCTCCATCACCGCCGATGTAGTGGGAAACGTGATATACCGCGAAGCCATTGAGAACGCGATTGAGTCGGTAAAAGGCGGGAATACTATATCCGACGCGTTTGAACGGGTGCGGCAAATTCCGCCGCTTGTAACCCAGATGATTCGGATCGGAGAAGTGTCGGGACGGCTTGATTTTATCCTTGGAAACATTTCAAAGTTCTACCAGCGCGATGTGGATTCACTCCTTGATAACCTGATTACCCTTATTGAACCCGCGCTCATTATCCTCCTCGGGGGTGCGGTAGGCATTATTGTGGCGTCCGTGCTTGTGCCGCTGTATAACTTGGCGGGTTCAATTTGACGTTTTGCTACGGCGTTAATATATGGGGTGTGCCCCGTAATACAACTTCCTGTGCCAAACGCATTTGAAGGTAATCTTGATTGAGGGTGTGAGCCATTAGGCGCGCTCTCCACTGCAATAAAGGGAACTATAATGCATTTGGCACTATACTCCTCTTTCTCTAATATATGCGGGATTTTACCGAAGCAGAAACTACCTCCTTTCATAAATTACATTAAGTACCCCGACAAGAGGAGTATACGAAAAAGTTGATATACGGGGTGTGGATAACTCACATATGTACATATTCCCCGCGTATATTATAATTATTAAAGGTCGAACTCTATACTCATCTTTCAATTAAAGGTCTATTTTTATTATCCAATAATCCTAATAGCACACATTACATAATTTATGTTAAAGAGAATCTTTTCCAAGCAAAAAGGGTTTACCCCCACATCTAATACTTCATTATTCGCACGTATAGGCGCGTGGGTAAATCCAAAGAATAGGGTACCAAGCGATACTCATACTTCTAAGGTGTGGGGGTTTACCCTTATTGAACTTTTGGTGGTTATCGCAATTATCGGAATTCTCGCATCCGTAGTATTGGCGTCTCTTAACAATGCGCGGAGAAAATCGCGCGATGCCAGGCGCATTTCAGATATGAAGCAAATTCAGCTCGCGCTTGAGCTATACTATGATGGGGTAGGAGCGGGCGGCTATTCGTCTCTAGTTGCTACGCTCGTCCCCACATATCTTCCGGTAGAGCCGAAAGATCCCTCTACAAGCGTTATCTATCCTTACGCATATTCCCCAACCAGCGGCACAATAAGCACATATCACATAGGAGCGGATCTTGAGGATACGAGTAATCCTGCACTCAACAGCGATCGTGATTGTAATTCAACGGGCACTCCGGCTAATTGCCCGACAACAAACGCATATACAAACGGTTTTGTGGGAGGCAGTGCAACAGCAGAAAGCGCTGATGGATGCGACGCGGTAACAACCGATACGCAATTTCGCTGCTATGATCTCACTCCGTAATCGCGATGGATGCCGTTTCTGTCTTGCTTGAAATCTCTGTGTTTGTGATAGGGCTTTCCATTGGCAGTTTTCTCAACGTCGTCATCATACGTTCGCGCGAAGGAGAAACAATCCGGGGACGATCCCATTGCCGCGCGTGCAAAAAAACACTTTCGGCGCGGGAACTTATTCCGATCGCAAGTTTTCTCCTGCAGAAAGGGCGGTGCCGCGGGTGCGGCACTGCCTTTTCTTTGCAGTATCCTCTCGTTGAATTGGGAACCGGACTTGCGTTTACTGCCGCCGCGTTCCTATTCCCCCAGGATTTTTTGTTTGATGTGCGGGCATTGACTGGTTTTATTCTTGTCTGTATCGGAATTGCGGCGGGAATCGTTATCTTGGTCTCCGATTTGAGATTTCAAATAATTCCAAATGGAGCGGTGTTCGTCCTGCTTATCCTCGGGATTATTCGCCTCTTTGTCGTAGCTAAGCCTCCATACGGAGGCTTAGCCTCGGTAACCTTGGTAAACCATGCAAGCGCGTATGATATTGGTTTTTCCATTATTTTCGCTCTTTTTTTCGCCGGACTTTGGTTTTTCTCGCAAGGAAAGTGGATGGGATTCGGAGACGTAAAACTTACCGGGGCAACTTCGCTCATTGTGGGATTTCCCGTATCTATAATCGCATTTCTTTTTTCTTTTTGGCTTGGCGGCATTGTGGGAACAATCCTTTTATTAAGCAGTAGAAAAAACTGGGGCAGGCGGATTCCGTTTGGCCCCTTTATCCTTGCGGGAACCGCGCTTGCCTTTTTTATTTCCCGCATATATCCCCCATTTCTTTTCTTTTTCAGGTTTTTTTGATATACTGCTAAAGAGTATGCGGCAACTATTTAAAAAGCACCCTTCTCTTGATGAAAAAAGCGCATGGATCGCGGTGGGCGTCTTTTTTATACTCGCGTTAGGAATTATATCTCGGGCAAATGACGAATTGTATACCGATTTTCTCACCAGTACTGAATATCCGATCCGCGTGACTCGCCATAATTCTGCCCGCGCACATGGTCTTGCATGGATTGAAATTCATTTCAGCGACGGCACAAAGCGGCGTTTTGAAGGAGAAGTGGATAGCCGTACCTACACGCTTTCCGATGCGCTCCGCGTGGTGAAAGATACGGGCAAACTTACTATCGCGACAAAACAGGGCAAAATTATTTCCATTAACGGGGAACGCCCGCGTAACGGGGCATGGGCGATCCAACGGAACGGGAAACCGGTTCAGAATAAAATAGAAGCGCTCACTATTTCCCAAGGAGACACGTACACTTTTTTCTATCGAGAATAAAAGGAGTTTTCCACAGCCCCGCTTGATGCAAGCGGTGTTTTTATTTACAAAAAGGAGTATAATGGGAAATACAGTGCACAAATCACAAATAACAAATAACAAATCACAAATAAATTCTAAATTCCAATGTCCAAACATACGAAATGTTTTGAATTTTGAATTTCGGTCATTGGCATTTATTTGGAATTTGGTGCTTGAAATTTGGGATTTCCGCTTTTTTTCTCCGCGTATGGAGAAAAAAAGCGGTTATACCATGATTGACATGGTGGTAGCGCTCGCGATAATTACCGCCATCAGCGCCCAGGTGCTTATCAATTTTAGCGGATTAAACGACGGCGCAGCACTCCACCGCGCAGGGCAAGAGCTCGCGTTAAATCTCCGAAAAGTCCAAAACATGGCGCTTGAGGTAGCTCAAATAGAGGGACAAACAACTCAAAGCCCGCCGGGAGTGGGCATACATCTTTCCACCAATTCAACGGGGTATCCGCTTTTCGCCGATTACACGCACGACTTTTTCTATAGCACTACGATCGGTTCCCATGATATTCCGCTTCCCAATGCAACCGTCCAATTTTCGCGAAACGTAAAAATAAAAGAACTTAAAGCGCAGGACGGAACCATTTATGGAGACACCGACATTATCTTCTCTGCCCCCGAAGCAGTCATGACAATCACGAGACCTCCGACGCCACTTCTGCCGCTCGCTCAAACCAACATGCTCACGATCACGCTTGAAGCTCCCTCAGGTCAGACACAAAAAATAATCGTCCGCACAAGCGGGCAAATAAGCATAAAGTAATGCGAACCTACGAACCACATGCGCCGCCTTCAGCGAGCCTCGCCAAGGGCGGGAACACTGCGAATAATAACAAGAGCAAATCGCATTTGTTTGCGATGTTCGCGTATCATTCGTGTCGTTCGCATTATGTCAGCGGCTTTACGATTTTGGAGACCTTGATCGCGTTTAGCGTGATTACTGCCGCACTTCTGGGACCAGTTGCGCTCGTTACGCGGAGTTTATACAGCGCCCCGTTTTCTAAAAATAAACTCGTCGCCACAAATCTTGCCCAGGAAGGCATTGAGCTGATACGCGCGATACGGGAAAATAACGCGATCTGCGAACAAAAAGGCGCGCCGCCTTCATGGAAATGGGATAGGGATTTTGACGGAGGAGGAAAACTCCACTCCGGGTCCAATAATCTCACGATTGATCCGACCGTCATAGTATCTCAAACATGCGTTTCGGGCGCCGGCGGAGTAACCATCGCAAACCCTACCCGTGGATCGCTTTGCGGCACTCGGCCGATCCTCCTTGATTCCTCGGGAAGATACAATTATGTGTCCGGCGGGACCACGACCATTTTCAAAAGATGCGTCTGGGTAACCCAAAACGCTACCGGGTCCGAAGATGCCGTAATCCCCGGATCGGATATTATGACGGCCATTTCCGTTGTGTTGTGGCAGGAAAAAAATGAGGCGAAAAGCATAACCATAAGCGAGAAACTTTATAATTGGAAATAGGATATGAAAGAATTACGCTCGGGAATTTACTCGAATACATTTTTGAATTTGGCTACAGCCCGATGGGCTCGCCCATTTAGGGCTACAGCCCGACCTAGTCCGTACCGAAGCGGTCAAGGAGGGGCTAATGCCTGGGCGGCACGCCTTAAGGCTCGTCCATGTAGAGACCTCTTGCACAATAACTTTTCTACTGCAATTTCGCTATTTTGGCTACGACTTTGTAAAAATTTTTCAACATATACGCAGTATATGCTTCAAAATTTTTCCTTCGTCTCGCTCAAAATATCGAAATTTCGTCGCGAAAATTATTATGCAAGAGGTCTTAGGGATTTCCGGAATTTTTCTTGGAAGAAAAATTCCGGGTTTACCCTTCTTGAGATGGTAGTTTCCATCGGGATTTTCACCACGCTCGTGATTGCTTCCATGGGGATAATGATCGCAATTACCCGTGCGCAGTCAAAAGCGGCGGCGCTTCAAGCGATCCAAGACAATATCCGTTTCAGCATGGAACTTTTGGTAAAAGAGCTCCATACCGGCGCAAACTATCGTCTCGTCACTAATGGCCAGTGCGGGAGCATAGGAAATGCTATGCAGTTTACGAGTCTCAATCAAGGAGTCCAAGAGCGATTCTATTATCTTGCCGATACCAACGGAGACGCGATCGGAGATATCCTCATGCGCGTGGCAATGGGAACGGGCGAGTCCCTTGATTGCGCGCGCGCAGAACCACTCACCGCCGAGGAGATTGTGGTGGACACTCTCACGTTTGACATTCATGGGCAAACGTCTGGACCTGAAGACGGTCAGCCCTGGGTTACCATAAGCATGGGCGTCTATTCAAAAGAAGCGCGCTACGGCAAAGAGACCAAGATGAATTTACAAACCACGGTCGTGTCGCGCATACGGGATTTATAGACCTGTTACGCAGTGCCCCCTTTCTGTTGACATGGAAAATTGTGGTAAAAGGGTCTTAGAAACTGTCTAAAAACACCCGTAGCGCCTAATTCATTTAATTTTGCTGGGCTACAGCCCGATGGGCTCGCCTATAGGGGTATACTGACTATAGAAAGTCCCTTGTGTATGAGGATTTTTCTCACTAAAACCTGAAAATTACACCGCAAAATTAAGCGAACGGACTAGTGGGTGTCATTGCGAGGACCCCGCACCTTTTTTGAGAACAAAAAAGGTGCGGGGGACGCTACAATCTCGACGCGTCGGGATCGCCATGTCCCGCTGAAAGCGGAGAAACGGCGATTAGCAATCGTTTCTCCGCGATGACAACCCTTTTCAGTTTCTTATACACACAAAAACAATGCGGATACAATCAAAGCGAAAATCCTTTTCCCTACGGCGAAAAATATTCTGTTTTGGCGGAAAAAGCGAGTCGCGCGATACAGGCATGACGCTCCTTTTGGTTATTGTCATCCTTTCCGCGATTCTTTCCATCGGCATTGGAGTATTTAGCTCAATCTATGGACAACTGATAATTTCCGGGCAAGCGGAAAATTCGCTCCGTGCGCTCTATGCGGCGGATCAGGGAATAGAAAAGATGCTCTACAGAAGCCGTGTTCTGGAAAACTGCGGATCCGACGGTTCTGACTGCTCGGTTCCGCTCACGCTCGCGCAATCGGGCGGATGCTATGCCACTCAAGTTACAAAAACCGACATTGAACCGGACGGGTTTCTGGACATAGTCATAAAAGTTACAGGATCATACCGATGCGATCAAACCCTTGCGCGCTCGGTAAAAAGAGCGTTTGAAATAACCTTTCCCTCTCCGTAGTAATACCGCGCGGGATTAAAATTTTTGCGGGATTATTAGACCTACTGCACAATAATCCTTCTACTGCAATCCAAGAATTTCGGCTGCAAATCATTCAGGACTCGTTGGCGTACTTTAGCCAAGTACGCCTCCTCCTCTTTCATGATTTTCGCTCGAAATTCTTGGATTTCGTTACGAAAATTATTGTACAGCAGGTCTATTATCATTTGCCGTGCTCACGCCCTTTCCTCTTGTCAAACCCATTATGGACTATCGGGAAGCAAAAAAACGAGCTGCAAAACTCCGGAAAGAGATAGACCGCCATCGCTATCTTTACCATGTCCTTGACCGTCAGGAAATTTCCGATGCCGCGTTGGATTCGCTTAAACATGAACTTGTCGAGCTTGAAAAAAAATTCCCGGATCTTATCACTCCGGATTCTCCGACCCAGCGCGTGAGCGGCACACCCCTTCCAGGATTTAAGAAAGTGCGGCATGCGCTTCCCATGCTTTCTTTAAACGATGCCTTTTCGGAAGACGAGATTGCCGAATGGGAAGCGCGTATCAAAAAAGTGCTTCCGCGCAATACCCCTTTTGATTATTTCGCAGAGCTTAAAATTGACGGTTTTGCAATCTCGCTCATATACGAAAACGGCGCATTAAAAACCGCCGCGACTCGGGGAGACGGCTCTATCGGCGAAGAGGTAAGGGAAAATATAAAAACCATTGACTCAATTCCGCTTACTCTCACTACTCTTGCAGAAATAGAAAAAGAACGCGAAATAAAAACGCTTTTGAAAAAGTTTCCTGATCTTAAAAATAGTGTCTCGCGTCCTCCGCGTTCATGCGAGATACGAGGAGAAATATACATGACAAAGCAGGCGTTTGAGGCGATCAATAAGGAGAGGAGCAAAAAAGGACTTCCTCTCTTTGCAAATCCCCGCAATATCGCCGCAGGATCCGTGCGCCAGCTTGATCCTCGCCAAACTGCTTTGCGCCGTCTTGAATTTTTTGCGTACGATATTACTACGGATATTGGAATTAAGACCCACGAAGAAAAACACGCCGCGGCAAAGATATTCGGGTTTAAAACTATAGATGTGGTAAAGCACTGCGGCGATAAAAAGGAGATTCTTGACTTTTGGCGGGAGGTGCTCAAAAAAAGAGAGAAACTCCCATTTCTTATTGACGGGATAGTGGTGCAAGTAAATCAAGTACGGGTTTTTGAGCGTCTGGGAGTGGTGGGGAAAGCGCCGCGCGGCGCCATTGCGTTTAAGTTTCCGGCCGAGGAAGCAGTAACGCGCGTACAAGAAATCGTCCTGCAAGCCGGACGAACCGGTGTGCTTACGCCGGTTGCGGTGCTTGAACCGATTTCCGTGGGCGGAGTCACAGTTTCGCGCGCGACCCTCCATAATATGGACGAGATCAAACGGCTTGACGTGCGGGTAGGGGATACCGTGATTATCCAGCGCGCAGGAGACGTTATTCCTGATATTGTGCGCGTGCTTAAAAATCTCCGCCCAACCGGCGCAAAAGCGTTCCGTATGCCTCGCACATTCTGCGGCGAGTCGGTGGTACGCAACATGGGAGAAGCCGCGCACCGTATCGCCCATCCGGAAAAGTGCGCGCTTGTTACGCGCGAGCGCATCTGCCACTTTGTTTCAAAAAACGCATTTGATATTCAGGGGCTTGGACCTAAAATTATTAATCGGCTTTGCGACGAAGGGTTGATACAAGATGCGGCAGATCTTTTTTCGCTCAAAGCGGGAGATATTAAACCGCTTGAGCGTTTTGCGGAAAAATCCGCGGAAAATCTTATCCGGAGCATCCAATCCAAAAAAGAAATTGAACTCCCGCGCGTTATCTACGCGCTCGGGATTTTGCATGTCGGAGAGGAAACCGCGCTTGATTTAGCCGCGCATTTTGGTACGCTTAAGAAATTGGAGCGCGCGTCGGAAGAAGAGCTGGAGCATATTCCCAATATCGGCGGAGTGGTCGCGCGCGCTATTTACGAATGGTTTCAAAATGAGAAAAACCGAGAGTTCATAAAAAAACTTCTCCATAGAGGAGTCCACCCCCAGTCCTACAAGTTGCACACTAAAAACTACAAACTCCAAGGCATTACTTTTGTCCTCACCGGAGGATTAGAAACACTTACCCGCGACGAAGCAAAAGCGCGCATCCGAGAACTTGGGGGAGATATTTCCGAATCCGTGAGCAAAAAAACCGGCTACGTCGTAGCGGGCAAAGACCCGGGATCAAAACTGAAACAAGCGGAAAAATTAAGAGTGAAGGTGATTGGCGAGAAAGATCTCTTGAAACTTATCGGTTCTTAATATATATTTGAATCATGTCAATAACATCCCTTCACAAGGAATTAAAAAAAATCACAGAGCAACAAGGAGAGATCAGCCAAGATGTCAAACGGCTTCTTTCTTCCGTAAGTAAGGAAACAGATTTCCCGTATGGCAATTGGCCATTAAGGACATCCGCAATAAAGCGGATTGGGAAAGCGCGCCGCGAAATAAAGGCAGGAAAAGGAGTGAAGTTTACTACGCCAAAAGAAATGCAGAATTATTTACGTTCTATGCGATATGGAAAATGATCTCAATCAATCTGCCTTTCAAGTAATCTTTTCGCATCGAGTAGACGGCATCTTACGCAAAATAGCGAAAAAAGACCCGGTATTTCATGAACGAATTGAGCGGCAACTTATCAAGATTAGACCTACTGCACAATAACTTTCGTAACGAGATTCCAGAATTTTGAGCGAAAATCATGAAGATTGAGGAGGACTACTGGATAGTAATCCGACGAAATCTGAATGATTTGCAGCCAAAATTCTGGAATCGCAGTAGATTAGTTATTGTGCAGTAGGTCTATTACTCGCGATCCTTACTTCGGCAAACCATTGCGGCATGATTTAAGAAACCAACGCAGAGTCCACGTTGGTTCTTTCGTAATCGTATACGAAATAAAAGGCAGTGAAATCCATGTTGTTGATTTTGACCACCACGATAAGATTTATGACAAGCGATAAAAAAACCGCGGAGAGCTTTCATAAGCTTCCGCGCATGACTTATAAAATGAGCGACATTATATCCCTCATTACTTGAAAAATCTTACGAATTTAATCGGGAAAGTAACTACCCGCGTAAGTATCCGCGCCATCCGTTCGGGCGCATCAAATTCTTCTCGTGGAATACCAGACCACCATCGTAACTTATAGGCGAGTCCCAAAATCAGAAAAAATCCAACCGCCACAACAATAAACCCGTACCACACATCGCCTTTATACCATATTGCCACAAGTATTTCTATCGGATTCCTTACGGATGTATCCATTGCCATACCTCCCAACCATTTTTTAAGGAACAGTTGAAATATTCTTGATCTAAAGATACCATAAACAACTCTCCATGCCAATCACAAGTCGCGATGTTATACATATCGCCCATCTCGCGCGTATTGAGCTTACACCGGAAGAGGAAAAAAAATTTACCGATGACCTCTCGGCGATTTTGGGATTTGTTGAAGAACTCAACCAAGTGGATACTGAACACATAGAACCCATGACCGGAGGAACCGCGCTGGAAAACATCATGCGTAAAGACCAAGAGCGAGAGGAGGATACCAATGGAAAACCGCAGAAACTTTTAGAAGAAGCACCCGAGACAGAGAGGGGATATGTGAAAGTGAAAGCCGTTTTTGAATACACGTAACGCCAATACGCTAATTCGCGCTAATGACGCGAATAAAGAATTCCTATTCGCGTCATTCGTGTACATTCGCGTATTGGCGTTATAGTATGAATCTCAATCATCTCACAATAAAACAAGCCTCCGAGGGCATCCGTAAAAAGGATTTTTCGGTAACCGAGCTTGTTTCGGATTGTTTTTGCGCGATAAAAGAAAAGGATTCTGAAATACATGCGTATCTTGAGATATTTGAAGAGAGCGCGCGCGCGGACGCAAAAAAGAGAGATGAGGAGATATCTCACCATAATGACGCGGAATTATCTTCTTTACCCGCGCTTTTCGGCATTCCGCTCGCGATAAAAGATAATATTCTTATAGAGGGTAGCCGCGCCACTGCCGGTTCAAAAATGCTTGCCCATTATCATGCCTTGTATGACGCAACCGTGATTAAAAAACTAAAAAAGCAAAGGGCGATTTTTCTGGGAAAAACCAATATGGACGAATTTGCAATGGGGTCTTCAACCGAAAACTCGGCATTCGGATTTAGTCGGAATCCTCATGATCTGTCGCGCGTTCCCGGCGGATCTTCCGGCGGTTCCGCGGCCGCAGTCGCCGCGGATATGTGCATTGCTGCGCTTGGATCGGACACCGGCGGTTCAATCCGCCAGCCCGCGTCATTTTGCGGAATCGCGGGATTTAAGCCGACGTATGGACAGGTGAGCCGCCACGGACTTATCGCAATGGCATCTTCCCTTGATCAAATCGGGCCCATGGCAAAAACCGTGGAAGACGCGCACATTCTTTTTGAAGCGATACGCGGACAAGACGAGTGTGATTCCACTACAATCAAGGAATTGAATTACGAATTAGGAATTAAGAATCAGGAATTAAGAAATTTAAAGATCGGGGTCCCGAAAGAATACTTTTCAGAAGGGTTGGACGTTGATGTAAAAGCGGTAATCACGGAAGCGCTTGAAAAAGCAAAACGCGCGGGCGCGCGGATTGAAGAAATAACTCTGCCGCATTCCCGCTTCGCGCTTCCGGCATATTATATCATTGTACCGTCCGAGGTATCGGCAAATATGGCGCGATTTGACGGGATCAGATATGGGTACTCGGTATCTGCCGCGAACAGACACGAACAGCGGACAACACTCACAGACACGAACAGCAAAGACACACGACGAGACGCAGAAAACTTATACGATGTATATACGAAAACGCGCGCGCAGGGATTTGGCACGGAAGTAAAACGGCGCATTATGTTGGGAACATACGCGCTTTCCGCGGGATACTACGACGCGTATTATGTAAAAGCGCAAAAAGTGCGCCGGCTCATCACGCAAGACTTTGATAACGCGTTTAAGAACGTGGACATTATCGCGGGGCCGACAATGCCCATGCTCCCGTTTCGCTTTGGCGAACGGACCGAAAATCCTCTCCAAATGTACCTTGCCGATGTGTACACGGTTGCGGTAAATCTTGCCGGACTTCCGGCAGTCTCGGTCCCCGCAGGCGCCGTCACGCGCCTTGGATCAAAACTACCGGTGGGACTCCAGTTTATCGGCTCCCATGGGAAAGATCAAAAACTTCTTTCCATCGCCCGCCAATTTGAACAATTAACATAGACCCACATTTTTTCTCGCAAACCCATTTCTTATGGAAGAACAGGAACATTTTCCCATCGTACCAATTATTCTCCTTGCCCTTCTTTTCATGTTCGGAGGGTATCTTCTGATTGCGTTTGAGGCATACCAGTCAGTCCTGAATTGGATCTATGTGCTCAATTGGTCGGCAGTAGCCCGTCTCATCAGGATTTTAGGCATTGCGCTAAATTTTCTCCTGATCGCTTTTATTATTTTTACCCTTCGCCGCTATACCGCGCTTCAAAAATCTTCTCCTGTGATAATGCAAGCTCCGGCCCAGGTCATTTCTCCCAAAGACGAGGTAAAACGGAGTTGGGAAGGGATACAAAATCTTGGCGCGTCGCAAAACCCGTCTGATTGGAACATGGCGATACTTCGCGCGGACGCGCTTTTGGACGACACATTGCAGGATCTCGGCTACGAAGGCCCTATGTTGAGTGATCGCCTCCGCATTGTTGATCCGACAAAACTTCCCTCGCGTGAACGTGTCTGGTCTGCGCATCGCTTAAGAAACGCGATTGCCCATGATCCGCTGGAGCAGCACTCGCGCGAAACTATACAAGCGGCTATAAAAACATACGAGCAGGCATTTAAGGAGCTCCAAGTGTTAGAATAAAATAATAATGCGCTTGCTCTGTGAGATATGAAGCCATCTTGCCAGACTTATTGGCTCGGCGCTCGGACTGCGCGGATTTTTCGGAACACATCGGCCGTTTCCAATTTTTTATTGAGAACTACCCAGCGATAGATAAGCGGACTTATGCCGATTGCAATCACAATATTTCCCAGAAGGTGAAGCAAAGTAAACGAGATTTGTCCATAGAAGGCTTCCATAAAGGGCTGTCCGTAAAATAGAGGTCCTATGGTAAGCCCGGTTGCCGCGTCATACGCAATTGTCCCCACGATTGCGTATTTTAAATAGTTGAACACACTGCTGTCGCGGTTCTTAAAGAAAAATCCCGCGCCTACGCCAAGCAGTCCGTAACTTACGCCGGTAATCAATGTCCATATTCCGACCATTCCGCTCGCAAGATCAAAAAGTGCGATACTCAAAAACCCGAACACAAATCCTCCGGCAGCGCCGTATTTTTTGGAAAACGGCATTAACGTTCCGAGTACCGGCTCCACATTGGGCGGCCGAAAGGGAAGAAAGCGGATTACGAATACCACAATCCAACCGATGATGAATTTAAACATTTTGGTAAAATAATGCGAACGATGCGAACTTTATGCGAACACCACGAACAAAGACCTATTTATCATTTTTTCTTTATTCGCAGTGTTCGCATGGGGTTCGTAGGTTCGCATTATGTATAAAAAATAACCCACCCGCGTGAGCATTTTCCGACAAAAAACGCCTTACGCGGGCATGCATCCGGCAGTAATATACTACCGGCAATACAAGGGACCGGACTTATCCGACTTCCATTTCTAAAAATTTATGGTTGTCGGGACTCACCGTTGCGCGACAGTGTTGGAATTGCACCAACTTCACCTTGTATCTTTTGTAATGTATCCCCATCATACATTGTTTTAAAAAAGAATCAATAGAGCATACTCTTGAAAGAGACAAAAGAATTCCTTTTCTAACGGCATCTCTAGGAGATAGCCATTTTCTTATCCCTCCATAAACAAACTTTCTTGATTTAACCAAAAACCGCTTCATTGCTGAAGTGGTTTTTGGAATATATTGCGGGGGCCCGAATTGCACGGGCGTCTCAAGGTTCTTTTGTACCTTTTCTTTCAAAAAGGAATGGACTATACCATTCCCCATCATACAAAATGGTGGGGACTCTCATTATAGTCTCTGAACGTTCTCCGACTTTCGTCAGAGCTTCGCTGCTGATTACCGAATCTCCTTTTTTTTCAAGCGTTCACGCTTACCCTTGCGGGTTACGTTGTCGCAAAAGGAGCTCTCACGGCTTTCCAGCAATTTCGAGAGTTTTTCCGCGGCATGTTACCACACCGGGTCACAAGTCTCCCTATTGGTGTAAAATAAACAAAATCTCATAGGAGCGACCATGAGCCTCGCGAGGTACTGCTCCTCCACCCCGCCGAAGAAATCCCAGAAGGTGAGATTACCTCGGCGAATCAGAAGATTTAACATATCTCAACAACGCTTCTCTGTTTCTTAAAGATTTTAGATACTTTTCAGTCCTCATTGCTTCAGCTCGTGTAGTAAAATCTTGCGTAAATACTACGCTCCATGACCGATATATTTTTGTCCACGATATACGATCTCCATTGTTGTGTTCACAAAGTCTTCGTTCCATATCGTTAGTGTGTCCTATATAAAACCTTTCTGAAGATTCACTCAATAAAATGTAGACTGTATATCTCATAAGCAACTATGAGTCCCGCTGTAAGCGGGATACTGCTTCTCCACCCCGCGAGGGAACTATACACCATTTGTTAAAAAATCACAAGGGGTTAAAGCCCGAGGGCATCTTGCCTGACAGCTTAAAAAATCGTATACTATCCTAAGAGTTCGCCGGTGTAGCTCAGTGGCAGAGCGAAGGACTTTCACCCTCCCACTTTTTGCGCCTCTGTAGTTCAACGGCTAGAACGGAGCACTCATAACGCTCAAAAGGTGGTTCAACTCCACCCAGAGGCAAGTCTTAAAAGGTGGGAAGACAAGTAAGCCTTAGGTCGCAGGTCCGACTCCTGCCGCCGGCAAATTACCATGATCAAAAAAGTAAAAAATAAATATATGGTGGTGTCCGAGAAAACCGGACGATCGTTTGGGACGTATGACACCTTAAAAGAAGCAAAAGCAAGATTGCGGCAAGTGGAGTTTTTTAAACACAAGAAAGCTTCACGAATAAAATAACGAATTATACCGAATTAATCTCGAATCCATCATTCGGGAACAATTCGTGTAAATTCGGGCTTTCATTCGTGAAGTCATGTATGCGCTGGAAACGAATCATTTTAAAACTTTCGGGTGAGACGCTCGGCGGAGAAGGCGGGTTTGGGTTGAATGTGGAGGCAATGCACTATATTGCAAGTGAGGTAAAAGAAGTGCATGATTTGGGCTGTCAAATCGCGATTGTTATCGGTGGAGGGAATTTTATCCGCGGAGACAAATTGTCTCAAATCGGGATTGAGCGGGCAACCGCGGACTATATGGGAATGCTCGGCACAATGATAAACGCGCTCGCGCTCCAAAGCATCTTGGAACAAATAGGGGTTTTCACGCGGGTGCTTTCGGCGGTTACCGCAATTGAAATCGCGGAGCCCTTTATCCGCCGCCGCGCGATCCGTCATTTGGAAAAGGGGAGGATAGTCATTTTTGCGGGCGGCACCGGAAATCCGTACTTTACCACCGATACCGCCGCGGCCCTTCGCGCATCCGAAATCGGCGCAGAAGTGATTTTGAAAGCGACAAATGTAGACGGCATATACGAAGCAGACCCCAAGAAAAACAAAGATGCAAAATTCCGAGAAGAGATTGACGCCGAAGAAGTGCTCCAAAAAGAACTTCGGGTAATGGACTTGACGGCTATCACCCTTGCCATGGAAAACAAAGTGCCGGTAATCGTGTTTAACGTATTTACGAAAGGAAATTTGAAACGCCTGATAATGGGAGAGAAGATCGGGTCAGAGGTCAGGAATGGGAAATAAATGCGGCCATAGCTTAGCCCGGTTTAAAGCGCCACACTGTCACTGTGGAGACCACGGGTTCGAATCCCGTTGGCCGCGCCGAAAACCATTCCGGAAAGTGTACAAAATTAAGGGGGTTGCCGGTTTAAGTCCGGCTGTCCTCGTGTTTGCTTAAACTTCTACTCAAAGGTTGAATCCCTTAAATAGTTGTTATCTCTATTAATTTCAAGCACATACCATCATGAAACAAAAAGCAATTCTTGTGGGGGAATATTTTTGGGCGGCGCGGTTCTTTTTTCGCTTGCGGTCATGTCAAGTGTCCGTGCCGAACAGTCGGGGGCTTCGGGGATGATGCCGCAAGGGAGAAAAATTGAAGGAGAAATGAGAATGGAGCCGCCTCGACTTACCATCAATCCGAATGGCGAAGCAAAAATCTACAGCGGAAAAGTAACCTCAACTTCCACCGATATCATCACGGTTGAGATCTGGAAATTGAGTTTTTCCGTGCATAAAATGGTGGATACGAAGGTGAAGGGAGGAAAGGCCGAACTTCAATTCGGAGAGATTCAGATAAACGATATTGTGGATGTTATGGGACGTGTGGACGAGACGCAAGCAGCATTTGTCCATGCGAGCACAATCCACGATCGCACGCAGGTTAAAAGGCAGTATGATCAAGAAATAGCGCATGTGCGAAAGCAGATTGATGAGTTGACTGCGCGATTAAACGCGCTTCTTGCGAGAGCGCAAACTCCAACTCCTACCCCTGCTCCTGCTCCCGTTCCCACGCCCGCGCCTACTCCGCCAACGCCTACGCCTTCTTCCGGGCAATAGAAATTCAGGATTTGGCAGTGTTTTAAAGCCCCTTCAATAGCGAAGGGGATTTTTAGTTGAAAAAACATTGGTTTTGGGATAGGATAGAAATGATTTCTTGCCACCTTAGCTCAGTTGGCAGAGCGACGCACTCGTAACGCGTAGGTCCCCGGTTCGATTCCGGGAGGTGGCTCCAAGATGTTAACACTTTTCATACGATCGTAAAAAGGATTATTGCACAGTAGGTATTGTGTATGTGCCAAGTATTTTAGTTGTCCGCGCCGTTGCCTTGTGTGGCAATTTTTTTTGTGGTAAACTTCATAAATGGAAGGAATAAAGCTTATAATTCTTTTTGGCTCGCAGGCAACGGGAAGAGCGGGAAAACGATCGGATACGGATATTGCGATTTTAGCAGATCATCCCTTATCATTTGCTGAACGTGGGCAGATTGCCGAGAAGATCGCAAAAGAACTTGGCACGAACGAAGATGATATTGATACCGTGGATCTTTGGGATGCGTCGCCGCTCCTCCAATATGAAGTTGCAAAAAAAGGCAAACTTCTGAAAGGGGAGGAGTATGATTTTGTGAGATTCAAAGTGCTTGCATGGAAGCGGTATCTTGATACCGCGAAGTTTAGGCGTGCACGAGAGAGAGTGCTTGATAAAGAATTTTTGGCGTAATATGGAGGGTAAAATAATTCCAGCGAAAATTAACCAGATTAAGGAATTACTCGAGAGACTCGAGCGTCTATTAGCATATCCTCTTGCAGAATTTTTAAAAAATCCTAACGGCATTGCGGCGGCTGAGCGCTATTTTCAATTAGTTATTGATATCGCAAGTGATATTAATACTGAACTTTTAGTCGCGCGGAACGATGGAATTGCTGATACGTATAAGCAGTCTTTTGATCGGCTTGCCCGACACAATATTCTGTCACAAGAACTTGCAGGACTATTAGCAAAAGGAGCGCAGATTCGGAATATTCTTGTTCACGAATATGATTTTGAGGAGGATTACGAGAAATTTTATACATCAGCAAAAGAACTACTTCCTGCATTCCGTGAATATGCAAAAGCGATATACAGTTATATTCGCGAAGGACAGAAGGAATGAGACCATTACAAAACTCATTTCACCAGTTTCTTAAGATAAAACTTGATAAACGCCGCATAGCAGAACCCTTGATAGGTGCGGGTGCTTCGCTCCAT
>VMFQ01000061.1 GCA_007376125.1 Parcubacteria group bacterium Gr01-1014_33 | reverse complement strand
CCAGAAATTATCCCCAACGATTTTGCCAAAAAATATCCCCATATCGCCGACTGGGTCGCAGATGGCGTGATTGAGATCGGCCGGCAAGAATGGGGCCACTCATTTATTAGTGTCTACGACCAGGGCAGCACAGTATGGGAAGGCAAGCGCACGTACGCAACAATAAATGAGGCGCTTGAAGACGGCGGAACATGCGATCAGCAGATGGCTCAAAGAGAACGCATAAAACGGATTTACTTTTTTATCAAACGGCATAAAAAACTGGATTCAGAAAATTGCGAAATTTTACACTTTTCTGAAACTAAAAGAGTTGACAAAGGAGATTTGCGCTTATACAATGATTTGAGTAAACTATAAATATGTTGGCAAAACTCAAAACAAGTATCATCAGCCCTTTAGCCGTGCACGATATCTTACAGGAGAAGAAAGTGGCCCTTTTTAGCCCTACTGAATTCAGCCGCATTTTTAAGGTGCCGATGCGCAACACCCGCTATTTTTTGGAAGCGTACACTAAGCGCGGGCTCTTAGTGCGCTTGCGAAAAGGATTGTATGCGTTAAAAGAGCTGATTCCGAACGAGGAGGTGATCGCAAACGCACTCTATCAGCCATCCTACATTTCCCTTGAGTACGCGCTTTCTCGCTCCGGCATTATTCCCGAAATGCCCTACACTATTACATCAGTCACAACAAAAATCACCGCTACCTTCACCGCATTGGGCAGGGATTTTTCCTATCAAAAAATAAAAAAAGTTGCGTTTACAGGTTATGTGCCGGAAAAAGTCGGCAACCATACGATTTTCATTGCGGCTCCGGAAAAAGCGCTTGTGGATTATCTCTATTTTGTATCGCTTGGTAAAAAGACCTTGAATGAGCGGCTCTTGATTGACCGCCTTGAGCGCAAAAAAATAAGATCCTACGGAAAACTCTACGCGCGACCGCGACTTGATATGTTAATTACGGACGTGTTCGCGAATAAAAAACTTTAATCTATGCTTGCAAACGAAACTATTATACAACTTGCGGCAAAGATCCAAACCTCGGAGGAGAACATCCGGCGCGAGTATTTTCAGCATCTTTTTCTCTCGCGGCTCTACAAACAAGAGGACGCTGGAAAGGTCTACTTCAAAGGCGGTACCGCGCTCCATTTGATTTATGGAGACCCTCGATTTTCCGAAGACCTTGATTTTGATACCGAGATCCGTTCCATACGCACAATTGAAGATATGGTGACTGCGACTCTTGCCGCGTTTGAACAAGAGGGAATTGATACAAACCTCCACGAAGCAAAAACAACAAGCGGAGGGTATCTCTCTGTGGTAGAGTTCCGCGCCGAGGGGCGCACAGTGCCAATCCAGCTTGAACTATCGCTCCGTGAAGGAAAGAAAAAAGAAGGGAGCGCGGCAGTCGTGAGCAGTGAATTTTTTCCCACCTATAACGTGGTGCAATTGTCATACGAGTTATTGATTCAGGGAAAACTGCACGCCCTACTTGAACGGCACAAGCCGAGAGATTATTATGATTTCTATTTTTTGCTTCGCGCGAACCTGTTGCCGGAGAAAAAACGAGCAGTGTTTGAGCAAGTGTTTGCGCTATTACAAAAAGAAGAGGCAAACTTTAATGAGGAATTACGGCGATTTCTCCCAAAAGGCCACCATATGATTATTCGGGATTTCAAAAAAACGCTTGAGCGGGAGATTAAGCGGTATTTGTAATAAAATTAGGACTTACGCGTTTAATCACAAGACCTCCGTTCTTACTGTCGATGCGAGGAGAGATCCCTCGCTCTGCTCGGGACAGGCTCCGCAATCTCATATTTCGAGTCCAAGATTGCCGCGTTCCGACAAAGTCGGAACGCGCAATGACGGCAAACGCGTACGTCCTGAAATATCACTTTAGACAATGCCAAAGCTATCAAAATTTGCGCTCATCATTCTCACGGCGGCAATAGCGCTTATAGGAGCGGGATATTGGTATTACTCGCAAAACACAAATTCCCAAACGCATAAAATCGTGCTTGGTAAAAACGGGTTTGTGCCTCAAGAAATCACCATCGCGAAAGGAGGCACTGTTATTTTTACCACCACGCGCGGAAAGGAATTTTGGCCCGCATCGGATCTTCATCCCACTCACAAAATCTATCCGGAGTTTGATCCAAAAGAGCCAATTGAACCGGGCGCATCATGGAGTTTTCGATTCAATGAGATAGGAGAGTGGAAATACCATGATCATCTGTCACCACTTTTTCGGGGGATGATTCGCGTCGTCGAGGAGAATACGCGGGGAAGCGCGGAAATTTCAGATGTCCTTGGTCCCGATCAAGCAGATTGCGACAACAGCAATTACGCAATACGCGCAAAATGCCGAGAGGATGTAATTTATTCGCTGCTGGAAACAAAAGGAATTGATGCCGCGTACCAAGCAATAGCAAAGTTTTCGCAAAATGATCCGCAGTTTAGCGCAGATTGCCACGGCATAAGCCACGAAATCGGAGAAAAAGCATACGTTCTTTTTGCGAAACGCGAAAATTTCCAACTCTCCCCAAAAACATCTTACTGCGCGTACGGATTTTACCACGGTTTTATGGAAGCGCTTCTGCATGACGGGAAAGATGCAAGCGAGGCGCGCGCGTTTTGCGCATATGCGCGGGACACGCTCGGAGATAAGACCACTTATGCAGAAGGCGCGTGCTACCACGGGATTGGACATGGCGCGGTGGAAGACGAGCCAAATCCAAAATCGCGGGGAAATGCGCAGGCAATAATTCAGCCGTCTCTTGAGATATGCAAGAAAATTTCCAATGATGAACATCATCTTTTTCTTTGCTCCTCCGGCGTATTCAACGCGCTTGAAATTATTTCTACCGGAAAAAAATACGGGGTCTCGCTGAATGAAAAAGACCCGTTTTGGATTTGCCGGATTCAACCGGAGCAATACAAACGCGCCTGCTACACGCAATTTTTGGTTGCGGCAATGCATGTCGCACAAAACGATTTTTTGAAAACTGCGCGCGTTATTGATACCATTCCGGAAGACGCATATGCCCAAGAAACGCTTGCGGGGGCTTCTATAGAACGCGTGCATCTGGGAAAAACGGACTATCAGGAAACAATTTTTCTCTGCCGTTCGCTTTCGGATCGTTTTCTCCTTCCCTGCATTACCGGATTTGCCGAAGGATTCTTAAAATACGGTCCACCGGAAAAAGAATACGAAGGAGCGGTTTCGTTTTGTAATTCGCGGCTTCTTACCGAAAAAGAGCGCGCCGCATGTTTTGAGAGAATCCTTTCAATTTTGCGAATTTGGTATCCGCAAGAGAAATCAAAAGAAATTTGTATGTCGGTGGACAAAAAGTATTGGTGGAATAAATGTAATTACCAATAATGGTCTTTCCCATATTGAAGTCTCACTTCAATATGGTAGCTCAATTTCTGAAATGAGCCGATTTACTCCCAAAAATTCTCTAATTCTCTTTGCCGCACTCGCAATTTTCGCAGGAATTTTGTTTTTCCGGCATAATGCCGCTTTGGATATAAGTTCTGTATCATCCGGACTTCGCGCACAAAAATCTTTTGAAGAACATGCGACTGATATTATCGCGCGCTGTAAAAACGCAAAATCTCGGCCCTCCTGTTACGACGATGAAATTCCAAAACTCATGGATTCTATTTCAATGGAAGACGCGTTTCGCGTCACACAGATTGTGCAAGCCCAAGACCCCGCATACCAATTCTGCCACGTGCTCGGACATCGCTTGAGCGCTCGAGAAGTGCAAAAAAATCCTGACGATTGGAAAAATGTGGTTTCGCGCTGTCCCTCGGGCACGTGTTCAAACGGCTGTATTCACGGAGGATTTCAAGAACGATTCCGCAAAGAGTCATTTTCTCCTGAAGAAATTGATACGATAAAGCCGGATCTTACGGATCTTTGCGAAGCGCGAGGGGAGTGGCATCCTACCGGACTTGAACAAGGATCATGCTATCACGCACTTGGGCATCTTACGATGTATCTTACCAATGCCGATATTAAAAAATCAATCGCGCTTTGCAAAGAGGTTGCCGTAAAAAAAGACGGCCGCGACTTGAGCCGTTTATGTTTTGACGGCGCATTTATGCAGATTTTTCAGCCGCTTGAACCGGAGGACTTTGCGCTTATTGAAGGCAAAGTTCCGGATGCAAGCGGCGTTAGCGCCTTTTGCGGTCAATTCTCCGGCACCCAAAAAGGCGCATGCCTTACCGAGAGCTGGCCGCTTTTTAGAGAAGAAGTTATGCAGCCGTTGGGGCTCGTTCGGTTTTGCGCGCGGCAAGACGCGGAAGAACGCGATCGCTGTTTTATTTCGCTTGCCTATATTCTCACTGTTCAATTCCAATTTGATACTGCCAAATTAAAAATGTTTTGCGGTGGACTTCCGGAAGAACGGCAGGGAATTTGTTTTTCCAATGTGGCTTCGCGCTTCATTGAGACCGATTACCGAAACATCTCGCGCGCGGTTACATTTTGCGCGGGCGCCACTTATATTCCGGCAAAAGAGCAATGCTTCAACGAACTCACTATCTATTCAACCTACAACTTCCACCCTCAATCCGAAGAATTTTTAGCGCTTTGCACCGCTCTTCCTGTCCCGTGGAAAACGGCTTGTCTTGGAAAAAAATCGCTTCAATAAAAGGCCTCCCGACACGGCGCTTGCGCTTTGGTATGGATTATATGTGGATAACTATCATTGCTCACTTTGCAACTTCTTCTTTTATGCTATACTATCCTCAATGCCCCCTCTCACTGCCCAAGACATCATGGTGCGAGACGTAGTATCGGTGTTCCCTGATACGCCTCTTACCGATGCCGCGC
>VMFQ01000004.1 GCA_007376125.1 Parcubacteria group bacterium Gr01-1014_33 | reverse complement strand
ACCATAGAGTCGTGATTCTTTGGGAATGATCTTGGGAAGGATGGATGCTTTGAAGAGCTTGTAGTCATGGGTTCTTCCAGGGATTGGTTTGCTGACATGGACAATCAATCCATTTCGGGTGGTCGCAATCTGCGTCTTGACGGTAAAGCGCTTTTTCTTGCCTGAATGATGCGCCGTGCGCTTCCGCTTCTTCTCGGGTCGGGGAATTGCCTGTTCCGTGCCATCCACGAGGATATCATCAAGGTCAATGTCGGGAGGCAAGAATGCTTTCAGTTCTTCAAGGGTGGTGATCTTCTTCCTTCCTTTCTGTTTCCGCGGGTCGGGGAGAACGAATCGGTCTTGGAGAAGCGGCTTGATTGAGCCAATAACGCGGCTGACGGTGCTCTCATCAATGCCGAACAGATATTCAAGAAACAGATAGGAGGGATACACCTTTGTCCATACCAGTGTGAGGAGTAATTGGTCTTCAAGGTCTGGCATGGCGTATTTCCTTCCCCCGCCGATTCTTCTTTTTCTGTCTGGACGAGTGAGGCGCTGGATACGCTGGGAAATCCAATCTGATCGCAGGGCGCTCATCAAATGATCATATTCTTGTGTGGTAAGTCCCGTGAACGCAAGAAAATGTTTTGGTCGTTTGTGTAATGCATGGTATCTCATCATATGCTCTCATTCTATCAGGAATGAGCGCGTATGGGGAGTTATTGTGCAAAAGGTCTTATGTATATTCATAGGGAATTGGAAAAGGAGATTGCTCCATTTCTGGAGAGGAAGGAAGCGATTGCGATCGTAGGTCCTCGTCAGGCGGGCAAAACTACCTTTCTCCAGCATCTTGCCGGAAAACTTCAGGAACAAGGGAAAAAGCTGAAATTCATTACATTTGAGAAACGAGATGATTTGACACTCTTTAATAAAAGCATTGAAGACTTTAAGACATTGGCGGAACAATATAATTGCGTCATTATTGATGAATTCCAATACGCGTCGCATGGCGGGCAAAAGCTTAAATATCTCTACGACACTACGAATGTAAAATTCGTTATATCAGGGTCATCCTCCTTAGAACTCACATTTCAAACAGGGAAGTACATGGTTGGGCGCTTGCTTGAGTTCACGCTTTTGCCTTTTTCCTTTCGCGAGTTTCTATCTTTCAGGGACCCCGAGCTTTATACGCTGGTTGAACAAAAAAGGTTTGTTCGTATTGCCGATTTCGATTATTCCAAACGACTTGGGGAGGAAATAACCCGACGGCTCGTCATCCTGCTCGAAGAATATGCGCTTTATGGAGGGTATCCGGCAGTTGTCATTGCCGGAACTAAAGATGAAAAGCATAAGATTCTGGAAGGAATCGCGGAGAATTACCTCCTGAGGGACATTAAGGATCTTTTGCGCCTGGCGGCGAGCGATGAGTTATGGCGGCTGGAGAAACTGCTCGCCGGTCAGATTGGCGGCATGATCAAATATGAAGAGCTTTCCCGCGCTTCAGGGCTGTCATATAAAGAATTAAAAAAACATCTGAATATTCTGGAAAAAACGTACGTCATTTCTCTAATAAAACCGTTTTTCGTGAATCGGAGAACGGAACTTACAAAAAATCCAAAAGTATACTTTTTTGACACGGGACTTCGCAATTATGTGTTATCGGATTTCCGTCCTGTTTCGGAGAGGAATGATGCCGGCGCGCTCATGGAGAACTATGCATTTGGTTTGCTGTCGCGGCGATTCGCCTTACCTCCTGCACTGAAGTACTGGAGGACAAAAAGCAAGGCAGAAATTGATTTTATCGTGGAGGAAGGACAGGCATTGTATCCGTTTGAGGTGAAATACTCTTCAAAACACGTCCTTGGAAAAAGTCTCCACAGCTTTATTGAGAAATTCCATCCTCCCGTGGCAATAGTCTTAACTAAAGATTTTGCGAGCGTGGGCAAAATAGCCGAAACGCAGCTAAAATTTATTCCGCTTCCTTACTATTAACTAAACTTTTGCAAAATTACCCCATTCGGCAAAACGATTGACAATCGTTTTGCGCCTCCCCCTCCTTTTGAGGGGTGAGCATAGAACGGTTGTCAACCGTTCTATGGGGTGGGGGAGAATGTTATTATCGCGAATTCAGGAAATTTGCCAAAGTTTAGAAAATTGATGGCGTAACGAGTTCCATGACAATTCTATTAAAAGAAGATTCCGCATTTGGGACATTTTTTGACGGATGGCATTTCGCTATCGGAATGCTTTCTTTTCTTTCTCTCCCGTGGTACGCTACACGCATGAGTCATTAATTTTATTTTATCCGTATATCGGCAATGTGAGGACTTACACGTTTGCGCTAAACACGTTATACCTCCTCCCCAACCCAGACTGTCCGAGAACTCGATTTTTGTCATTGCAAGCGTTGCCAAGCAATCCGCGAAGCGTCGCGAGGGGAGAAAACGATTACTAACCGTTTTCTCGCCCGTGGCGATCCCGTTATCTTGGCACGAGATTCCTTCGCTCTGCTCGGGACGACACTTTGTGTCGGATTGCTTCATCGCTCTGCTCCTCGCAATGACAATTTTCGGACAGTCTGGCGCAAAACGATTGCCAATTGTTTTGCGGGTGGGGGGATAAGTCCTAAATGTATGTATTTTTTTAACAAGAAAAAAAGTCAATCATATACAAGGGTAATGAAAAGTTTAAAAAGAGGATGTAGGGGATTTTCTGTTCTTGAAATCCTGATCGTTATTGGGATCATAGGACTTCTTGCAGCTGCGGTTATAGCATCGCTTAATCAGGCAAGAAAAAATGCAAAGGCAGTTACGATCTTGAGTGATTTTCGGCAGATTGAAAACGCGATCCATTTATTAGGAGGGGACAAAGCGTGGAAGCAATGGCCGTTTGAGGGAGCAGGTCCTTCTCCTTCATTTGGATATGCGGCCGGCGATCCTCCAATCGAGTGGCTGATTGCCAATCAAGGATTGGGTTCATCCTTAACTTCCTCGCGTCAAGTGGATGGCCAGTCTTATAAATACGATAACGACAATGACATATATCTTACTGACGCAAGCGGTTGCGCGACTGGCGATATTGACGATGGGGTAAATTTATTTTTGACAATCGCGGATCAAGATATATTTACGCGCATAGACAGCATTATGGATGACGGAGATGGCAATACGTGCGGGAGAGCGCGTCTTACGGGAGCGAATGTCATGATATACGAGCTTGCCAAAGATTATACCCACTTTTAAGGAAGGACTAAACTTTGGCAAATTTCCTGAATTCACGATATTCGCTACCTCTCCACTCCATAGAACGGTTGACAACCGTTCTATGCTCACCCCTCCAAAGGAGGGGGAGGCGCAAAACGATTGTAAATCATTTTGCAGGAGGGGGTAAATTCTGCCAAAGTTTAGAAAGGAGAAAATGGAACTTTTACTACCAATGAGACGGCAAAATCCAATAACATTACAAAACCTTCATAAATTTGACACCTTAATAAACCTTTATAGTATTGAAAAAAGAGAATTTTTTCTTAGTAAACGCGGAATAAATTTTTAAAACTATTTTTAAATCCCGATACCGTATCAGATAGATTCTTTTTGGATTATACATAAAGCATTTTTTAAAACCAAAGAAATTTATCATTTACGAACAAAAATTTTTTTTGTGGATAACTTTGCTTGATAAATTAAATATGTTTATTAAAATGAAATGTAATACTTTGAGAACTCATGGGTTTAGTCATTGCGAGGGATAAAACGATTGACAATCGTTTTATAGCCCGAAGCAATCTCTTATTCCGAGGATGAAAACGATTGGCAATCGTTTTCATAGATTGCCGCGCTTCGCCGAGCTGAACTCGGCTTCGCTCGCAATGACACCAAACGCGTAATTCATAAGTACCTTATTATTTATCAAGAACATTTACTCATAAAAGTGCGTGAGAAGGAGAGTGTTGTCTTCTGCTGCATGGCAAAACTCGCTTCTCGGCAAAACAATACAGTATGGAATATGCACACAAAGAGGTTTTTGAGGACAAGGATTTACAAGAAGAAATCAATGGTACTGCCGTACCTCGAGATCCTGTAGAAAAAAGAGGATTTAGATTCGAGCACTGGACAAAAATTATCCTTTATGTATTTTCTGCAATTCTTCCGGTCTGGCTTATTCCTCTGCCGATCGGAATAGAATTTGGAAGAGAAGTAACATTTGCCATGCTCGTGATGCTGGGCGTGGCGCTCTGGCTGCTTTCTCTTCTTACAAAAGCAGAATTGAGTTACTCTCGCTCCTGGATTCTCTATGCGGGCGGGTTTCTGCTTGCCGTGTTTGCGGCAAGCACATTTTTTTCTCGCGCGCCGTTTGTCTCGCTTCTCCTTGCAAGTCCCACCGCAGAACGGTTTTCAACTTATATTTTCGTGTTTTTCTTAATGGTGCTCGCGAGTGCGGTGCTAAAATCAAAACGAGATGTGGGAGTTGCTCTCTGGATGCTTTTTATCGGAACAACAGTTTCCGGCCTTATTACTTTTTCGCAATTAATGTTTGGCGCCTCGCTCTATGCATTTTTGGGTTCACCCTTTGGCGAGGGAATAGATTTTAACGTAGTGGGAACAATCAATGGACTCGCTCTTTTTTATGCGGCGGTTTTTGCGATAGAAGTAGGGGTATTGCTTTCTCCTCTGATGACGTTCGGAAAAAGGTGGGTTCGTTTTCTCCTTATTGTTTCCGCCGCAGTGCTTTTTGCAAATATCTTTGTAATCAATTTTGCTACCTCTTGGATCGTGCTTCTTGTAGGCGCAGTTTTTTTTCTTGGACTCATGCTGAAAAATGCGAGCGCCGGCTTTTCCGAAAGGGAGGGAAGAAGCGCTCTTCCCCTGTATGTCCGATTGGGCTGGAGATACCCAATGATTCTTGCGCTCATTGCGCTTGCTATGTTTATGAATATAGGGAAGCGGTCTTTTATCACACTTGCCCTTCCCGCTGAAGTTTCTCCTTCACTTTCGACTACGCTTGCAATCGGGAAATCCGTGATAGGAGAAGGCGCGCGCGCCGCTCTCTTGGGCTCGGGTCCGGGGACATTTGGTCTTGATTGGAGCCGCTATAAAGGAGCGGATATAAATCGCACGATATTTTGGAATGTGCGATTCAATCAAGGATCTTCGTGGATCTCCACACAGATTGCCACGGTAGGAATTTTGGGAACCATTGCATTTCTTGGATTTCTCGCGACTGCGCTCTTTTTATTTCTCAAGCATCTTCTTTTCGCGGAAGAAGAAATTCCTTTTTCCCATGCGCTCTTTTTTGGGTTTGTGGTGCTTGCCGCCGCCGCGTTCCTCTATCCCGCGAATTTATCTCTTATGATTCTTCTTTTTATGGTGATTGGATTGGAATCCGCGCTTCTGAAGAAAAAAGCGGCACATGAGCCTGTTCCGGCTGCGCGCGAATTTGAAAGCGGAGAAAGCGGATTTTCCAAGAACGCGGAGCATCTCGGAGGCAATGCGATAAGTCCTCGACACGTCTTTTGGGGAGCTGGCATTTACGAACATGTAATTGCATTTCAAACGCCTTGGGTAATGTTTCTTTCCTCGCTTGCGGTCATTTTTCTCCTTTTCTTTTCATTCTCTCTCCTCTATTTTGAAATCGGACGGATGCGCGCCGCATTGCGGCTTGCAGAAGGCAGAACGCTTTTTGAGAAAGGAGAAAAAGCGCGCGCCGTTGAAAAATTTCAGGAGGCGGCGCAATTCGAGACAGGTAATTTTCAGCATCATGCATTGGTTGCCGAAGCGTCAACGGAAACTATCCGTGAATTGATTGGACGCGCGGCAGGAGGAGAAAATGTGCAAAAAGAATTTCAGGAGGCGGTAGTGCTTGCTACTCGCGAAGCGGAGCGGGCGACCGAGCTATATGCGGAGGAACCGTCCCTTTGGAGAACTCAAGGAGCGGTATATGAATTGGTTATTCCTTTTATAGACGGGGCGCAAAATCTTGCGTTTTCCAATTATCGGAACGCGAGCGAGCGTGATCCCTTCAACCCTACGTATTACATTGATCTTGCGCGCGCGGGCATTACCTTTGCGGATCGGGTTTTGTTTGTGGTGAACCAGCAAAAAGAAAGCGATCGCGCCTCTTTGCAAGAGGTATATAGCGCGACCCTTAAGGAGGTTGCCGACAATCTGGAACATGCAATTCGGCTCAAACCCGATCTTGCGGTGGCACACTTTATGCGCGCGCAAGTCTCGCTTCGTCTCGGAGACATAAATGCGGCAATACAGAGCGTGGAAAATGCGAAACTGTCTGCGCCTCTTGATATAGGCGTTGCATTTCAGCTGGGACTTCTTTACTATCAGAGCGGCGACTTTGAAAAAGCTCAACGGGAATTTGAGCGCGCAATATCCATTAATTCGAGTTACTCGAATGCCCGCTATTTTCTCGGGTTGATCTATGATCGCAAAGGAGAGCGCGAAAACGCATTAAAAGAATTTCGAGAAATTGAGAAATATAATCCTGACAATCAGGAAATAAAAAAGATTATTGCAAATATAGAGGATCAAAAATCCGCACTCGATGAAATCGCGCCTCCCGGAGAAGCGCCGGAGAAACGAAAAGATGTTCCGGTCAAAGAGGAAACTCCGTAGAAGAGTTTGGTGAATATTGTCATTCCCGACTTGATCGGGAATCCAGGCTTGTCTCCGTGAAAACGGGGATACTCTGTATTTTATTGGTATCTGCTGGATTCCCGCTGGAGTTTACCCTCGCGAAGGCGGGGGCGGGAATGACAGAAAGAGGCTTATTTCTGCATTATTCACCAAACTCATAGAAATAAAATTGAAACAATGCAGAAACATGGGAGAAATACATTATTGTCATGTCTCGACTCAATCCTCTTAATCATGGAATTGCCAATATTCATGCCGCGGCTCTCCTTCTGGGAGCCGCGGGACTTTTGTCAAGGATCCTGGGGATGCTTCGCGATCGGCTTTTGGCCTCTCAATTCGGCGCGGGGCGGGAGCTTGATATATATTACGCCGCGTTTCAGATTCCGGATTTCCTGTACGTTCTCTTTCTTCTCGGCGCCGCATCTTCCGCAATCCTCCCTCTATTTCAGGAAACGCTTGCGCGGGACCCCGAAGAGGCGCGCTCCTTTGTCTCCCAACTTGCCACCCTCTTTTTTATCGGAGCAGCGGGAATGGCGATTGCCGCATTCTTCTTGGCGCCGTTTCTCATGCGCGCTCTTGTGCCCGGATTTAGCGAGTCGGAGCGGATAGCGACGGTAACGCTTACGCGAATTATGTTGCTCTCCCCGATTTTTTTCGGCATCTCCGGAATTCTTTCCTCGGTGGTGGAGTCGTTTCAGCGGTTTTTTGCCTACGCCTTAAGTTCCATTCTCTATAATCTTGGGATCATGGTGGGTATTGTTGCGTTTCTTCCGGTCTTCGGGTTCGCCGGGCTTGGAATAGGAGTGGCGTTTGGCGCACTGCTTAATTTTCTGGTACTGTTTTTTCCGGTGCGCACGCTCGGATTTGCGCCGATGCCGGTGTGGGGGAAAATGCAGAAGAACGTGAAGCGCGTGCTTTTTATCTCCCTCCCCCGCGTGCTTTCGGTCTCGCTTTCGCAATTGACCTTGATGGCGCTTGTTGCGCTCGGATCTGTGCTTGCTCCGGGGAGCATCAGCGTATTTGCGCTTGCCCAAAATCTTTATTTTGTTCCGATAGGGATATTTGGGACGAGCTATGCGGTGCCTTTATTCCCGCGGCTCAATCGCGCGGCAATTGAAAAAGAGGGAGAGTTGTTTTTTCGCGAGTTTTTTTTCGGGATGCGCGCGATTCTTTTCTGGGTGATTCCCTCGGTCGCGCTTTTTCTTGTATTGCGTGCGCATATCGTCCGCGTAGGACTCGGGGGTGGAATTTTTTCATGGGAAGATACGCGGCTTACCGCGGCAATGCTCGCGGTGCTTATCTGCGGGCTTGGAGCCGGAAGTATTCTTTTGCTTTTGATAAAAGGGTTTTACGCAATCGGAGAGACGTGGGCGCCGTTTTTTATAAATATCGGGGCATCCCTCATGTCCATTGCATCGGCGTTTTCTCTTGTGCGGCTCATGGGAACTGACGCTCCGCTTGCGGGGGTTATCTCGGGACTTTTGCGCGTGGGCGATCTTGCGTCTGCCCAAGTGCTGGGGCTTGGCATCGGGTATGCGATTGGTGTTTTAGCAAACGGGATTGGACTTTACTTTGTGCTTATGGCGCGCGCGCGGAAAAAATTTGGGGGAACGCATCCGCAATTTCCGTGGACCGCGCTTTTGAAAATCGGTATTGCCGCTTTGGGCGCGGGAGTCGTTACGTACGGAGTGCGGGTGAGTTTTTCCGAAACGCTTCCGTTAATCACGTTTTTTCAGGTGTTCTTGCAAGGCGCTCTTTCGGGACTTGCGGGGATGGGAACATACTTTGCGATTTTACTTTTACTCAAAAGCGAAGATGTAGCCGCATTTTTGCATAGTCTCCAGAAGCGGCTTTTGAAAATAAAAGTACTGCCCAAAGGATGGAGCGGGGAAGAGATAAAGTAATTTTCAATGATCAATTTTCAAACCGGCGTCTTAACGTGAATAAAGCATATTCACTTCAGAAATTTGTAAACGCATTAGAAGCCATCTCAAAATTATCTTTCTGTCATTCCCGACCTGATTGGGAATCCAGTGTGTGGCGTATCTGCTGGATTCCCGCTTTCGCGGGAATGATAAAATACGCGAAAAAACTAATTTTGAGATGACTTCTATTACCTTATTTAAAACATCGCAAACGAATTCAAGATGCCAAGATAGTATTAAAAAACATACAGAGACGCAAAGAGAATGGAACAATTAGATACTATAAGGAATTTTGTTATAATAAGCCATGTTGACCATGGAAAGTCCACATTGGCGGATCGGTTTTTGGAATTAACCGGAAGCGTGGAAGCACGAAAAATGCGGCCGCAGTACTTGGACCAAATGGAGCTTGAAAAAGAAAAGGGGATTACGATTAAGATGCAGCCAGTCAGAATGAATTATGAATCAGGAATTATGAATTATGAGAAGAATGCAAAAAACCCTAATTCCAAATTCCTAATTTCTAATTCCTCAGATTCAACACAAAAATTTGTGTTGAATCTGATTGATACTCCCGGTCATGTAGATTTTTCCTATGAAGTCTCGCGCGCGCTTGCCGCGGTGGAAGGCGCGATTCTTTTGGTGGATGCGACCCAAGGGGTACAAGCCCAGACAATCGCAAATCTTGATCTTGCGCGGAAAGAAGATGTATGTATTATTCCGGCGATCAATAAAATTGATTTACCTTCGGCGGAAGTTGAGCGCGTAAAAAGCGAATTGACGGATATTTTGGGTGTTGTTCCGGAAGATATTTTTGAGGTTTCCGCAAAAACCGGACAAGGAGTAGAAGCGCTTTTGCAGGGAGTAGTGGAGCGCGTTCCGCCGCCTCAAGGCGCGGACATACGCGGGATAAACGCGGAACTACGCGGAACGGACGCCGACCAACGCGGAAATTTTCTGCGTGAGTCCGCGGACCCGCTTCGGGCGTTAGTGTTTGATTCCAAGTACGATTCCTACCAAGGCGTTATCGCGCATGTGCGGATTTTTGACGGGAGCGTCAAAAAGGGGGAGAAAATTTATTTTATGGCAACAGGCGCAAGAGCGGAAGTCATTGATGCGGGTGTTTTCTTGCCGGAACGTGCGTCAAAGGGAGAACTTTGTGCGGGAGAGATTGGATATATCGCAACCGGCATCAAAGAACCGGATCTTGTGAGAGTCGGCGACACTCTCACAAGCGCGGACAGGCACGGAACGGACGCCGACCAACGCGGAATAAACACAGACCAACGCGGAGGTTTTCCGCGTGAGTCCGCGTTAAGTCTGCGTGAGTCCGCGCATGTGGAGCCGCTTCCCGGGTATCACGAACCAATGCCGGTGGTCTTCACGTCTCTCTTCCCCGAAAACCAAGATGAATACGAGATACTTGGCGATGCGCTCAAAAAACTCAAACTTGAGGATGCGGCGATGATATTTGAACCGGAAGAATCAAACGCGCTTGGGCGCGGGTTTCGCGCCGGATTTTTAGGAATGCTCCACATGGAAATTATTTCCGAGCGCCTGCGGCGGGAATATGATCTTCGGCTTGTCCTCTCTACCCCTTCCGTCGCGTTTAAAGTAAAAACAAAAAAAGGGGGAGAGTCGTTCGTATATTCTGCAGGACGCATGCCGCCTCCCCAAGAAATAGGTGCAATAGAGGAACCTGTGGCGCATGCGGAGGCCGTAGTTCCTGTTGAGTTTTTAGGTGTGCTTACAGTCTGCATCAACGAAGCGGAAGGAGTCATTGATGAGGCGGTAACGCTTGCCGGAGAACGTCTCTTGGTGCGATTTAAGGCTCCATTGCGCGCGATCATCGTTAATTTTTATGATACCTTAAAAAGCGCAACTCAAGGGTTTGGGTCTTTCTCGTATGCGATGAGCGGGTATAGAGAATCGGATCTTGTGCGGATGGATATTTTGGTTGCCGGAGAAAAAGTTGCTTCGCTTTCTGAAATTGTCCCGCGCGAAAAAGCGCATCGTACGGCGCGCGCGCGCGTGGAAAAATTAAAAGAGCTTTTGCCGCGCGCGCTTTTTCAAATTGCGCTTCAGGCGGAGGTGGACGGCAGGATTGTCGCGCGCGAAACCATACCGGCGCTTCGGAAAGACGTAACCGGCTATCTTTACGGAGGAGACCGTACGAGAAAGATGAAGCTCTGGAAAAAGCAGCAGCGCGGGAAAAAACGCATGAAAGAAACCGCCCGCGTGGAAATACCGCCGGAGGTATTTTTAAAACTTTTTAAGAAATAGCGAATTGTTTCCGCGCGCCTATTCTGCTATGCTCCTTTCAACGGGTAAGGATAATCGGAAGGAGCGTAAACGCAACCATGGAAAGAATTCCTAATAGAGTAATTACGGTCCAAAGGATGTTGAGTTTCTTTTTATGTTGAAACATAAAATAAAGTGAATTATCTCTCTTAGGACTTACGCGTTTGGTTTCATTGTCATTCCCGACCTGATCGGGAATCCAGATTCCCTTGCTTGTATAAAAGGGTCTGGATTCCCACTTTCGTGGGAATGACAGAAAGGAGATATTTTAGGCCAAACGCGTAAGTCCTATCTCTTTTAATATACTCCACTTTCATCAATGAATCAATACGGGAAAAAGCCCTTTTTCGGGCGGATAAAAAAATCTCTCATTTTCCACATTGTTCTTGCAGGGCTTGCAGGAGCGCTTTTCTATGGGTTTGTCCACATCCTGCTCCAAGCCGCGTTTCTGTACCGCGCATCCGATTCGGTTGACCAAAATATTCGCGCGCTTAGCCAAAAAAAGGGGGAGCTTGAGGCGAGTATCAAAGAGCTTGAGACAAACGAAGCGTTAGAGCGTAACGCAAAAGAAAGCCTTGGACTTAAAAAACCGGGAGAAGAAGTCGTGGTCGTGGTGCCCGGGAAGAAAAATAGCGAGAACGTTTTGTCTCCCGAGCCGCGGACAGGAGTATGGGAGCGCATAAAACAATTCCTTCTTTCGTTATGAAAAAAATAGCGGCAATCATCCTTTCTCTTTTTTTTGCGGCGTTTTTAGGAGCAAGCATCACTGGCTTCTATCCGATCGCATTAGTAAACCGGAAGCCGATTTGGCAAAGAACATGGAAGGACGCCGAAGAAGTAGTGAAGCGTTCGTTAAACGCCCAGGACCGATCCTCGGCGAAAAAACCCGATGATTTTTCTTCGTCTCTCTCTATGACGGTTCTTCTTGAAATCCAGCGAAATACACTCCTGTCGCTTATTGAAGATGAATTGCTCAAACAGGAAGGAGATCGGATTATGGACGGATTTTCTGCCGCGAGCCGAGAAAAGGTCCAACGCGCGCTTAGCCGTGCGCCCGGGGCTCACGAGGGAGCTTTACTTTTATACGGTCTTGCAAAAAGCGATTTTGAAACGCTCGTCCTTTTCCCGCAGGCGCGGCGGGAAACGCTGTATGAATACCTCACGCTCCGCGGCAAGGATTTTGACGAATGGATGCGGGAAGAGAAAAAATCTGCGCGCGTGCGATTGATGTTTGTCCCGTTTGAGTGGGAGGAAGGAGAGGTGAGATAGATCGGAAACAAGAATAAGAAATTGAGAATTAGGAGTCAAGAATAAAGGAATTTGTGCATTAAATTTATGAGATCATAATTCCTAATTCCTGATTCATAATTCAAAGAGGTGACTGAAGGAATTCTGAAACCAGTTGTATTGCTTCATTGGATTTACTGATCCACCATATCTCCTTATTTCTCTTCCACCATGCCATCTGTCTTCGCGCGTACCGGATGCTCTCCCGAATAATGCGTTCCAGAAGCGCCTCTTTTGTCATTTTTTTATCGGTGTAGTCCAACACTGCGCGGTACTCAAATCCGAATTCATGGACGCGTTTTTTGGACACTCCTTGGCGGATAAGCATTTTTGTTTCTAATATAATGCCGCGTGTAAGCATCGCGCCCACACGCCTTTTCATCTTATGAGACCAGGTCTCGTAAGACGGATTGAGCCCTATCCAAAGAACGCGATACGGAGTGTGTCGGGTGATCGCCGGTACTTTGCCGAGCGCGCGCGCGATTTCAATCGCGCGGATGAGCCGCCGCGGATTTTTCTGCTCAATCGTGCGGGCGCGTTTCGGATCCGCTTTTTGTAAAATTTTCAGGAGTTTGGCAATAGATTTTTTCTCAAGTTTTTTTCGGAGTGAAGGATTCGGAGGAACATCGGGAAAGTCCAAGTCATATACCAGCGCGTCTATCCAAAACGCGGTTCCGCCGGCAATAATTGGAATTTTGCCCCGCGAGGAAATATCGCGTATGGCATTTTCTGCGCGCGCTTTGTACTCAGCTACGCTAAACGTCTTTTTTGGCGGCACAAAATCAATGCAGTGGTGAGGGATGCCTTTGTATAAGAATTTACTATCATTTTGATACGATCGTATTGAAATGATAGTGATGGGAGGATGCCATTTCCCCGAGATTTTCCCTGTGCCGATATCAAGCCCGCGATACACTTGCCGCGAATCCGCAGAAATAATTTCTCCATTGAATTTTCGCGCGAGCCGGACCGCAAGTTCGGATTTGCCGGAGGCGGTGGGACCTACTATGACAATCAGTTTTTGGCGTCGCGCTTCGGCAGGATTATTTCGGAGCATAAATCTGTTTTGACCGGTCAGGGACACTGCCGAGCGTTGCCGTGGCGTAACAGCCGGTGTCAGTTGGCCATACCGCATGCGACCGCCATAGTTTCAATTCGCATCGGTCCGGATCTTGTTTATTCTCGAGATTGGTAAGAATGTCATAGATCTGTCCGTCCGACGTAACGCCGTATGTGTAGGTAAGCGCAAACCACCAAGGGGTGTCCTGGCCGCCGCTCCCGATAGTATTGATAGGGTCCCTGGGGACTACGGGGATAAAAGACAAAAAATTATTGTCCGCGGTCAGCCAGTTCGGATCACTGCATTTACTGGTCGCCCAATCGCTCCGTATCCCTCCACATGAGTTTGAAGCGCGGAACGGCGGGTATCTTCCGTACGCGTCATAATAAAGTTCGAGCGCCTTGACCAGTTCCGTCATTTCGGCCTTTCTTAGCGCGTCTCGCGCTTTGGCGCGCACCGAATTTACGCTTGTCAAGACCACGCTCGCAAGTACCGAGATAATGGAGATTACGACAAGGAGTTCAACGAGGGTAAACCCAGCACTAACAGTTAGTGCTGGGGTAAACCCCGCCCTTTCTTTGCGCAGCGCATTCCTTCTATGATGTATCGTCATGAAATTCAAGATACCTTTATCCCATTATCCGCATAGAGAAAGGGAGAGGTAAACCCCGTTTTATCGGCTATTCTTTTCTTCATATTTTTATGTGAAAGTTAATAGTACTCGGCGGGTGTGCCCGGAGGCGGTTTCCCGTAATTTTGGAGTTCTCTTGGGCTTGCTTGGGTGGGGAAAGAGGAGTATGAGGATATAAAGAGTGTTACTGAAGCGAGAATCATAATTGTAATAAATCCAAGGAGCGCCATATTCGCCTGTTCTTCGGTTTTGATCGCGCCGCCGGATATTTACTGACCTTCCACACTTGACTTAATACGTCATATCGCTAAAAACCCAATAAAATCAATGGTTTCCACAAATAGCGAAATTAACATAAGTGTGAAAGATCAGTAGATTACGATCCGTACAAGATAGGTCTGTCCCGCAGGTCCTATGCCGAGTAATTCCTGATGGAACGTATCCGGATGCTCTCTTTCGTACTGTTGCAAGATATTCATAAGAAGGAACATACCATTAATGCGAAATGCGCTCAAGAAATACATCTATATCCATTGTGCCCGTATCTCCTTTTCCGCGTTCCCTCACGGCAATGGTGTCTGATGCGACTTCGCGCTCGCCAACGACTAAAAGATACGGGATTTTTCGGAGTTCGGATTCGCGGATGCGTTTGCCAAGCGTTTCGTTTGAATCGTCAAGTTCGGCACGAATGTCGGCTTCCCGAAGTTGCGTCAAAATATCTTTTGCATATTCCTGAAATTTTTCGCTCACCGGCAAAATCGTAACTTGCACCGGAGCAAGCCAAAAGGGAAACGCACCGGCGAAATGCTCAATCAAAATGGAAAGATATCGTTCAATGGAACCCATGATCGCGGCGTGTAACATTACGATACGCTCATGCTCGCCTTTTTCGTTGACGCACGTCAAATCAAATCGTTCCGGCAAATTCATATCAAGCTGAATCGTGGCGACTTGCCACTCCCGTCCAAGCGAATCGCGTGCCATAAAATCAATTTTGGGACCGTAGAACGCGGCTTCTCCGATTCCTTCGGATGCGTCTGCTCCTTTTTCTTGTATGATCTCTCGTAATTTTTCTTCCGCGTCTTGCCAGATTTCGGGAGAGCCAAGATATTCTTCCGGCCGATTTGGGTCGTGGAGCGAAAGGCGTACGGTAAGATTAAATCCTGCGAGTGCGTAAAATTCCGTGACGATTTCCCATATTTTCAATATCTCCTCCTTCACTTGCGCGTTTCGGCAAAATACGTGCGCATCGTCTTGAGTGATTGCGCGCACGCGCGAAAGCCCGGAAAGTTCGCCCGTTTGTTCATCGCGATACACTTTGGTAGTTGATGCGTAGCGTTGGGGAAGTTCGCGGTAACTAAATTGTTTGCGGCGGTAAATCTGGATGTGGTGCGGGCAATTCATCGGCTTTAAGGCAAATTCGCGCCCTTCGCGCGTCGTGATTTTGAAAAGTTCGTCGCCAAACTTTTGCCAATGTCCGCTTCTTTCGTAAAGCTCCTTTTTGGCGATATGGGGAATATCCACTTGTTGGTATCCCCGCTCTTTTCGAAGTTTCCAAACCAGATCGTCAAGGATGTTGCGAAGAATTGTTCCCTTTGGCGTCCATAACGGAAGTCCAGACCCGACAAGATCGGAGAAAGTAAAAAGATCAAGTTCAATGCCAAGCCGCTTATGGTCGCGGCGGCGCGCTTCTTCTAAAAACGCAAGATGCGCATCAAGTTCCTTTTTCGTTTCAAACGCAACGCCGTAGATTCGCAGAAGCTGCGGATTTTTTTCGTTTCCTTTCCAATACGCGCCCGCAATTTTGGTAAGTTTAAACGCATCGGGGTTTATTTCGGAAGTATTCTCCACATGTCCGCCGCGGCAGAGATCAAAAAAGCAGGTTGTAGGTTGTAGGTTGTAGGTTGTAGAAGGACAGGTGCGGTAAATTGTTAATTCTTTCTCTTCCTTAACGAAATCTTCAATGAGCTCTAATTTAAACGGCTGGTCTTTAAAAATCTTTTTTGCTTCTTTGGGAGTTACTTTTTCTCCTGTAAATTCTAAATTCTGCGAGATAAACTCTCGCATTGTCTCTTCGATTTGTGGTACATCAGTTTCGCTCAGAGTTCTTCCGCGTGAGTCTGCGTTCGTTCCGCGTTCTTCTGTGATGACGAAGTCGTAATAAAACCCGTTTTCAATAATCGGCCCGATCCCCAACTTTGCATCAGGAAACTTTTTCAAAACCGCCATCGCGAGAAGATGGGCGAGCGAGTGGCGGATACGGTCAATACGCAGTCCTTGATTTTCCATAAGTATAGTATATAATCGTCTTGGATCTTAAAATGAGCGCATTTTTATGATACGGAGGGAGACATATGGCTCAACAAATTACCGCCCTGGAAATCTTTAATTTTCTTGCGAGTCATGCGAATATAAATCCTGAACAGGGGCTCCAACTCGTGTCTTTAAACAGCAGACCGAAGTTTATAAAAGAGTTAAAAGACAATAGCAAAACACGAGAGGAATTAATGGAGAAGCTAAAAAAGATGGGATGGAGATATATATGTTTTTATTGGCATCTTAGAATGATCGATCTTTCTATGGCAAGGGATTGATGCGTCTCTTTGAGTAAGGGCGATATGGCAGACGATCTGTTTTCTTTCTAATCCTTTCGTATAAACGACCGAGCGACTCATCCTCGCTTGGTTTTTTTATTCTATTATAAACAATCATTTCCTGCAAGTGGTTGTCTTACTGTTTCTCATTTCTTCCGACCTCCTTTTATTTCAACTTATATACTTTCGTGGACACTTTCATCCTTGTCAATCCACCTTTTCAATTTGGACCATAGGGGAAGCGAACCCCATAAAAACGATTGACAATTGTTTTTATCCCGCGCGTGCCCCGTTACTCGCTTTCGCTTGGACCTACGGGGAATCGAACCCCGATCTCTCGGATGCAAACCGAGTGCTCTCCCATTAAGCTATAGGCCCATTCTTGGAGTAACGGGGTGAACAAGGCGGGTGCGCTTCCCGGAGTTGTTTCTATAATAACGTTCGCTTTGCTCACTCATTTTTGAAGCAACCCCGCGAAACGTAAAGCAATTTACGTTTCGCTTACTCTGCTAATGGTCCTTTATAAAAATAACTTCTTATATCCAAATCGCGCTAAATTCTTTTCAATATCCTTGTACGATTTTCCGCACAGCATGCCTCCGGCCGCGAATTCCTCTTGGGTGACGTCGGCAAGGCAGAAATCAGGCATTGGGAAATTGTTTTTCTCTTCCCGTGTTTTGAATTCAAAATCTATGAGTACGAATCCTTTTAAATCTTCTTGGAATACGCCAATCTCTGCAGTCCGTCTATTGCAATCGTAATAGTATCGCACTTTTGATACTCGCTTTCCTTTAAGAGTCGCAAGTACTTCGTATTCATCCTTAGTGAGTGAAATGGTGTATTCGTGCCGTTCCGAAGAATCATTATCTTTCACCAGTTCCTTTTTCGTCACCTCATACTTTTCTCCGTTTTGTCGTATCCGGAGCGTAGGATGCATTGCGCTTTTTGGTATGTAAATATCAATGATCTCTTTTGACGGCGAATCCCTTAATCCTTCCGGAAAATATTTTGCCAAGTAGGTTTTTTCAAATTCAATCATAAATAAAGTGCAACCAGCCCGAACTTTTTTATTTTTTCCTGATAGCCGGGGAAGGTATCGTATTTCTCCTTTGCTTCTTTTTCGGTTGCGGCACGAGGTGAAATTTGTTTGAATGGGATTTCTTTACACATTTTATCCCGCGTGGCGAATCGCGTAACTTCCTTGACTGTCTTTCTCATCCGCTCCTTTTCGCAGGTAAAAATAAGGGTATCTCCGGGGGCAATTTTTCTATATTTCTCCGTTGCCGCCCGCGTTTCCACGGTTTTTAATCCCGACTTGATGTCGTCAAAGATTTGTTTATCAGAAGCTCTGATTCGCAGTATCCAGTTTTTCATATTTTTTTAATCCCCCCACCAGGTCTCGAACCTGGAACCTCTTCCTTAAAAGGGAATTGCTCTACCAATTGAGCTATGGGGGGCATTTACAAATAATACATCAATTTTACTAATAAATCAATGGAATGTTAAGGCTCGATTTTAACGGGAAAATAGGGTAGGATGGCATTATGATTGCAATTGATCGTCTCAAAATACTTATTGGTGTACTCCAGTCAAGCCATTATGACAGGCAACTTTTTTGGGCGTGGATTGGGCGGCATCCAACGCCAACGGATTGGGACAAATTTCAAGACAAAGTAAAGGCGGACTGGACGCTCAAAGCGAAAATTCTATTTCTTGCGAGTATCACCTTCTCGCAGGCAATCCCGTGTGCGCTCATATTGAATCTTAAATTCCTTCGGCGGGGAGAGGGGATCGCAATAAAGTGGATCGCGTTTCGCGCCAAGAAACGTTTGCAAAAAATAAAATTCCGCATGATCGTCGGAATCACCGGAAGTTTCGGAAAGACCACGACAAAAGAAATAATCACGCAAATCCTTGGCGAAAAATTCCGGGTGCACGAAACTCCGGAAAACGTAAATACGCTTTTAGGAATTGCGGGATGGATTCTACGAACAAAGTTTCAAGATGGAGATATACTTATCGTAGAAATGGGAGCATATAGAAAAGGGGACATTACTGCCGCGGCGCGGTTTGTAAAACCCACCGTGGGAATTTTAACCGGGCTTAACGAAGCGCATCGCGAGCGATTCGGATCGCTTGAGCAAACTGCGGCCGCGAAGTGCGAATTGATTGACGCTCTGTCGCCCGGGAGAATTGCATTGTGGAATCAGGATTCGCTACTTCTTCGGGAGGCGGTGGAAATTCGGCTTGCAGACTGGGAAAAGAGGGAAATTCAAAGTATTCCCTACGGCAGAAAGGACAACGAGAGTATGGGTTTTCTCTGCGAAGGCGCCGGCGAGTCCGGGCTTTTGGTTCGTATTGACCGAAACCAGAATAAATCCTCCAGAGAGGCGGATAAAAATATTCCGACATTCTCAAGAATGTTGGAATGTCGTATGCCGATTCTTGGAGAGCATGTGTGCCAGGAATTTGCAGTTGCGGTAATGCTTGGGAATCTTCTTGGTATGAGCCGGGAAGAGATTGCCAAAGGGTGCCAATCAGTACGGCCGCTCCCGCGCCGCTTAGCACCGATTCTTGCCCCCGGAGACCGATTGATTATTGACGACAGTTATAACATTACGCTTGACGGAGTGGGAGCCGCGCTTGAAGTGTTGGCGAGTATCAATCGCCGAAAAATCGGAGTGTTTGCCGGAATTCCTGAAGGAGGAAAAGAGAGCGATCGGATCAACGAGGAACTTGGCAGGAAAATCGCATCTGCTTTTGAGATAATCCTACTTGGCAACACTCCGGTTGCGGAAGCAGTTTTACGAGGACTTAAAGAAGGAGGGTTTAACGAAACACATATAATCCGGTATACTGATGGCAAGGAGGTTGAAAGTATTGTGGCGCGAGTTGCGCACGACAACGATTGCATTTATTTTTCCGCCTACGACTGGCCAGCGATCTATCTCTAAGAAACTGTCTGAAAAGCTCCCATAGGTGTCATCGCCGTGTCGGGATCGCCACGAGTTTCCTCGCCCCGTGAGATACAAAGACATCTCACGGGGCGAGCGATAACAACCCTTTTCAGACGGTTTCTAACACACCCTACGATATTCCAACATTCTCAAGAATGTCGGAATATCATACTGCTGTTCAACTCACTTTTATTTAGTAGTAAAATAAGTCTCATGGAGACAAGTATCAAAACTTCAAGGCAGACAGAGCGGCATATCAAGGGGATAGCCAATCACCGCCGCATTGATATTTTATTTACGATTGCCGCCAATACGGGAGTGACGGTTGAAGGCATTGCTGATATTCTTCGCTGCAATATTAAAACAATCTCTGAACATACGCGGCGTCTTACACATGCGGGCTTGGTTGACAAGAAATACCAAGGAAGGTCGGTGGCGCATACTCTTTCTCCCTATGGAAAGACTTTCCATACTTTTCTCAAAACATTCCGACATTCTTGAGAATGTAGGAATGTTTTCAATGGTGTAGGGATCAAATTTATGATTAAGATATAATCAAGAATCGCATTAGCTACTATGCAATCCATCGGCATCTTCTTTGGCTCCCGTTCACCTGAACATGATATTTCAATCATTACCGCGATGCGGGTGATTGAGGGTTTTAAGAGTCTATCCGCATACTCTATAATCCCCGTATATATAAATAAAAGAAGCGAATGGTTTTTCGGGAGCGAGCTCGCGGATGTTTCATTTTTCCAGAATCCGCAATTTGAAAACCGGCTTCAAAAATATGCCGTGAATTCTTTTGCGTTTAAGAATAGCCGCCTTATTCTGCAAAAAAGCGGATCCGGGATTTTCGCGCGGAAAAAATCAGCTGCGATAGATGTGGCGTTTCCGTGCCTTCACGGATCATTTGGAGAAGACGGCACAATCCAGGGGCTTTTTGAAATTGCGGGAATTCCGTATGTCGGATGCAGTGTGCGGGCGTCTGCCATTGCGATGAGTAAAATTCATACGCGCCGGCTTCTGCGCGATGCGGGGATTACGTCTGTGCGCACGCGCGAGGTTTCAAAAGAAGAATTTTTTGCGGCAAAAGAAAATATCGGCAAACTCCACGGGGATATTCCATATCCCATTTTCGTAAAACCAAACGCGCTTGGGTCAAGCATCGGTATCTCGCGCGTGGCAAATGACAAAGAACTGGAATGGGCGCTTGAAGTGGTGTTTCAGTTTGATGCGCTCGCGTTGATTGAAGAAGAAGTGAGGAACCTAAAAGAAATCAATGTGCTTGTCATCGGCCACAAGGATCTTACGGTCTCACTTCCGCATGAGCCGGTGCATCACGGCGCATTTCAAGATTTTGAAGCAAAATATTTAATAAAAGGCGGCACGATTCGCCAAGAAAAAAGTTCTAAATCAACAAGTATTATCCCTGCCCGCATTCCGCCTCAGACAACACGCGATGTTCAGGAGATATCGCGGCGTGTATTCCGGCTAATTGACGCGAGCGGCATTATGCGTTGCGAGTTTTTGTACGATACCGCCGCGCAAAAACTTTTTCTCGGTGAGATAAACACGCTTCCCGGAACGCTTTACGCGCACGTCTGGGAAGCATCGGGCATTCCCCTACCGCAACTTTTGAAAAAACTTCTGGAATATGCCGAAGAGCGGTTTGAAGAAGAGAGAAAGCTGATACGAGTATTTAATTCGTCGGTGCTGAAGATTTTGCGGCTTATCTGGAGATAAGACAAAAAATTTTGAGGCGATTTTGGCCGAAATTATGAAATTGCAGTAGATTTGTTATCGTGCAGTAGGTCTATTGAATAAAAGACCTGTTGTCTTATAATTTTGATTAGCTTACATAAGCCAATTTGGTTGAGATAGATAAGCCATTTTTCTTAAAAGACAACGGGTCTAAAGTATACGAGCATATAAAGAATGGAATAAAATTCTTACATTTACGTGCGATCGCATACAAATGTAAGAATTTTATTATTGAGTTACAGAGGATTACCGCTGACACTTTCTCTGTATGCAGACTTTATACAGAAAAGAACGTATGTGCTACTCTTATAAGAAAGAGAGGATAATCTCCGCGCATTCGTCCGGTTTTTCAAGGAATACAAAATGTCCTCCTTCAAGAACTTCAAGGCGAGATCCTTTGATGAGCGAGTGGTACTCTTGGGCGTCGCGAAGGGGTGTAGTGGGGTCGTTGCGCCCCCAAATAAGAAAAGTGGAAATTGAAATCTTTTGGGCATCCGGGCGGAGATCTTCGGAAACCACTTTTTTGAGAGTTTCGCGGAGGGCCCCGCGAGAAGTTTGGTAATCGCGGGAACCAAACAGTGCGCCCAAAAGATTTTTTAACCGTAGGATAAATCTAAAATCGCGAAAAGCGAAAAACAAGGTATTGAAAAGAATCCGTCCCGCGCCAAGGAGTGGTATCCGAAATGAACGAAGAGGAACTCCAGCGGCCGCGATAAGAATAAGCTTCTCCACCCGACTAGGGAAAAGAGTTGCACACTTTATGGCAATTCTTCCGCCAACGGAATGCCCCACAAGTATCACTTTCTTGATTTCAAGTTTATCAAAAAGCTCATTTAAAATCCGCGCGTAATCGTCAAGCGAAAGTCCTGTATCCGCAGATAGGGAAGAGCCGCCAAACCCGGGAAGGTCAAGCAATAAAAACGCATAATCGGGGAGCGCGCGAGAAAGTGCGGCGGAAAGCTGATTAAAATCCTCAAACGTCCGTCCCCAGCCATGGAGAAAAACAATGCATGGTTTCCCGTCCGCGACAGGCGCGCCGCAAAGGGCGTAGCTGAGGATGGAGTTTTTTACCACGATTTGCATATCCGTATCTTACCATATCCGCCTTGTCAAAAGTAATCCCTCCTCTCAACGTCTTGCTTGCGGAGCGTTTTGTTGCGGTATATAATAGAAGTGAGTTTGAAAACACGCGTACTTAACAAGATATGATTTATTGGTTATTATGCGTTTATGGGAATAGCCGAATCTGATCAGCGGTTTTTTAGCAAAAACATAAGCGGGAAAAATACTTTTTCAGATACTCGGGTCGAAATATGCGGAGAATGCATGAAGTTTTTTACTTTGTCAAAAATTGATTTTTGAAACGTGTCCAGTCCCTTTGCAAGGGATTTTATTTTAATATTTTTTTGTGAAATATAGGGCACGTGTAATCACATAGATTTCAAGCTATAGCGCCATAAACAAAAAATATTAAGAGAGGGGGCGAACCATTTTATGAAATTCAAAGGAATTCTAATAGAAAAGTTATATGAATTTGACAATCATAGACTTATTAGCTTTCTTCATGATGCAAAGACGGGGCTTCAAGGATTTGTTGCGATTCATCGAGGAGATTTACACCATCCGTCTTTTGGGGCAACACGCCTATGGCGCTATCCAAATGAAATGGAAGCCTTAAAGGATGCACTCCGTCTTTCCCGGGGCATGTCCTATAAGCTCGCAATGGCAGGGCTTTCTTATGGGGGGGCAAAAGGAGTGATCATGATGCATCCGGGAGCAACCAAAAAGAGAAACGAACTTCTCAAATCTTATGCAGAACGGGTTAACTACTTTGGGGGCCATTTCATTACCGGCACAGATGTCGGTCTTAATCAAGATGATTTAAGTGTGATGCGACGAGCAAGTCCGTATATGGTGGGAATAAAAAGTGATGCTACGCGTTTTACGGGAGTTGGTATTTTTTACGGCATTAAAACGTGTATGAAAGAGATATATGGAGATGACGATCTTTCGAAAAGAAGTTTTGCGATTCAGGGAGTTGGCAAGGTGGGGAGCGCGCTTTTGAAACTTCTCTATTTCCATGCACAGAAAATTTTTGTTGCGGATATTGACCGGAGAAAAATTGCAGAAATCAAAAGAATGTTTCCCCGTGTTGAAGTCGTAAAACCATCAGAAATTCACTATCAAAAAGTTGATGTTTTTTCTCCTTGTGCGTTAAGTCGCTCGGTAAATGCGCGAAGCATCAGGGAACTTCAATGCCGGATTGTGGCAGGTGGAGCGAACAACCAACTTGACAGTAGTGAAACTGGAGAGAATTTGCATAAGAGGAATATTTTATATGCGCCTGACTATGTGATTAATGCGGGGGGACTTATCACTGTGGTGGACGAATATGAACACAAAAACGTCAATGTCAGACGTGTCATGCGGCGTGTACTTTCCATAAAGAGAAATTTGAAAAATATATTTAAGATTAGTAAAAAGTGTGGTCGTGCCCCCCACCTAGTAGCCGATGAAATAGCCGAAAGAAGTACTAACAGAGATTGACTGTGCAGTTTAAGAATTGTCAACCTGTTGTACGTTTTTACCGGTTATACTACACTTTAATTATGAGCGACATAAGTAAAAAGGATCTGATCCATAGCACTTCGTATTGGGACGTGCGCTTGAACCCCAATCAAAAGTATCTGGGAAGATGCGCGGTTGTTCTCAAGAGGCCTTGTGCAAGCCTGTCCGAAGTGACCCAAGAAGAAATGAGTGACTTTCTGCAGGTAATAAAAAATCTTGAAGCACTCGTAAAAAAAACGTTTGGTGCAACCATGTTCAATTGGGCCTGTTCAATGAATCACGCATATCAAGTGAATCCTTCCAACCCGCAGGTCCATTGGCATATGATTCCTCGATATATTCGCCCGGTTGAATTTAGGGGAAAAACATTTCGCGATGAACAGTTTGGATACCGAAGCGTTTCTGAAGTGGATATGGTATCGGATGACATTTTGAGAGCAATTGTGGACGCCTTACAAAACAGTATCTACTTTATAAAAGCCATCAAGTGATCGTATGCCGATTATTTCTTTAAGGTGGACTGCTTTGTCAAGACAACTTTTGTGGATAAGTAAGATAGTGACAAAGTGTAGTTTCTATGGTCTGGTTATTGGTTTATACTTTTGACTTATATAAACCAATTTGATTGGGGACATGTCTATCGTTTAATTTCATTCTTCGTGTCGTCCTCATAAGCCACACTTCTGATATGTGGAAGTGGGGGTATATTATATAAAGCGCGTTCAGTATTTGTAGTTTTAGGATCGACCGAATAGAGTCTCCACGTGCCTTTTATCAGTCTATATTGAGTACCAAATTTTTGTTTCTTGCCTTGTTTGATTAATAATCTGTCTATAGTAATTGCGTAAAGACGCAGTGCTTTTTTAGTCCCCAACTCAATACTGACTCTGGCAAGGCGAACCGCCCTTTTTGAACTCGCAGTAGAAAGGTTATGATGATAGAGTAATGCCGCGTGGTAATAATCTTCTCCTGTCTTTATCCGGCAAGAGCGGAAAAGTGTATCAAGTTTCTTTTTACGCAAAAGGTCCCTTTTCCGAAATTGACTAAAATCCGTTTTGAAAAGAGGATTCCTTCTATCTTTCTGATCTTCCCTATAGATTTTTTTTAATTCTTTGTTCATAAAAAATGGACTGTAGAAGATATATCTGCAGTCCAGTATAATTACTACGCATGGATGGCAAGAAGTCTCGCTATTTCAAAAGATATCAATTGTTTTGTCAGTAACTGGATCCACGCCCATTGACCATTAGCATTAATTTCTAGAAAAATATACTTTTTAGCTGATGTAACTATCATATCAATCGCCCCAAATTGTAATCCTAATTTTTCTAATAGCGAAATACATTTGTTTTCTTCCTCTGGAGGAAGATGATAAATACTGTGTGGGACATTTTTAAAGTCATATCTTCTCCAATCTATCCTTGTTTTATCGCTTTTCTGCGAATCAATTTTAGCGGCAAAAACTTTGTTACCAACTACATTGATACGAAGTTCGTAATCTTTCTCAATATATGGCTGGAATATTCCAGGACAGATCTTCAAGCTCTCTGTTAGTTCTTCCGATTTCTCTAATATGGTATCTATAATATTAGTATAAATCATTTGATCTGATCCTGTAGAGAGCGCTCCCCCATCATGAGGTTTGTAGATGCATACACTAAATTTTCTCTGCAGTTCAATAACTTCATCAATAGAGTTGGTTATGATTGTCTCCGGAACAAGAAAACCAATATCTCTAGCTATTATTAGTTGTTTCATCTTACTCCGCGTAGCGTCGATCGCATATGGGGGACTAATCCAAAATCGATCCTCTAACACTGACCAAATATTTTGATAAAAACGTAACCATTCTTCTTCGCAGAACGAACGAAACTCCTCTTTAACATCTTTAATTTTTTCAGGCAAAGATCTTCGTCTTATCCAAATACTTTTCACCTCTGATAAATTTACTGATCTTTTAGTAACAGGATGGCGAATATATCCAGAATTTAAAGAAAGAGATATTTCATAGTCAGATAAATAATCAGTATTAAGGCGAAAAAATTTTGCTTTTAATTCTACAAGATTTTTTACGACAAGATCAGCATGGATATCATCTTTTCTGGTAATAAGTAGAATCATCTTAACCTCCTTTTCTTTAGGTCCTGGTATGAATAGTTGAGGACTATCGACCAACCACTTCGTGGCAGTTGGTCGATAGTGTTAAGAGGGGACTTCCCGTTAAGCCTCATCTCCTATATGATCCCCACGTGGCGTATGGAGCTGTGTGGGGGATAGATAGACGGGGTTAAGGAGGTCTCCCTCGTTCCAGATGCCCATTTGGGCATCTTCGGAGTAGGAGCGGGGTACTTCTGTTCCTTCTTCCACGCTCCCCTCCTCAATAAAACCTGCGACAAAAGGAATGAGTTGTCCCGATACCATGTGCGTATCTCCTTGTTAAAGACCCGGTGCCAGCATTTCGACATGCACCATGCATGCCAGCTGGCTATATCTATTATGCTACCTGGTTAATATCGTTGTCAATGAATAACAACATAAGTTATCCACAGGTCGCCGGTATAAGACGTTTTAATTACTTTTTTTCTGAAAAGATTTGTATGATATCAACTTGAATGGCGTGATCATCTACGGTGTAGATTACCGTATCCCCGGCTCTTTTTCCTAGAAGAGCTTTGCCCAAAGGAGATTCGCAGGAGATGATGCAGTGATCCGGATCAGTGCGGATTGCCTGAACAATCGTGCATTCAATGGCTTCGCCAGATTGAAACATCACCGTAACCGTACTACCTATTTCAATGCGGCGTATGGCTATTTTTTGCGAAGTTTCTTCTTGCGGAGAAAGCATGGTACGTCCAGTATAGGGTACCGAAAATATGTCGTCAAGTATTGACAACCCTATTATAAAATTGTAGCTTGACAAAGCTTCGGTGTCAATTATTATTAACACCATGATCAAAGAAAAACTTAGGGAACTTGAGTTTTCGGAAAAAGAAGTCAAAGTGTACCTGGCATTACTTGAGATAGGATCCGCGGTCGCAAGTGATATTGCAAAAAAGGCAAAGATCAAACGCAGTACCACCTATGTTGTCCTTGATTCGCTTGCAGAGCGCGGTCTTATCAGTGTGGTAGAGCGAAGGGGGGTTCAGCTTTACAGCGCGGCTCCGCCGGAGCAATTGGTGCGCCATCTTCAAGGCATGGCCCGACGCTATAGCGTCTTTGCAGATGTTGCAAAGGAGTTAATCCCTGAACTTAAAGCATCTCGCATTGCAACCAAAACTTCCGTGCCCAAAGTTCATTTTTTTGAAGGATCCGAAGGAATCAAAACAGTGTATGAAGACACGCTTGCGTCATTGGAAGAAATACGGGTACACGCAGGTTTTGAACGTACGGGCCAGACAGAGAGTGATGCGGGAACAAAACGCTGGCACGGGAAATCCGATATTAAAATTCAAACCATTGTTTTGGATACGCCGGGTGACCGAAAACGCGCGGCGCCGGATAAAGAATCCCTGCGAAAAATTCTTTTAACCTCGCGCGAGAAAAGCGGATTCTCCTCCGAGATGAATATCTATGATGATCGCGTGGTGTTCATATCTCCCAGCGAAAACTTCGCGCTTATTGCCGAGAGCAAGGAATTTGCCGGAGCATTAAGAGGAATATGTGATGCGGCAGAGCAGAGAACGGTACTTAACCTCAAGATGGCCTCGGATGGATTTGCTCCCGCGTTCGGGTAAAAAATATGACGATAACTACCACTGCGATTGGCTTTTCGCTTTCTTCCATCGGGCTGGCGTTTTGCGGGATTCATTTCTTCAGTGCCTTTCGGAAGATCGGCGGCTTGCGAGCGGGGAGCAGAATAGGTATTCTGCTTTCTGCTTTACATTTTGGTTTTGTATTAGTAAATGGGACTATGGCTATAGGGACTTTATTTTTCGCCACTAATCCGCAAATGCTCTATGTCTTCTTGCTTGTCGCTAATTTTTTTCTGATGATTACGGCTGTGCTTGGTATGTACCTGGTCTTTTATATACTTTTCCCTTTAATATCGCCGTGGCCAGGAATGATTCTTGCGTTTACGCTGGGAACAGCCCTCATACTTATAACTATTAGAACTCATCCTCACCCATTTATAGATGCGAGTGGAGGTATTGATCTTAATTTTTCTCGCGGGCTATCCATCCTGCTTTCGTATTTACTCTTTATCGGTATTGGATCCTTTTTTGCCATCTTCTCGCATTCATTTGTGCGGGCGAAGTCACGGGAAGTGCGTATCGCCTCTTTTATATTAGCCGCTTTAGCGATTATAGGCATTATGAATATTTTTATACGTTTTTTACTTCCGGTTGGAATTGCGCCCGATCCTCTACGGACTCGTGTCTTCGATATGACTCAAACTTTTATCGGGGTTATATTTATTAGTGTGTTTGTTCTGCCCCCAATAATCCTCGGATGGCTTTCAAAAACTAAAAATCACCAGTAAGGTTTTAGAGCCTGTTCGCGATCTTCCCCCTACCTGAAAATGCATGTTTTTGGTTGCAAAACTTCGTCTCGCACTCATCGTAATACCATTACGCTTCGTGCTCCGACTGTACTCGCTCAAAAACCTACATTTTCAGGTTGGATACCGCGAGATCGTGAACAGGCTCTAAGACTTCAAAGCCGGCAGTAAGCATTAATAGAGAAAAATGAAGAACAATTATCAAGCATGGAATATTGATATACAAGAATTCAATCGACAGAAAAGCGATAGAGATCGTTTGCGATTTTTGATTAAGTTTGCAATACTTGCTCCATCCAGCCACAATAGTCAACCATGGGATTTTAAAATTATTAATAATGCTCTATTTTTATTGCGTAATCCTGCTCGTTTTTTACCGGTTAGCGATCCATTGAATCGGCATGTATATATTGCATTAGGTTGTGCGATCGAAAACTTTTCCATTGCGGCTGATTATTTTGGTTTCCCTACAGATATTGAATACTTTCCCGACGAGTTTCCAGACGCAACGGCAAAAATTTCTTTGGTACCTCTCCCTCGTCAATCATCCCTACACGACCACCTTATTTTTTCTATACCAGAGCGACGCTCCAATCGGAATCCATACGATAATGAACTCCCACGCAACGGAATAATAGATCACTTCAAAAAATATAGTTCTCACGATATCTATGTAGACTTTGTATCAGACCACGCAAAAAAGATTGCTATTGCTGAATATTTAATCCGTTTTCGGGAAAAAGAATTTGAAAATAAAGAATTCCGGAAAGAAATGGCGGCTTATAAAAAAACTAATTTTACCGCTTCCCCTATTGGCATGCCGGGATTCACTATGGGATTTGGTAACTTTCTATCTCTCATTGCGCCATTTCTGATTAAATACATAAATGTTATACGGTTTATCAGGACTAAAGAGATTTCGCTTCTTGTAGATCATACACCGGTATTCGGCTTTATTGGATCTCAAGGAGATAGCAAGAAGGAGTGGCTGTCGGTGGGGCGTATATTGGAACATATCCTACTGGAAGCTGAGCGAGACGGATTGCAAACTTCTATAAATGCACTTCCCTTTGAAGTGGTAGAACTTCAGCAAATTATGGGTATTTCTCATCGGCCACAAATTTTTTTCCGTCTCGGCTATACAAAATCCATTCCATTCCACTCGCCACGACTACGAGTGGAGGATATTACGATTCCGGTGGAGTAAAGATTTCAGCCTTGAATACAGAGATTCATAGTGGCAGACTGAAATCGGTTTAGAAATTTAGTATATTGATAATTATTACGACAACATTTTTTCCTCTCCATGAGAACGAAGCCTGCTGACAATAAGGAAACAACACAAGACCTGTAGGATATTGAACCGCGGCTTGGTAAATAATAAAATAGGAAGGAGGGTAAGTCCATATTTAATAATAACCAAACATTATGCTTCTTGTAGATGAATTTTCGGGAAAGACTCGTGCCTTACTCAAAGAGTTAAAAACAAAGCCGGAAGAGTATTGGGTCAAACGCGGGGAGAAAGATGTCTTGGCATTATTTCATGAAATGACAAGTCGTGTCCCCGCCTATCGTGATTTTCTGCAAAAGCACAATACAAATCCCACAACTATACAAACAATCAAAGATTTCAGACGCGTTCCAATTACCAATAAAGAGAATTATCTTTTATCATATCCACTTGAGTCTCTTTGCTGGGACGGAATGTTCAAGCAAAAGCAGTGGACAATCGCCTCAACATCCGGCTCTACAGGTGAACCATTCTACTTTCCGCGTACGAGCTTTCAGGATCGACAATTCGGGTTAACCGCAGAGTTAGCTTTTCTGGATTACTTTGAAATAGACAAAAAGTCCACTTTATTCATTGATTGCTTCGCGCTTGGCGTTTGGATTGGCGGAATGTTTTCATATCAAGCGGTCAAATACCTTATTGATCGGGGTGAATACCAACTGACTATTATTACACCCGGTGCTGATAAAATAGAGACATTGAAAGCAGTCAGAGGACTCGGGCATCGTTTTGATCAGATCATTCTCGGCGGATATGCGCCGTTAGTAAAGGATCTGATTGATGACGGGATAGATGCGGGCGTCAACTGGTCTCAATATGACCTAAAATACTTTTTCGCCGCTGAGGGATTTACTGAAGGGTATAGAGATTACATCATAAAGAATGGAGGAGCGCGAAATATATATACCGCTACGATTAACCATTACGGTACTGCGGATTTGGGCACCATGTCGCACGAGACGCCACTTTCTATTTTGGCGCGACGTCTTGCTGTCAAAAAATCCAATCTTTATCATGACGTGTTTGCAGAAACTGACCGGTTACCGACGCTGACACAATTTATCCCCGAGTTTTACTCTTTTGAGCAAGTAGATGGTCGGCTACTTTGCTCCGGCCGGAGCGGACTGCCGCTGGTACGATATGATCTGAAGGACCGCGGCAATGTGTATACCATGCAGGCATTTTTAGACATCTATGCGGCACATGGAATTGACCTTTTGACTGAAGCAAAAAAGGAAGGCATTGACCATATTATTTGGCAGTTGCCTTTTGTATATGTCGCGGAACGTACTGATTTTACGGTGAATATCTATAGTGTCAATGTGTATCCGGAAAGCATCAGGAAGGCACTTGAAGATCCAGAACTGCAAAAGTCGCTGACAGGGAAATTCAGCATATATGTGGGATATAACGAAGAGCAAAATCAGTATTTTGAAATCAATGTGGAGTTGCGCCCGAAGGCGGTAGAGAGTGAATTATTGCGAGAAAAGACACACAATTCAATTATTGCGTGGCTGAATAAAGAAAATTCCGAATGGCGAGATTTCTGGGCAAACGAAAGTATTCGTCGGAAAATGACGCCTATAATTATTTTTTGGTCCTATCAGGACCCGAAGCATTTCAAGCCCGGTGGGAAACAGAAATGGGTAAAGAAAGAGAAAACTAACTGATATACTCCAATGAATAATGCCTATAAGCCAATCATTTTGCGGGAGGGAACATATTCTGCAAAGGATATTGATAATCTGAAGAAAAGATATCGAATTTGGGAAGAGCGTGATATATATGAAGCACAGCTCAAAGAATATTTTGAGATAACCCATGCATATCTTCTTGGCTCGCCCAACTATGATGCGGAACTCAACCGCTATATTAAAAGCGTTTTAAGCGTGGATAGATTGAAAGGGGATTGGGCTTATTTTCCTTGGAGTGGTTTGCTTGTTCACCTCATACGCCAAGAAGAATATTTCGCACTTCGCACAAATCGCAACCGAAATCTTATTACCGCAGAAGAGCAACACCTATTATCGGAATCATGCATTGGAATTATCGGCTTATCCGTCGGAAGCAATGTCGCAACCACGCTCGTCTACTCTGGCATTGGTAAGGTTTTCAAATTGGCAGAATTTGATGTGTTGGAAACCACGAATTTAAACCGTATCCGGGCAAGGATTGACCAGATTTACATAAAGAAGATTGACCTGACTGCAAGGCAAATTTATGAAATTGACCCTTTTGCAGAGATAATCACTTTTGAGGAGGGGCTTTCGAAGGACCTACTCACTAGTTTTCTCACTCATGAACCGAAACCCAAGGTCATATTTGAGATCATTGATGGCTTTGAGATGAAAATCCATCTCCGCGCACTTGCACGGGAAGCAGGTATTCCAGTTATTATGATCACTAATCTTGGTGATCGCGTACTCATAGACGTAGAACGTTATGATTTAAACCGCAATCTTGAATTCTTTAACGGGAGAGCTGGTCGCTTACCCTATGAAATGTTGGCACATCCTGATATCACTACGGCAGAGAAACACAAATATGCAGTTGACCTTGCAGGTACTTCTCATATTCCGCCGCGTGCTTTGGAATCGGTCGCCGAAATAGGCAAGACGCTCGTTGGGAGACCCCAACTTGCAAGCACCGTGATGACCGCAACAGGCTTTAGTGTATATCTTGCAAAAAAGATTCTCCTGGGCCATGAATTACCGAGTAGATCATGGCTTATTGACTTGGATAAACTTTTTGATAAAGAAAATAGCTTATAGCCAGTGTAACTATTATTCTGGCCAGATTCATGAATACAGAACAAAACTTGATAAAAGCAATTAATGCCGATATAAAGCTTCACCAAATATTAATTGATAAATATTACGTGAACTACGCCGTTGCAGGAAGCGGTCCGCCCATGCTTTTGATTCACGGCGCGAATTTCGGTTGGGGGATGTGGTATCCGAATATCTCCGAGTTCTCGAAACACTTTACGGTATATGCAATCGATCTTCCCGGAGCCGGACGTTCATCGGAAATCAACTATGCAACGCTTGATCCAGAGAATGATTTTGTACGGGTTGTTGAAAAATTTATTGATTATCAGCACTTTCAATCGCTTCATATAGTAGGACATTCCATTGGTGGTTGGATAGCATTAAAGATAGTATTAGCCCATCCAGAGCAGATTAGATGCGTAGTTGTCGTCGATTCCGTAGGTCTCTCAACGCAGGTGACCCTTCAAGATAAGATGATCGCATGGTATCCATTCGCAAAATTGATATCACGAATAATACTCAAACCAGAGAGAGAAAACAAGAATGTGGAGAAATTTCTACGAAGTGCATTTCATAATCCGAAAACAGAACTCAAGCAAGAATTCATAGATTATTTTTATACAACAGTGAAAAAATCGCCCACTTTGTTATTAGTCAGCCGTTTGATTAAATTGAGACAGAGTTTGCTATTAGCAAATAAGATACGATCTATAAAGAACAGAACATTAATCATTTGGGGAGAAAAAGACACAATTATCCCTCTCAGACTAATTGTCTCAAGCTTCAGATCTTTTCAGAATGCAAAGATCACAACGATTCCGAATGTGGGGCACGTTCCTTTTATTGAAGTGGCGGATCAATTTAACAACGCTGTTTTAAAATTTTTAAATAACTGATGATAGAGTATCTTATTTATTAATAACTTATGGAACTAATTTCGCTCCGGGTAGGTATATTAGCAGTCGTGATTGCAATAAATATACTCTTATTGATAGAGATTTTTCGTCAAGATTGGCGGAGCGCAACAAACAGGAGTTTTGCTACTTTGATTTTAGTAATGTCTCTATGGCTCGTGGCGGCACATCTATCTGTCACCCCAGAGACCAATCTATTTTGGTCCCGACTCACAATTTTTTTTGCAACATGCATGAGCATGCTCTTTTTTCTCTTGTCCCACACATTGCCGCACCGAGCGCTACAATTGAGAAGAAAAAAACTCCTATCCGTGCTTATCAGTACGTTCTTTGTAATGATAATAACACTTTCTCCATTGGCATTCATCAAGGTCGAGATAATAGATGGATCTTTAAAACTCATTACTGGACCCGGAATGTTGGCCTTTGGACTTTTGACAACGTTTTTCAGCACGGCGGCAATCTATATATTATTTAGAAAGATGAAAAAAGCTTATGACATTGAGAAGCAGCAATTGCGTTTCGTACTGATTGGTATCTTCACGATGCTTGGACTCATTATTTTGACAGTACTATTACCGGTCGTGTTGGTTGGTAGTGACACATTTGTTATTTTCATGCCATTATACACTCTTATTTTCCTCAGCATGACCACCTATGCAATCCTCAAGCATCACCTTTTCAATATAAAGATAATTGCAACAGAAGCTTTTGTTGGTGTGCTTCTTATTCTTTTGTTCTCTAGGATATTTATTGCAATTTCTTTGATCAATAGGGTTGTTGATTTATTTACATTCTTGGTGACCACGGTTTTCGGCATTCTGCTTATCCGCAGTGTACTTAAGGAGGTGGAACAACGGGAGCAATTACAGGTGCTTACCACTGAGCTTGAAGCGGCAAACGTGGAGTTGAAAAAACTTGATCAAACCAAGTCTGAATTTATTTCAATTGCGTCTCACCAGTTGCGTGCGCCGCTTACTGTAATAAAAGGGTATATTTCGCTCATTCGGGAGGGGTCATACGGGAAGATTGCCGCAATAATAGAAGACGCATTAAGCAAAGTTGCGTTTTCCACCGAACAGCTGGTAAAACTTGTCAGCGACATGTTGAATTTGTCGCGGATGGAGTCCGGGAAGATCCGCTATGAATTTAAGCCCACGGATTTTGTAAGTATTGTCACGCGGGTAATAGAAGAATTTAAGTCAACGGTGGAAAAGAAAGGACTTACACTTGAATTTATCAATGAACTTGATGGTATTTTCACGCTTTCGCTTGATCCTGATAAAATGCGGGAGGTGGTGGTCAATCTCGTTGATAACGGCATAAAATATACTCCAAAAGGAACCATTACCGTCCGTCTTGAGAAGACTTCTCAAAATTCAGTACGCTTGAGCGTCCGCGATGAAGGAATCGGCATCAAACCGGAAGATATGGGGCGGCTATTTACCAAATTTGTGCGGACGGAAGATGCGCGAAGAACCGATCCCAACGGCACCGGCATCGTGTCAAGTACCCCTTTTTTAGGAATGGTTTTCGACAAGTTTTCTCTTGTGCCGCTCGGCGAATATCGCCGGCGGCATTTTGATTGCGGTATGTATCCGTGTGTGATTGTAGTACCAGATCGTCTTGGCAATCTCGTACACCAGCTCTCCTAATGATGCGAAGCGAGTCGGATCCCCAAGATCAATCTTGAACTGGGCGTAGAAGGATTCTTGGTATCCGTTTTCCCATGGACATCCGGGGGCAATGCGGGAAATGGCGATGCCGATTTCCGTAAGTACCCGCACAAACACTTTTGATATATACTCGCTCCCGTTGTCAGAGTGAAAGATATGGGGACGCGGATTGGCGGATAACGCCATGAAGAGGGCTTGCAGCACCAATGGAGTGCTATGAGTTCTCATGGCTGCCCAGCCAACAATTTTCCGCGTGTAAAGATCAATGACTGTGGCCACATACAGGAATTTTCCCTTGTATAAGAGGTAGGTGAAGTCTGCCGCCCAGATGTGGCCCTCGTAGTGCGGGATCGTATGCTTAAGGAGATTGGGATACGCCGCTCCCGAAATTCTGTTTGATTTCCTTGGTTTTTTGCCTCTCCGGCGGTAGGGATGTAGATCAAAAATGCTCATCACCCGCCGTATGCGCTTCTTGTTGATGCACAGGTGCATTGCCAGTCTCCGGTGTCCATACGCGGGATGATAGCGCCATGCTTCCTCTATCCTGATTTTTAATGCGCCATCCTTATGCGGAAGTTTTTTCTTGTAGTACAGCGTTGAGACGGATACGCCGAGTTCTTTGGCAAGGATTGTCTTGCTGCAATTCAGCGTTCCCCTCAACTCTTTTTTTGGGATTCAGAGAGCTTGAGCGTAATCTCGCCTACCAGCTCAAGGAGAGACCTGTTTTCTCGTTTGAGTTTTACGAATTCAATCCACGAAGGGGTATGCTCTGCTCCTGCGCCGAGCCAGTTGTATATCGTCGTCTCGTGGATGCCGTGGTCTTTGGCGGCTGACGCTACCGATATTCCTTCTTCTTTGATGCGTTTGAGAATTTGCTCCTTGATGTCAGGAGCGATGCGATAGTTCTTTTTCATAGGTGATCCCATGATACATTGGATTTCGACCTTTATTCCAATTTATGGGGTACCGGCCAATAACCAATAAATAAAGGTATTTTCATATCCTAAACTAAGTTTAGGATATGGGCTTAGATAGAGAATAGAGAATAACGGAAAATAGCGAGAACGGGCGATCTATCGGTTATAAAGTTCAAAAAGAAAATCTTTATATTCTTTCGGAGTCATGTCCAGTACTTCGTCTC
>VMFQ01000003.1 GCA_007376125.1 Parcubacteria group bacterium Gr01-1014_33 | reverse complement strand
TCCCTTTTGGGCATGGTAAAAATTAATCAGCGCCGCGGCAAGAATCCGCCCTTCAGACTCTGCAAAGAAAAGTTCGTTGGAAAAATTCGGCGCATGTATCGCCAGAAGTTTTTCGTAGTAGCGTTTTTCGTGAGTATGGAATGTATCCCGTTTTGCGGTTTCTTGCAGTAACTTCCAAAATGTTTCAAATGGATTTTTTTGTCCAGTATCGTAATTCACAATTTGTAATTTGTAATTCGTTATCGTTGCCCCTCTTTTCTCCGCCAGCCGGATATTGTAGCGCGTTTTCGGATGCATGCATGCGAGAATCTCGTCTTCCGATTTTTTTACGTCAAGAAGCGCCGTTTTTCTTGGCTGAAGAGAATCCGATTTTTTATATTCATAATTCGCCGGAATCCGCAATTCGTCCCTCGGATCAATTTTCAAAAAAATACTTTTTTCTTTGCGCGCGTATTGTTCCGCTTCTCTAAAAAATTTGCGTGCGTGCCCGCCCTCTTGAAATTCGGGATGGGGACAATATAGATAATGGAAGCCGCGGGGCAAGGGATGGCGTATCAGAAGCGTGCCCGCAATCCGCCGTGCCTCCCGCCCCAAAGAATGCTGGAATGATTCCCATTCCGGAGATTGCAGGAATGAACGCGCTGTAGTAGTATAGTTATAATTTTGGTCTTTTACATCCATAATACGAGGAGGGAGAAGAGATGAATGAATGTACCGCAACGAATATTCTCGCATTTGCCCTTGAGTTCCTCCGAAAAGGCGATATCACAATGGACAAAAGACCTTCGCCGCCGTTCACGCGCCCCGAAGATAAAATTTTTCAGATACCGGCTCGTGAAGCGATCTTGGCTTTTATGTATATTCTTGGATCAACAGAATATTCGTTAGCGGAGCGAACCCGCGCGCTTCAGGTACTTTGGAACTCTACCGCTCACAGTAATATTACTATTGCAATTTTCAATAGACTGCTCATTTTGAAAGATGAGCTTAATGACAGATACCCGGAATTTATTACAATGCAATCTCATCCAGATGTGTATTCCAATTTTTATAGAAAACTTTGCGGCATTCTTCTTGCCATTCTGGAATTGATTGACCTTCAAGAACAAGAAGTAATCTTTTATACCCCCTGAAAACGACCTGCCTTTGGGTGGGTCATTTCTTTTCCCCTACCCTTTTTAACGCCTCCTTAATTTTTTCCTGAACGCTTGTTATTTCGGGCAAAACATTATTGAGCGCTTCGCGCGCCTCGCGCGGAGAATAGCCAAGCGCTACAAGCGCATCTATTGCGTCTGCCTCTTCTTTAAGCTCGGGCGCGGAAACTGAAACTCCGCGTCCGGCCATTTTCTCTTTCAGTTCAATCACGATTTTTGCGGCGGTTTTCCTGCCGATGCCGGATACGCGCGTAAGATATGAAGAATCTCCCGCGGCAATCGCTTTTTTCAAACTATCCGCCGGCGCGATTGCCAACACTCCGAGCGCGCTCTTTGGCCCCACTCCGGAAACGGAAATCAGCATTTCAAAAAGTTCCAACTCACCGTAGTGCAAAAATCCGTAAAGTTCCAGCGCATCATCCCGCACATGCTGGTGCGTCCAGAGTTTGACAGGTGAGTTTTTTTCTGGTATTTTTGCGAGCGTATCACTGCTTACAAATACTTTATAACCGACTCCGCTTACGTTAATTACCGCAAACTTTTCACTTTTGAATTCTATTGTACCCTCTAAGATAGTAATCATAAGTACTTGAATCAGGAATCATGAATTAAGAATTATGAATGGATCAAGATTCCATAGATGTATGATACCATTTCTTTTGATAAAGAAAAAAGCTACCCTTACTGTATAGTATTGGCAGCTCTATGAAAGTTTCGGTGATAACCGTATGCCATAGCCATTCACCTCGAAGGGGTAAAGGATTGTTTTACTCCGCCCCTCTTGGGGAAACTCCTCAACCGTATATACGGGAAAATGTGAGCCTTTCTCGTAACGAACTGAAATAATTCTTACTCGCGCATAGTATATCGCACCAAGCCATCCACCTCCGGGAGGCTCGGTATATCCCGCGCATACGAATACCAATTGCCCCGGTTGATAATCAAACATTTCTTTTTTTGATTCACATTCTTGCGCGCGCCGACACGCATCCTCTTTTGTATCACTTATGTATTCTGCCGGACACTTGCCGCAAGAGCCAATATAGACTCGCCTCACTGTAGGCATACTCTTCCTCCCCTATTTGTAAATATAAAGTGCTTTTCTATAAATTTATGCAATTTCACCTTAAAAGTCAATACGCCCCTACCGGCGACCAGCCGCAGGCAATAGATCAGCTTGCAGAAAATTTGCGTGCGGGAGTGATGGAACAAACGCTTTTGGGAGTTACCGGCAGTGGAAAAACATTTACGATGTCAAACGTGATTGAGCGTATGCAAAAGCCGGCGCTTATAATCTCCCCCAATAAAACGCTTTGCGCCCAGCTCTACCAAGAGTTCAAAGAATTTTTTCCGGATGCGGCGGTGCACTACTTTGTCTCTTACTACGACTACTACCAGCCCGAAGCATATATCCCCCAAACCGACACCTATATTGAAAAAGACGCGAAAATAAACGAGATAATTGATGCGTTGCGCCACGCCTCCACCGCATCTCTCCTTACGCGAAAAGATGTGATTATTGTCGCGTCCGTTTCCTGCATCTATGGCGTTGGCGATCCGGAAGAATATGAGAAGGTTTCCATTGAACTTACCGTCGGGCAGAAAATTTCACAAAAAGAACTCACCAAAAATCTCGTGCTTCTCCAGTATGTCCGGAATCCTCTTGATCCGCGCCAAGGCCATTTTCGGATTCGGGAAAATACGGTTGAAATTTATCTTCCCAACGGCGAAGAAATAATCGCTGTTTCAATAGGAGGCGGTATAATCACTTCAATTGAGCGCCGCGAAGCAAGAAACCTACAACCTACAACCTACAACCTACAAACTGTTCGCGTTTTCCCGGCCAAACATTTTGTAACTCCCAAAGATACCCTTGCGCTCGCAATCGCCAACATAAAACAAGAATTAAAAGAACGGGTGGAGGCGCTCAACAAAGAAGGGAAAATTTTAGAAGCCGCGCGGTTGAAACAGCGCACCGAATTTGATATGGAGATGCTTGAGCACACCGGCTATGTAAATGGCATTGAAAACTATTCGCGACAGTTATCGTTTCGCGCCACAGGATCTCCGCCGCACACATTGATTGATTATTTCCGTTATGCCCACGGAGATGATTTTCTTGTTTTTATTGACGAGTCGCACGTTACCATTCCCCAGATCCGCGGGATGTATAACGGGGATTTTGCGCGAAAAAATGTGTTAGTGGATTACGGATTTCGTTTGCCGTCCGCAATCGATAACAGACCATTGAAATTTGAAGAATTTAATGATCGGATACACCGCCGCGTCTACGTGTCTGCGACTCCGGGACCGTATGAACTGCGCGAATCAGGAGAATATATTGTAGAGCAATTAGTGCGCCCGACCGGGATCCTTGATCCTGAAACTGAAATCCGCCCGGCGAAAAATCAAATGCAGGACGTGATTAGTGAGATAAAAAACCGAGTTGCAAAAAAAGAACGTTCTCTTGTACTTGCGCTCACCAAACGGCTTGCCGAGGATATTTCGGAATATCTAAAGGAAGCGGGGATTAACGCCGAATACATGCATTCGGAAATAAAAACGCTTGAGCGTCCCGAGGTATTAAAAAAACTCCGCACCGGGCAACACGATGTGATTGTGGGAATCAATCTTTTGCGCGAAGGTCTTGATCTTCCCGAAGTTTCGTTTATCGCGATCTTGGACGCGGACAAAGAAGGATTTCTGCGAAACGAGACTACGCTTTTACAAATCATTGGCCGCGCCGCGCGAAACATTCAAGGAAAAGTAATTATGTATGCCGACACCATCACTGGCTCTATGAAGGCGGCAATCAACGAAACCAACCGGCGCAGAAAAATTCAGGAACAATACAACCGCGCGCACGGCATCACACCCACGCAAATTCAAAAAGAAATCCGTAAATCAATTCTTGGCGATGCGTCCGAAGAAGAAAACCTCCTCCCGGAAGGCCCCGCAAAAGAAATTGTAAAAGAACTTGAGCGGGAAATGAAAAAAGCTGTTAAGGAGCTTAATTTTGAGCTCGCTGCAAAAATCCGCGATCGTATCAAGACCTACCAAAAGAAATAAAAACCGCCAAAGAAATGAATTTCGAATTGACAGCGAAGATAAGAGATCGGATTAAGAAATATCAGGGTGTTGCGCAATAGATAGGGTCATCACACTCACAGCCAAGTACTTGTCCGTCAATATCTAGAAATTGTAAAACGCTACTCTTCTTGTCCTCCAGTACCGCTTGAAGCACATACTGTTGTCTATCAGAAGAAACTGCAATCTGATAGTTTGGATGTCCGCTATCTGCCAGACGATCTCGTGGAATGATTGGAATATACTTAGGAAAGAGATGATTTTGAAGAATAGAAGCGTCTTGACAAGTTTCCGACAATGGAGGATATCCGCCTTTGCCGTCTCCATCAGAATAAAGCTCAAGTGCAAGCTGCATCTGCTTGATATCAACAATACGCCGCGTATCTCTATTAGGACGATGCGGCCCCGAATTCAAGCTTGAAAGAAGAATAGCTCCTCCTACTAATATCACAACTCCTAGGAGCCCGGAAACAGTAATATACCATCTTTCCCCAAAGTATCGCCACAATAAATGTATAAATAAAAGTGTAGGGACTAAAGACAAGACAAGCCACACACCTATTATTGCCCAGTCGGGCAATATAATATCGCCAGAAAATGCCCGCAAGAAAACCTGCCCAAGCAGTATTGAAATATAAGTAGCTACCGCGAAAACAAATGGAGCGCCTATAAAAACTGAAATAACTTTACCTGTTGTAGTTGCTATCCTCTTCATTTTATTTTTCGATATCTTCCCTCAGGGGGGATATATTCATACTACCACGGTACACACACACCCGCAATTAAATCATCGTTGACAAATAGCGCTTCTTTTGCTAAATTACCAACTATGCCCATCACCAAATCAGCAAAAAAAGCGCTGCGTCAGTCCGTGCGGCGGCGCGCGCAAAATATCAAAAGAAAAGAGGCGTATAAAAGCGCGGTGAAAAACGTGCGGAAATTTGCGGCAGACGCAAAATTAGACGAAGCGCGTGCGCTCGTGCCCACACTCTACAAAGCGCTTGATAAAGCCGCCAAAACAAACGTTATTACACCCAACAAAGCAAGCCGCTTAAAATCGCACCTTACTCAACTTCTTTCCAAAGCCGCCCGGTAAATCCCACACCTTCCTGCAGGGTATTAGACCCCGCAGGAAGGATTGCTCTGAATCCATTCACCCCCACACCAAAAGTTTTGGTGTGGGGGTTCATCCCCGAGAGCCGACTGCGGAGTATTCTGGAAAGGTGCGGGATAAACTCTCCGCATCTTTCCTTACGCCTATGCGGGCTATGCGGCTGTTGTATACACGAGATAATAATCATCTTCATCCTTCAAAAAAATTCTTACATTTGTATGCGATCGCATACAAATGTAAGAATTTTTCTATTGGGAGATAGGGGAGGACCTGTGAGCAAAAACGGTGAGTTGATCTTTTAGCGCCAAAACTGGATTTCCATATTCAACACACCACGCCTCCACCCTTACTGTACGCCATTTTAATCGTCCATGTCGCCGCTCGGAGGAAAATAGCACTACTCTTTTCGCTCGTTTCCTTCAAAAAGAATGCGTACGAGAGAATCTTTCGGGCGGGAAAGCCCGATTTTTATTTTTACGTCTTCCTCAAAAAAATTAGTCATCAGACGAGCGAGACGCTTTAATGAAAGTGAGCGCACAAGCGCGGACGCTTTCTTTACCACAAAAGGATGGATTTTCTGACTTGAGGGAATAGGACGATTTCTCTCTGAATAAAATTTTATCGTATAGAGCGTGCGAAGATGGTTTGCAAGGTATGAAAAAATGCCAAATTCATCCTGCCCCGAGTCAATCAACCGGTGGAACGTATGAAGCGCATCTTTTTTTGATATAAAAAATGAATCGCCAAGATTAAATATGGTAAGCTCTTTCTCCTGTGCTCCCGCAGAACTTTTTCCAGTGAGTAGCAGTTTCTCAAGTTCGTTTGTAATTTTCCATACATCGCCGCCAAAAGAGGCAAGCCACAAAAGTTCCGAAGGAGAAAGTGCGACATTTCGCTCGTGCGCTTCAAAACGAATCCATTCGCGTAAATCCTCACCCTGGAGAATTTTGAATTCCTGGATTTTGGATGCGATTTTCTCGATGTGAGAAAGCCCCTTTTTTACCGCAGTATTCAATTCACCATCCCATAAGAGCACGACCATATCTTGGGACTCTCTTACACGCGAAAAGACATCTGCGAGAAACTCAAGATCTTTTCCTGCCGAAAGTGCATTTTCAATAACAATCAGTTTTTTAGAGGAAAAGAGCGACTGTATCTCACAAAGGTTTTTGAGCGTTCGCAAATCGTCCCTTTCCGCATCAAGCCGATACATATTTAAATGTGACCCGGCTTTCTTGCGGTATTCTCCGATAATCTCATTTAGTTTTTTCCGGCTCCGATAAGTATCGGGACCGTGGAGAAAGTAAATCATATACACGTTGCGTATACAGTAATGTCCGCCTTCGTTTCCGTGGAGCAACTGGAAGGAGTGCATACAAGAAATTCAGGCATATTACAACTTACTTTCTCTTAAAAACATATCGCAACAAGAAGTTGCGATACTAATTTTCATAATCCTTAAGTGGTTTCCTCTTGTTTACTTGGCGGGGTTCTTGGTTTCGGTTCCCAGTCGATCAAACATAATTTTGCCTTACCATCTTCTCCGCGTATAGGCACATCTTTTTCAAAGTCTCATTCAATTATAATATTCCGATACGCAAGATCTTTATGTTCAACTCCTTTCCGCCCCAATAATTCTTCAAATTCGTCACGTGTTTTAAATGGATCCATGCCTAAAATATCTTGATATACCAGTAGATTAAACTCATATTTTCGCGCCGCAATCCTTTGGCGTAGCATATATCGTTCTGAATCAAACTTTTCTAAAAGTTGATTAAAAAAGTCCCAGTCACGCGTCTTACCTTTCTCAATGAGCACATCAAGAAACGAATTCAAGGTATCACACCCATACCTCCGAAGAACCCGCGTGAGAATTGTACGAGGATGTGTAGCGCGTAACGTCTGCATATCGCGTTCAACATATGAGGAAATGCGGATAGAGTCGCTCCTCATTGCCGCAATCCTTGCGTCCCTTTCGGTATTATACACAACAGAATATAAATCAGCAACTATTTTATGCCTTGTTTCAATAAGATGAACTTTTTTATACCATTTCTCTATTTCCTGTCTCGCCCTATTGGAAAGATACGATGAATAGGGATAAAGTCCCGTATCAGAAAGTCCATCAAAAAATTCTTTCTTAGACCCGCCTACTGGTGGAATACCCGGCAAGTGCTCCAACTCTTTTCTTATGAGAGCCGCTTCAAGATTAATACCGTTAATTTTTTCAAAAAATGCGTAAAGATTGTCTCTATCCAAAATCTCTCCCAATACCTTTGCGGTAGGAATCCCCGCCTCCCACGCTTTGCGAGCAAGCGCTATTTCTCCGCTCTCCTTAGGGTTAAGCCGCTTTGAAACCATTTTAATCTTTTTCTCGCCCGTATCAAATGTAAGCTCCTTTACTTTTGAAACATCATAAGGGAAATCAAATAATTCCCCTATTTTCTCTCCTGGTAGGAGTACCGTTTCATTTTCATACCCCCTCTCTATATTCCTTTGTGATTCAATCCATTTGGTAGGATTTTCAAAGAACTCATCAGGCAACATATCTGCGATCACCGGATAAGGAGAATTTCGCGTGGCGCATCTTTTTCGTTCTTGTAAAATAGCGGTTTCTTTTTCAACAACTCTGCTATTTTTTGGGCATTTGCCGCGGTCATTCGTTCAAAAAGCGATCGCCGACCTCGCTCCGCAGTATGAAGAACAGTCCGAGAAAGTTTCCGCACCAACTCCTCGCTATTGTCTCCCGGCGGCGGAGATAATCCTTCAATGCGTCCGATCTTATTCATACATTCTCCTTTTCATAGAATACTTTAAGATAAACGGAGTTGTTACTTTCAACATAAGATGCCACGATGTTGCGAAGGAATCAATTACTGTATAGCTGCGATGCGCTTCCGGATTTTCAAAAGGATGGATATGCCAGCCGCCAAAATTATCAAATCCCGCGATTCTCTTTCCCTCTTTTATTACCACATAACTTTTTCGGTTATTTCGTATATTGATCCGAATTTCAACAAATATATCCTTGGCGATTATAAGACGAATCTTGATAGAGAAAGAGGACTCATCAATAATAACAAAATGCGCCTTTTCAAAGAAGCGTTCCTTATATCTTTTAATTTCCCCGATATGTTCGTCCACGGACTATGATTACAGAGACTGTAATACATTCATAATATCGCGCTTTTGTTCTTCAAGCACCTCCCAGTCGAAAAAGTCACTTTCGATTTCATACGAATATTTTTTAGAACCTTTTTGCTTCGCCCAATTACGTTTAAACTCCTCAAATTGCTTGTTATATTTTCCTTCAAAAAGAGCAATTTTTTTATTTACCTCTTGCAACTGTAAAAACAGGGCTTCCTTCACGAAGCTTTGCATTGACTTTTTCCCTTGCGGGTATAGCCGCGCTATTTTCTTTTCAATCTCCACAGTAGTCATATTTTAAGTATACCAGATAGAAATCCTTAAAGTCAATGAAGAATGTGTGTCTACTTATCCCAACTCTTCCCCATCTTCACATCCACCACAAGCGGGACTTTAAGTTTATTCACTCCCTCCATAATTTCTTTTATTTTTGGAACAACTCTTTCCGCGAGTGGCTCTTTAATCTCAAATAAAAGCTCGTCGTGGACTTGCAAAAGCATCCGCACGTTTTTAGAGAGTTTTTCTTTGCGGATCCATTTATCAACCGCGACCATCGCCATTTTTACAATGTCTCCGGTTGCCGTCCCTTGAATCGGCATGTTTACGGCCATCCGCTCCGCTTCTCGTTTTATCTGCCAATTAGGAGAGAGAATCTCGGGGATATAACGACGTCTGCCGAAAAGCGTTTCCACATACCCGTTTTCCCGCGCAAATTGTTTGGTGTTTTCTATATACGCGCGGATTCCGGAAAAATCACGGAAATACTCGTCAATAAATTTTTTTGCGTCCGTCATGGAAAGTCCTGTGGACTCGGCAAATGCGTGCGGCCCCATGCCGTATAACACGCCGAAGTTTAATGTTTTCGCCGCGCGCCGAAGTTCCGGCGTTACTTTATCAAGCGAGACATTGTAGACTTCCGCCGCTGTCATCTTATGAATGTCCATCCCGTTTTGAAACGCGTGTATCATTTTCTCGTCGTGTGCAATATGCGCGGCAACCCGGAGCTCTATTTGCGAATAGTCGCACGACACGAGTAAAAATCCTTTTTCTGCGATAAACGCTTTTCTTACCTCGCGCCCATACTCGGATAGTATCGGGATATTTTGGAGATTGGGATCCGAAGAAGAAAGTCGTCCGGTGGACGCTCCGATTTGGTTAAACGTGGTATGGAGCCGTCCGGTTTTTGAATCCGCGAGTTCCGGCAGTACATCCACATACGTTGTTTTTAATTTCGTAAGTTCGCGGTATTTTAAAATAGGGACGATAATCGGGTGACTATTTTTTAATTTCTCAAGTTCGGACTCGCGCGTGGAGACTACGCCTCCTTTTTCGGTCTTGCGAAGCCCGCGCGTTTTTAATTGCAGTATGTCAAAAAGGATTCGCGAGAGCTGTTGGGAAGAATTTATGTTAAACTGCTCGCCCGCAAGAGAATAAATTTCTTGAGTGAGCGCGGCAAGACCTTTTTCAAGGACTCTTGAAAGTTTTTTTAAAAATGGCGCGTCAATCAGAATCCCGCGCTCTTCCATGTCCGCAAGAATGCGGATTAAAGGCAGTTCTATTTTGTAATATACGCGGTGAAGGTTAAAAAGCGCGATTTTTGCTTCCACACTTTTTTTAAGTTCAAAAAATCGGCTGAATGCGTCTCCCGCGCCCGCGGAAAAAGAGCCTGCGCGCGCGCTCTCTATAATTCCCTTATACGAGAAATCGCGCAGAGTTGTTTCGCTTGTAAGATGTCCCGCAATCATGCTGTCAAATGCGATTTCTTCCAACTGAATTTCAAATTTCCGCAAAAAATGGATTATTGTTTTCCCGTCGTGTACTGCAAAACTGTTTTCTTCCAAAAACTTTTTTACTTTTTTTTCTTTGAAAAGCGCGCGCCCAATTTCTGCCGCTTCTCCTTTTTGAGAGATGAGTAAAAGCGAATCCGGAGAAGAGAGAATAAGCCCCCATTCTTTTCCTTTTTTATCCGCAATAACGCGCGCCACATCGCTCATTGTTTTCAACACCGTGCGCGAAGGAGAAGCGGCCACAGCAACATCAAGAAGAGACCCTTGGGCATTTTCTAACGATGTAGCCTTATTTTTCGCCTTTTTTTGAGCGGGACGAGATCCCGCGTCCCCTCCGGCTTCTACGCGCTTCAAAAGACTTGTGAACCCGAATTTTTGGAGGATCGTCCGCACTTCTTCGGTAGCGCTTCCGTTTTTCCATTCAATCGCAGTAAGCGAAAAATCAAGCGGAACGCCTGAATGGATCGTGGCAAGCTCTTTTGAAAAGAATGCGTCTTTTTCTCCGGCGCGAAGTTTTTCCGCGACCGATTCTGAAATATCGTTCGCGCCTCTTTGCAATGCCGCGTATACTCCCTCAACCGATCCGAACCGGCTCACAAGATCAGCCGCAGTTTTCTCTCCGATCCCTTTTACTCCCTTGATGTTATCCGACGCATCGCCCTTAAACGCTTTCAAATCAGCAATCTGGGAAGGCGTAAGCCCGTAACGCGCGCGCACCGCTGGTTCATCGTAGATTGCGGTTTCGGTGATCCCTTTTTTCATCGTATAGACGTGAACGCGAGGCCCCACAAGCTGGAGCGCATCCATATCTCCGGTAATGATAATCGTTTCCGTGTCTTTTTCCCGTTCCAGTTTTTTTACAAGTGTCCCAATCACGTCATCCGCCTCATACCCTTCTTTTTCAAAAATCGGAATTTGGAACGCGGCCGTCATTTCTTTTACTTTCGCAAACTGGCTGATAAGATCATCCGGCGCTTTCGGGCGAGTTGCTTTATAGTCCTCGTACGCGAGATGCCGGAACGTGGGGCCGGGCAAATCAAACGCCGCCGCGATATAATCGGGTTTTAGTTCGCGGATAATCCGCAAAAGTATGGAAGTAAATCCATATACTGCATTTACCATCTCCCCTCCCGCGCTCGTCAAAGGCGGAAGCGCATGGTACGCGCGATGGATTAAGGCATGGGCATCAATGAGAATTACTTTTTTCATAATTTAGCAGGAAATACAAATTATTATAACGCCAATACGCGAATGTATGCGAATGACGCGAATAGACTTCCTTAATTATTAGCGTTGTTCGCGCGCGTTCGCGTGTTGGTGTTACGTCTACCGTGTCCATCTCGCAAATATTGCCTGCGACAAAATCCTTCCCCTATTTTCTTCTTGGACGGCTAATTCACCCGATTCAATCTCGCCTCCGCGTGCGTGCACCATTTCTTCAAGCATCTGCCGGATGCTCACGGAAGACATGCGCATTGCGTAACTCGTAAGCGCGACAAATAAAAGATTGTCTGAAAAAAGCGAACGGCATTCATTCAAAAGCGGAGGAAGTGATGTATAAAAATCCCAGATTTCCCCTTTGGGACCGCGCCCGAATTTCGGCGGATCAATAATAAACCCATCATAGCGCGCCCCACGCCTTACTTCACGTTTGATAAATTTAAGCGCATCGTCCGCGATCCATCGGATCGGCTTTTTGGCAAGTCCCGAAAGCGTTTGATTTTCCCGCGCCCATTGCATTGCCTTTGGAGACGCATCCACATACGTCACTTCCGCTCCCCCAAGCCCCGCGGAAAGTGTGGCAATGCCGGTATAGCCGAAAAGATCAAGTATTTTTACCCCCACACTTATTTCCCGCTGATTTTGGCGAGGGTTGGCTTTCTGTGAAAAATTTTCTTTCCCGAGGATATGGGTATCCGGTTCAGAAAGAACCATTGAAGATTGTTGCGGGAAATAGGTGTGGGGGTTTATCGGGCGCTTTTCTTTTGCCACCAAATAAAATATCCAATTCCAATGCACCGCCTGTTCCGGAAATACTCCCAAGTGGCGAAACCGCGTCGCCCGCGCGAAAAATCGGAGTTTGCCGTAGCCCATTTCCCAACGCGCTGGAACGCGCGTTTTCAATTCCCATTTTCCGTTCCCCTCTTCCGAAGATGCGGTAAAAATTCCATCCGCGTTTTGCCATTCCCGCAAAGACATCTTTGGCCGCCATAATGCTTGCGCCTCCGGACGCGCAAATGTGTATGCGCCAAACCGCTCCAGTTTTTTCCCGTTACCCGAGTCAAGGAGCGCATAATCAGTCCAGCCGTCCGGAGTAAGTATTGTAATTTTATTTTCCACATCCATACCTTTTTACTTTCTTATCCTTATTCCCCTCCTCCCTCTTTCCCAGATTCCAGTTTCCATCGCAATACTCCGCTCGTTTATTTTTTGTCCGTGGGCGAATCGGATCCACGCCGTATCTTTTGGGAGAATTTTTTTTATCCTGTCCGCCCATTCAATAAGAATAATCGCATGTTGGTCGCGCTTTACTTCGGCAAACCCGATGTGCAAAAGCTCGCGCGGCGTATTTAGACGATAGCAATCAATATGGATAAGACGCGCAAACTGCCGCAAGGAAGAAGAAACATTCTTCCGGATGCGATACGTTTTCATAAGAACAAACGTGGGGCTTCGCACTTTTTCCTTAATCCCACATCCTTTTGCGAATCCTTGCGCAAACGCGGTTTTCCCGACTCCAAGATTTCCCACAAGCGCAATTACAAGAGGCCGCGGACCCGATACATGCAACGCTGTTTTTGCGAGAAGAGAAGCGATCTTTTTCGTCTCGGTAGGAGTTTTTGTCGTGATAGTCCGCATACTCATAGAATAACGTATTTCTTAAAGATTTTCGAGAGGTTAATTTTTAAAAAATTCCGCCAACGCATTTTTTTGTTGCCGGAATAGAATGATAAAAAGAACTATTAGCGCATTGGCAGAACAGGCGGCATTAGCAGAACCCGTGGTAAAGGAGCCACTCGCGGAGCATAATAAGGATAGAGAGGAATAACAGGTACTACGGGAATTACTATAAACCGTTTTTTCCCGTAGTGGTGTCTCTTGTGGTGTTTTCCATGTTTGCCCTGATATATATAGATCAACTGACAGGCCGCCAGGGTATCCGAAAGGATCAGGAGAGTAGTAGTACTGTTGCACTGCGGGAGGAACAGCAGGAACTTGATATTCCCTTACTACTGCCACGCACCCGCCGATAAATTGCCCTACACCCACAAATAATATAATACCAATAAAAAGAGCTATTTCCCTCATTTCGCTCTCCTTTCGCGCTTTTGCCCGTCTCTTGCAATTTTTCTAAAGAAATAATACAATATATTCATACAAAAATCAAGAGGGCGTGTTGTATCCCCTCACGGCCCTGTCCGTCATTGCGAGGAAAAATGAGAGAAAATGGTTGGCAATCATTTTTTCCAATCATTTCTCCGAAGCAATCTTGACTTCCGAGTAATCGACCATTCCGAGGATGAGATTGCCGCGTCCATAAAAACGATTGTTACTCGTTTTTATCAGCGGGACTCGCAATGATAGGTGTGAGGGGTTACAGTGTATTAAAAAGTTATCCACATTTCTTGTGTTGACTTTTCCCGCGCCCGCGCTACGAATGGGTAAATGAGACACACACCGGGCATACCAACAGCTTAAATAGCAATTATTCGTGTCTGTTCGTGTCTTTCTGTTTGAGCTGTTCGTGCTCCTTAGGTTCGTGTCTGTTCGCCCCGTATATCAACCTCGACAAGCTTCGCTTTTGTCCCGCTTTCAGCGGGACAGTCGAGGTTGTATTACGGGGTTCGTGTATTACTATGGACATGCAAAACGCAATAGATGTATTTGAAAAAAGCGAACATGTGGGAATTATCATTCCCGCACACGCCGGATTAGATATACTCGCAAGCGCAGAGGTGCTGAATCGCGTTCTTCTGCATCAAGGGAAGATTGTCGGATTTCCTCTTCCGCTTCCGACTCTTACTCGTTTCCACATGTCGGATACGCCTTTTACCGCGCTTGCATCCGCCCAAGCGCTCCCCAAAGAATTTGTGATCTCCGTTGATACCATTCAGTCACCCGTCTCCCAGCTCCGCTATGAGAAGCAAGAAGACCACATTGATATCACTCTTTCCCCGAAATCCATCCCCATCCAAGAAGGATCAATCTCATTTCATCCCGGTAAGACCCAATGTGATACCGTGATTGCGATCGGCATACCCGACATTGAGCCGCTTAAGGCGAGCACCGGTCTTGATCCTGATTTTTTCGCGCAAAATCCGGTTATTAATATTGACTCCTCGCCTGAAAATACCGGCTACGGCACTATACATCTTACCGAAACCGCGCATGCGGCGGTGTCTGAAATTGTATCGCTCGTGATACGAGATTGGCGGCCGCAGGAGCTTACGCCTGATATAAGCACACTGCTTCTTGCCGGAATCCTTGAACACACCAATGCGTTTTCCGCTATTACTCTCCAACCGGAAACATTTACCCGCGCCGCTTCCCTCCTCCAGAACGGAGCGGACTATGAAAAAGCGCTCGCGCTAGAAAGCAACGGACGCGACATCACGCTCCTCCAACTTTTCGGCCGCGCGTCCGTACGCTCAAAGGTCTCCCGCGACCGACATATTGTCTGGTCTTTTCTCACGCGCGAGGATTTTGAAAAAACAAACCGCTCTTCGCGGGATATTCCGGCTACCGCCGCGCATATAAAAAAAGAATTTGGCTTTGCCCATGCGATCGCGCTCGTCTGGCAGGATCCGGAAACAAAAAAAATTCGCGCCGATATCACAGGAACCGAAGAAACCCGTACGCGCATACGCGCCCGCGCGGAGGGAGAAAACGCCGCATCCCTATTCCGCCTCACGCGTACGTTCGCCACTTTTCAAGAAGCAGAGGAATACCTCTCGCCTTTACTCGGCGAGGCGCTTTGATTTACAATAAGAGTAATCTCGGAATTACGAAATGTAAGATTAATATACGAATATACAAATCAGGAGAATTCTTATTCGTATGTTTGTATATTTGCGTTTGATTTGTAATTCCGAGATTACTACCGATGCCCTTATTTCCTGAAGAAAAATCACAGCGCAAACTGGAAACCCTTAGAAAAAAGGAGGAAGAGGAGAGCGTCAAAATTCTCTCGCAAAAATACGACCTTCCGTATGCCGATCTTACCATCCTTCCCATTGAACTGGACGCGTTAAAAATCATCTCGGAAGAGACTGCGCGCCGGAGTCAAACGGCAATATTCCAGCAAACCGGCAATACGATACGAATAGGACTCCGTAATCCGGATTTCAAAGAAACCCTCAAGACTCTTGCCGCGCTTAAAGAAAAGCGCTACATCCCGGAACTTTTCTTAGTATCGCAATCAGGACTTACTCGCGTCTGGGCGCTGTATCAAAAAATTGCCGCAGAATCGCGCGCGCCTTCGGGCGCAATCCATGTAAGTCACGAAAAAATTGAGCAAATCCAGCGCGAGATAAAAACAGCAGACGAGATCAGCGCGCGGATCAAAGATACTCAACATACGAGGATCACCGACACGCTTGAGGTAATTCTTGCCGGAGCCCTTGCCTTGGACGCCTCCGACATTCACATAGAGCCGCGCCATGATACGGTGCGCATACGGTTCCGGCTTGACGGCGTACTCGCGGACGTTGCCCTTGTCCCGCTTAAACTCTATGCCCTGCTCTTGTCGCGCATAAAACTCGTTGCCGAGCTCAAACTCAATATCCGAGACAAAGCGCAAGACGGGAGATTTACCATACGTACCGGCACGATTGAAATTGAGGTTCGCGTTTCCACGCTTCCCGGACCTGACGGCGAAAACGTGGTGATGAGGATCTTAAACCCAAAATCAATAAGCGTGGAATTTTCAGAGCTTGGCATGCAGCCCTGGGTCGCAGAATGTATAGACGCCGAGCTCAAAAAACCAAACGGCATGATCCTTACGACCGGCCCAACCGGTTCCGGAAAAACCACCACCCTCTATACGTTTTTAAAAAAAATACACTCGCCGACGATCAAAATCATCACCATTGAGGATCCGATTGAGTACCACCTGGAGGGGATTGAACAAACGCAGGTTGACGCGGAAAAAGGGTACGACTTTGCAAATGGCCTGCGCGCGATCGTGCGCCAGGACCCGGATGTGATTTTAGTGGGAGAGATCCGCGACCTTGAAACCGCGGAAACCGCGATGCACGCCTCTCTTACCGGACACCTGGTATTTTCCACACTGCACACCAATAACGCCGCAGGCACTATTCCCCGCCTTCTTGATTTGGGCGTACGCCCTTCCATTATTGCGCCCGCGATCAATGTTTCCATGGCGCAGCGCCTCATAAGAAAACTCTGCGTACATTGCAAAACGGCTCTTACCCTCACGCGAGAATTGGAAGAAAAAATTAAAAAAGAGCTTGCCGCGTTCCCTGAAAAAGTCCCGACGCCGGAACAACAGCTCTGGACGCTTTTTGCCGCCGCCAGCGGCGGATGCCCCCTTTGCAATCATACGGGATATAAAGGAAGATCCGGAGTATTTGAGATTATCCTCGTTGATAAAAATGTGGAGCAATTAGTGCTTCGCGAACCGTCAGAATTTGAGATAATGAAAGAGGGAGAACGTCAAAATCAAATCACTATGCGCCAAGACGGGCTTCTTAAAATTCTTATCGGGATTACGGATTTTGAAGAGGTCAATCGAGTGGTGGGAGCATAAGAGTAATCGCGGATATACAAATTTAAGATTAATATACGAATATACAAATAATTTCAAATTCGTATATTTGCGTTTGATTTGTAATTCCGAGATTACTCTTTTGGTATCTCCAGAGGCCGTGGGCAATTACTCCGGTTCAGGAACACGGAGGTTAGGATTTCTTCCAGGCACACACCAGAAACGTTTAAATATTAAATATTTAAATATCCAGCATGCCCTGGTGTAAAAATCCCCATTAAGGCATTACCCATACCTTAAATTGCCCACGACCTCTAAAGACGCTTTCTTTTTTTATAAAATTGTAAAACACAAAAAAGAAGAGGTCTCCCCCCTTTCTTTTGAAATTACAACTCACATCGTCTTTATACCACTTGCATTATAGCAAAATAAAATGAATATGTCAAATCCACCCATTCATGCGCCCGTAAAAGAAAAAGAAGACACGGTGTTAGACCTCACGCTACGGCCCCAGAAATGGGACGAATATATCGGGCAGGAACACGTAAAAAAGAACCTCAATATCTTACTGCGCGCCGCAAAAGGCAGAAACGAGCCCGTAGAGCATATTCTTTTGAGCGGCCCGGCCGGTTTAGGGAAAACCACGATGGCACATTTGATCGGGCGCGAGATGAACACAAATGTCCGCGTTACCTCCGGCCCCGCAATTGAACGAGTCGGAGATCTTGCCTCAATCCTTACCAACCTTCTTGCGGGCGACATCCTTTTTATAGACGAAATTCACCGATTAAATAAACTTGTGGAAGAGGTGCTCTATCCGGCGATGGAAGCGCGCACACTTGATATTATCATTGGCAAAGGGCCTTCCGCGCGCACGCTCCAGATTGAACTTCCGCCGTTTACGTTAATCGCCGCAACTACCCGGCCCGGACTCCTTTCAAGCCCGCTTCGTTCGCGCTTTGGCATGACGTTTCGCCTTGATTTTTACGCGCTTGATGACATACAAAAAATAATCATGCGCTCGGCGCGCATTCTCGGAGTCGGCATGGACGAAGACGCATACGCGATTCTTGCCAGATCCTCGCGCTTTACCCCGCGTGTGGCAAACCGGCTTTTAAAACGCATGCGCGACTATGCCCAAGTCCACGGCAATGGGAAAATCACAAAAGACGTTGCGGCGTCCACGCTCGCGCTCCTTGAAATTGACGAAAAAGGGCTTGAGCAGATGGATAGGAGAATCCTTGAAATTATCGTCCAGAAATTCGGCGGCGGTCCGGTAGGACTCCAGACGCTTGCCGCGGCATCATTTGAAGAGGGAGATTCCATTGAGGAAGTATACGAGCCCTATCTTATGCAGCTCGGATTCCTTGAGCGCACTTCACGCGGGCGCGTTGCCACACCCCAAGCGTACCGCCATTTAGGAATTAAAATCCCTTCGCAAGCTCCTTTATTGTCATAAGTACTAAACTAAAGTTTAGTAAATTCCAAATCACAAGCGCCAAATTACAAATAAATTCAAAATTCTAATGTTCTAAATCCGAAACGTTTAGGATTTTGAATTTAGGGCTTCGGCATTGTTTGTAATTTGTCATTTGTAATTTGTGATTCCTTAGCGTACTATGCTTCTTTTCGCACTCTCGCTTTTTCTGATAGCTACTATCGGATACGCGTTCGCGTCCAGTATTGCGATATATTACCTTCGCATCTATCGGCCTCCGGGAGAATCATTCCCTGTATTCCCGGTAACGCTTTTTGCCGTTACCGCGGCTCTTTTCTGGCTCCTTGCTTTTTCTTTTCTTATCCGCGTCAATTCGTAACTCCATGATCACGCTCCACGAAAACGAAACTATCCTTGCCGTTGTCCATAAACACTGGTTTTCCCTTCTCCGTCAGATGGTCATCTACGCGATCCCGTTTCTTTTGCTTGCGTTTCTTTTATTTTTTGCCTCGGCACTCCCGTTCGGACTTGATTTTGAAGCGATTCTCCCGTTCTCCCAATTTCTTTCCGCGCTCACACTTTTCATCCTGATACTCGTTCTCTTTCTCGCCTGGACTGATTATTACCTTGATATGTGGATTATTTCAAACGAACGGATTATTGACGTTGAGCAAGAGGGTCTTTTTAGCCGCGAGGTGGCCGACATTCCCCTTTCTCACGTCCAAGACGTTACCATTGAAATCACCGGCCCAATCCAGACATTTCTCCGCTTTGGCACGATTAGGATTCAAACTGCCGGCGAACGCGAGTTTACGATTGACGAGATTCCGGAATTAAACCGCATAAAAGAGCTTGTGCTTGCAAAAACCCCTTCACATGATCACTTCCCTCATATGTAACCGACTTAAGATTTGCGCGTTTGACTGTTTTTCTGTCGTTGCGAGCGGAGCGAAGCAATCTCAAGGAATAAAGCCGCGCGCGCACGGGATTGCTTTGTCGGACAAACGATTGCTAATCGTTTGTCCTCCTCGCAATGACGCGGATGGAGGTCAATCGCGTAAGTCCTACGCCTCTTATTTCTCCATGTCAGGGCATTCAAAATGGTCGCAGATAAAACATAAAAAAGCCCTTACGGACGCGCGTAAAGGAAAATTATTTTCGCGTATTGTCCGGGAAATTACCGTTGCCGCAAAAACAGGAGGGAGCGCGATGGATGCAAATCCGCGCCTGCGCGCCGCGATGGAGCGAGGCCGCAACGCGGGACTTCCCAAAGATACTATTGAGCGCGCGATCCAAAGGGCTGAAAGCCAAGAAGAGGGCGCGCTTCTTTCCGAATTTCTCCTGGAAGCGAGCGCGCCCGGAGGCATCTCTCTTATTATTGAAGGCATCACGGATAATAAAAATAGGACATTTGCCGAAGTGAGGCATATTCTTTCAGAACGCGGCGCGCGGCTTGCCGAATCCGGAGCGCTTCTCTGGAACTTTGACAAGATCGGAATTATTGAGGTAGAGCGCTTGTCGGCAACCACACAAGAGCATGAAGAGAAAGAACTTCTTATTATAGAATCCGGCGCGCGGGACTTTGGCGAAGAAAAAGATTCATGGATCGTGGAAACTGATTTTCAAGAGCGCGACCGCGTGCGCCGCAGCCTTGAAGAGAACGGGTTTGTGGTCAAAGAAACCGGACACGAGTACCGCTCGCGAACGCCCATCGTCGCAGATGAGACTGTAACGAGAAAAATTGAACCCCTATTGCACGCGCTTGAAGAACACGACAACATAGAGGAAGTGTATACGAACTTAGGAGAGTAGGAAGTAGGTGGTAGGTTGTAGGAGGAGACAGTTTTAAAGTGAGAGAAAATTCTTTTCTCCTCCCTATCTTCCTACTACCTACTTCCTACCACCTACAACTTACTACCCATGATCATCCTCGGCATTGATCCCGGAACTCAATCAATCGGGTATGCGTGCATTCGGTGGCAGAAACAAAATGCCGCCTTGCTTGATGCCGGACTCCTTAGGGTCATATCGCGCGATCCAGGAGAGCGGCTCTGCGACATACACGCGCATCTTGGTTCTCTCCTTGAGAAATGGAATCCGGACGCGGCCGCGGTGGAAAAACTTTTTTTTACCAAAAACACCAAGACCGCGATGGCGGTAAGCGAGGCGCGCGGCGCAATCCTCTTGACAATTCTTTTGCGAGGAATTAAAGTCTTTGAGTACACGCCTTTAGAGGTGAAAAAGGCGATTACGGGCCAGGGACGCGCGGATAAAACGCAGGTAAAAAAAATTGTCCAGCTTACTCTCCCGGACGCACGCGCGCTTCGCGCTTCGGATGACGTGTTTGACGCAATCGCAATCGCCCTTACCTGTGGATTCCTTGAGAGATTTACCACTCCACTCACCAAGTAATACTTTCCCCCTTTTTACACACCAATACATCCAGCACCTTCACCATAGGGTATTACACCTATGCGGTTGAAGGATGTATCCCGCACTCATAAGTGAGTGCGGGATGTATACCTCCATTCCATCCCTGCGGTTCATCCCGCCCCTTTTCTACTGGCGAGCCCAGTTGATACGAAAAGGGAATATCTAAATTTACCCTTATTGTATCTCTTGCGGTTCAGTTGTAGAAAAGGGGTGGGGCAAGAGACCGCAGGGTATTCTGGAAGGTGCGGGATAAAAAGGTCGAGTTCTTAGTAAAAAGTTAAGTAACGTTGATATACGGCAACCTATGAGTTATCAACAAAAAGTTGAAATACGCAATATGGCGGACGATTATATAGACAACCTTGCGGCAGACGACGAGGAAGAGAGTATGGTGGACGAAGAAGAGGAAGACGCGGACTTTGAAGAAGATGATGATTCGGAAGATGACGACAAAGAGACATAACCATAAAAATCCCGGCATGCCGGGATTTTTATGTCGCGCATATTAAACATCACACACGCGCATATAATTTTGGCAGAAATTTTTTCATAGTAACTATAATTATTGAGTAATTTCAGGGTGTTCAGCAAGATACTTATCTCTAATATAAATACCAAGAGTGGGAGCAGTATTTTCAATATTTCTTGCTGGGTGATTGTAGAAAAAAACTTTTAAGAAGTTTATATACTCCTTTTCATATAGCACCGATATAGATTTTATAGCCGCTAATTCAACATCATATTTCAGTTTGGGGTTCTCACTATCTATAAATGAAAAGAAATCTGATTTATTTTTCTCAAATACATTGTCAAAGCCAAGAGTCCTTATAAAATTATTACCGACTTCTGTTAATTGTACAGGACTGTATGTATGAAGTTCTGATGGATCAAATTTGTAGTTCTTAATCATATGATTTGCCACGGCACTAAGATTGGTTTTTATTTTTTCGGTTGTAATAGTAAGAGTATCTAAAATCTGTAATTTTTTACCAATATAAATTAGTCCCCCGATCATGGAAGCAACCCCGATAGCGACAATCACATCAAGAAGTGAAATGCTAAACTGATCTTTTGCTGTAATAGTTGCTTGTGGGGATGCGCTGATTTGGGCTTGCTGAATGGGCGTCTCGTTTTTCATAATCTTGATTTAAAAAATACTTCAATTAAATTATACTATTCAGGGTGATATTGTATATAGTTCCCTAATTTTATTCCATGATTTTCACCTTGGCGAACCGCCTTCCCATGCGCACTATATCACCCGTCTTTGCCTCTTGCTCCTCGTTGGGATTTTCCACTCTGCGGCCATTGATCTCCACCGCCCCTTCTTTTACCTTGCGAAACCCTTCTGACTTGGAGCGTACCAACCGCATTTCAACCAAAAGCGCCGAGATCCGTTTCTTGCCTCCCGTAACTTCCCTGACCGCGATATCGTCGGGAAGCTCCCTTTTAGAAAATACCTTCAAAAACCGTTCATATTCCCGGCGCGCAATCGTGGCATCGTGATACTCTCCAACGATTGTTTTTGCAAGAGTAAGTTTCGCATCGCGCGGATTAAGATTTAAGCGCATTTCTTTTTCCATCGCCGCAATTTCTTTAAGAGAACCACTTGTCAGCGCGATAAAGTATTTAACGATCAAACTGTCGGGAATAGACATAATCTTGCCAAACATTTGATCGGGCGGCTCTAAAAGCCCTATATAATTTCCAAGACTTTTGCTCATTTTGCGGCCGCCGTCAAGTCCTTCAATAAGCCACGTGGTTACGATATCTTGCTCTTTATACCCGAATTTCCGTTGTACCCTGCGTCCCATAAGAAGGTTGAATTTCTGATCCGTGCCTCCGATCTCAACGTCCGCGCCGACCGCCACCGAATCATATCCTTGCAATACCGGATAGACGACCTCAAGAATGCTTATATCTTGTTCCTCGCGGATGCGCTTTTGAAAATCATCCCGTTCAAGCGCGCGTTGGATCGTCACTTTTGATAAAAGATCGTAAAGAAATGCCACGCCCGCTTTTTTATACCACTCGCTGTTGTAGCGCACTTCCGCCTTCTTTACATCAAGAATTTTGCCCACCTGCGTGAGATACTGCCTCATATTTGCCTTAATCTCTTTTTCGGTGAGAGGACGCCTCGCCTCGCTTCTTCCCGATGGATCACCCACTGTTGCGGTAAAGTCACCAATGATCAATACGGCCTGATGGCCGAGCTCTTGAAACGCTCGTAATTTGCCCAGCGGCACCGTATGCCCCAAGTGAAGATCAGGCGCGGTCGGGTCAATGCCAAATTTCACCCGCAGTTTTTTTCCGGATGCAAGGGCGTGTTCAAGGTGCTCTCGGATAATTACCTCTTCCACCGCTCTCGTAAGTACTTCTGATTGAGAATCTATTTTAGCCATGGAAGAATCATACCATATTCAAACCGCCCAAGCGATATTGACTTTTTAAGTGTTTTATGGCACTAATGTATCAATAAAGTACATTAAAAAATAAATAAAAAGGAGAAATATATGGCTACCGGGACTCCGCAAGTAAGGGTAGAATTAAAGCACACAAAAACACAATTACCGGACGGAAGTTGGAAGCTAACCGTATGGGCAACGGTCCAACGCGGACGCGAGATGCAGGAAGGAGAAACGCTTGACTTTTTCCAAGACGGCCGTTTCTTAGGCCAGAAAGATACTGATCCATATGGAAATACAGAACCTATTGAATGCAGTCTGCCTGCGGGCACGGCAAATTCTATTATTGAGGCACGCCGCACCATCGGGACAAACACCGCGATATATCAGCGAAGCGTGGACCTCGCTAAAATTACATCTTCTCTTTTGCCTGACGAGTTAAATGTGAACGCAGTGGGCGAAAATGGAAAATATGCGATTGTGGGATCAATTACAAGTAGCGCGAAGCTCCCTCTTCGCGGTCTTAAGGTTCGTATATTTGACAAAAGAAAGGGTACTGTAACTCCTGTGAGAGAAGAAACAACGGATGCGTACGGTGATTGGATGGGTTTTGATCTTCCACCATTTACTGATCCAACGCGCGCCTTTCTCTTTGAGGTAGTGGGAACGCAACTTGGAATTCAAGAATTGGTCCTTGCCGGGATTCCCACGGGCGGACTGCCGGTTGAAGTTCCCGACCTCTCCCTGCGTCTCACCCTAGAACAGTTAGAACCTTACGACAAGCCATATACATACTGGTTTAGGTCGGTATCCTTGTCGCTGCGTACGCTCTTTACACACATGGGGAGGAGGAACACATGATACGCCAACTCCGCATCCAATTAAGAGTATGGTGGAGGATATACATTCGATCGTGGTTCTTGCCTACAGTAGTTAACGTCGGCACCATTGTCGCGTTTGTGTTTTTCTGGCGCTGGCTTATCCCTGGATTTGCGGTATATCTTTCTCTCGCAACTTTTGGATTGGTGCTTTTCCTCTCAACCCGGTCAGGAATACGATGGTCTTGGAAATATGCGTTTTTATTGAGACATGATCCAAGTATCATGTTTCTTCCATTCGCGGGCATAACCCTCTTATTAATAGGAATCTACATAATCCACTGCAAAGACTTTGGCGCGCCGCAATCGGTGTTTTCATTTACGGAAGAATTTGAACGCTATGTGAATCTTGCAAGATACGGCTATTTACGGACAACCAAAACAATCCTTTACCAGGCGGGCGCCTATGGAAATCCTGCGCAAAGCGTGTGGTGGTGCGTGGTAACTTGGCAAAGCATGATTGCTTTCCTCTTGTGGACATTTGCGTTCGCGATCTACCTTCTCCGAAGAGATTTTAGCGGCATGGTGGAAAGAGCAAAAATACGTTATCGGGAACGGACAGAAGGCGCTGAAAATTTACCCGATCAACCGGCAGGAACAACCCCGGGAGCGGCGGGAATCGCGCCCGCGCAAGCTCCGTTATCGCGTGATCGTCCCCTCACATACGGGGATTTTACGCGAGCGCAATTCTGGAATGAGCTTCTTTTTGAATTGGGTGGCGGCGCGATTAACCTTTTCGCCCATTTAGTAAGGAGGTAGGCCATGCAAGAAGATCACACACCCATAGAGGTATCAACCGGATGGTTTGGCATAACATTAAGTTTGCTCCTTATCCTTGCCGGACTATGGGCAATTGATATTATCCACACCTTACGCACAGTTATCGCGATAGCGTTTTTTGTCGGACTCTTCCAGATTATTCCACGCATCGGCGATGCCTTTATACGAAGAGGATTACGCGCGGGTATGCTTATAGTGATAGGTATAATTGCCTACTCGTCATACCAAGGCGCAATAAACCCTTGCGAAGAATTCACGAAACTTAAAAGTACTACAGGAGAGTTTACAATAAAGACGGAGCTTGTTGAGCTCCATTGCCCTGATCCGAAAGCAGAAAAACCGGGAGGATTTACATCTCCACTCCCGCACGCTGACTTTCCCTCGCTTCCTCCATGGGTATGGGTTGGAATTTTCCTTACCGCCGGAATAATAGGAGGAGTTGTCTATACTTCTTCAACCGGAAACGAACGGGCGCAAAAGACAATTTTTCGCCTTGGAATATATGTGGCAATAATGATTGGCATACTATGGCTCTCTTTTCAGGGTTTTGTGCTTCTCTTTTACGCATTTGCCAAAATGAACGTGTGGCAGATACTATTCTGGAGCGTCTATATCATCTATACCGCGCTTAAAATCCTTGGGATAAGAAGTAATAATTACGCGAGAAGGATTGTGTGGCTCGCGATGCTCTTTGCCGCGGGATATTTCATCCACGCCCCCATCCTTGGGGATGCAAATCCGCTTTTCGCGCTAATTGACTATATTGTCCGCGCGTTCAAGAATTTCCCTTGGGGTACATTTATTTCTTAGATCTTTTATGAGTCCGGGCTGTCAATCTTATTGACGGCCCTTTTTTGTTTTGGTATAATAAAGAGTATTATGAGGGGTATGGATGCCGCATGGTCAAAAATTAAAGAAAAAGGCGAAGGCGCATGGAACTCTCTGCAAGAAAAAGAGGAGCGTCTCTCCAATGCGATAAAAGCGAGGTGGGAACGCGCTCGGGAACGTCATATCACAACAGGCCTTTTAGGTGAAGTAAATCCTGATTATGTGGGAGGACCTGCTATGTCCAGTCTTCAGATGATTAAGAAAGCAATGAAGCCCGGACATTCGGCAGAATGGGAAAAGTCAGTGCATGGACGGGTACGCCGGTGGCATAATGAGACAATTATAGGATCTCTCACGGGCATCTTGGGCGGATCGCTTTATCTTGGATTAAAAGCCACCAGGTCTGGGATGGATACGCTTTTTGGGGAGCAGTGGAAAACTGCCTATAAGGCCGGACGTGCTCTTTATGAAAGAGGCAAGCCGCGCGAAGACGCAATAAAAAGTCTGGTGGCGCAACTTAAAACATCAATGCAAACGCTCCAAAAAGAAGCTCTGACTATTTTCCATAAATAAAATAGTTCTCGCACAATGGATCTTAAAACCATTCTTCAATTTGATATCTTAGGCCCTCTGGGGCTTACCAATGCTTCGGAAGACGAGAAAAGAGAGATGCTTGAAAAAGTATCAACTATTGTATTGGGGGAAGTCGCGGATCGCATAAAACAGCGGCTTAATGGAGGAAAACAGACAGAGTTTGAACTTCTCTTTGGCAACCGTGATTCGTCAGAGAAAGAACGAATGGAGTTTTTACGAATCAATGTTCCTGATTTTGAGGATATAGCGCTGGAAGAAACATTGAGGTTAAAATTAGAGCTTATGGAACCCGTACGCGCGGCTTAACCAGCCCGCTGTTGTTTTTGATGCGCAATCAAATTGTTTTCGGGCTCTCTTGAAAAACCATACTTTCTTGGTATAATAACGGCATGAGACGCCTACACCCTCGGAAAAACACCAGAGCGCGGCGCACCGCCGTTTTTTTTGTCTTGACGGTTTTTTTTGCGGTATTTTTCGCAGGCGCATGGAGCGCGTACTCGCTCGTAAAAAATCTTCCCGGGCCCGAGAGTATCACACACCGCGCGGTCGCCGAATCCACAAAAATATACGATCGGACCGGAACCGTGCTTTTGTACGAGATCCATGGAGAAGAAAAAAGAACCGTTGTCCCACTTCGCGACATCCCTCAAGAAGTGCGCATAGCGGCGATCGCGGCGGAAGACGCGCATTTTTACGAACACCCGGGCCTTGATTGGCGCGGCGTTATCCGCGCGCTCATTACCAATATCCAAAGTGGTGCCGCCTCTCAAGGAGGGTCTACCATTACCCAGCAATTGGTAAAAAATTCGCTCCTCTCCGCAGAAAAAACGTATGCGAGAAAATTTAAAGAGGCGATTCTTGCGGTTTTAATAGAACGGAAATATTCTAAAGACGAAATTTTGGAACTTTATTTAAACCAGATTCCGTACGGCGCAAACTCGTACGGAGTTGCCGCGGCCGCGCAAACCTATTTCGGGAAACCAATTCAAGAAATTACCCTCGCCGAAGCGGCGACGCTTGCCGTGCTCCCGAAAGCGCCCACCTACTATTCACCGTACGGCTCGCATAAAGACGCGCTCCTTGCTCAAAAAGACCGCATTCTTGAGAGAGTCGGAGCGCTTGGGCTTGTAAGCGCGGAAAAGGTGGAGCAGGCGAAAAAAAGTGTGCTTGTGTTCACTCCTCCCCATGAATCCATTCGCGCTCCGCATTTTGTAATGTATGTGCGGGAATATATCAATGAAAAATACGGGGAAGATTTTGTGGAGCGCGGCGGACTTCGGGTTACCACCACTCTTGACTGGCGGCTCCAAGAACAAGCCGAGAAAATAATCAAGGAGGGCGCGGAAAAAAATGAAAAGCTCGTGCAGGCGTATAACGCCGCTCTTGTTGCGCTGGACCCCAAAACCGGAGAAATCGTAAGCATGGTGGGATCGCGCGACTATTTTACCAAACCGCGCCCGGAGGGTTGCACGGCGGGCGCTACGTGCAAATTTGATCCGCACGTAAACGTGACAATACGTCCGCGCCAGCCGGGCTCTGCGTTTAAGCCCTTTGTGTACGCAACCGCGTTTAAAAAAGGATACGCGCCGGAAACCGTGCTTTTTGACGCACCCACCGAGTTTAACCCTGGATGTAATTCTGACGGGACCCCGGGACCTCTCATCCGTGATCTAAAAGAGTGCTACCACCCCAAAAACTACGACAATACGTTTCGCGGTCCGGTGTCTTTGCGAAGAGCGCTCGCGCAATCGCTCAACGTTCCTTCGGTTGAGCTCCTGTATCTTGCGGGGATTGCCGATTCTATCCAAACCGCAAAAGACATGGGGATTACCACTCTTGCCGATGATCCAGGGCGCTATGGCCTGGCGCTTGTTCTTGGAGGAGCGGAGGTAACGCTTCTTGACATGACTTCGGCGTTTGGCGCATTTGCCCAGGAAGGCATTCTCCACCAAAAAACCGCGGTGCTCCGTATTGAAAACTCCCAAGGACAAGTCCTTGAAGAAACAAAGAATGCTTCCGCTCCGGCGCTGGACACTTCTGTCGCCCAAACAATAAATGACGTGCTTTCAGACAACGAATCCCGCGTTCCGGTATTTAGCCGGACCAGTTCGCTCTATTTCCCGGACCGCCAGGTTGCGGCAAAAACTGGCACCACACAGGACTACCGCGACGCATGGACGATTGGCTACACCCCATCGCTCGTTGCCGGCGTATGGGTAGGAAACAGCAACAATACCGCAATGAATAAAGCCGGACTTTCGGTAATGGTTGCGGCGCCTTTATGGCGAAGTTTTATGGATTTTGCGATTTCCTCTACGCCTCCCGAATCCTTTTCTCCGCCTGAAAAAACGCTCCCTGAAAAATCCGCGCTCCGCGGGATGCTTTGCGCGGGTACGCCCGTTCGCATTGATCGCATTTCAAAAAAACGCGCAACCGAATACACTCCGCCCGAGCTCGTGGAAGAAGTGTGCCAAGGCGAGACGCGCTCCCTACTCGCGTTTATCAAAAAAGACGATCCTTTGGGCCCGCCGCCCGCAGACCCCTTTGACGATCCACAATATAAAAACTGGCAGGAAAGCATTATCCAATGGATGAACGTCCATCCCGCCCCAATACAGGCACTCATTGAAGGAGAGGACGATGTCCATACCCCAAGTAAAAAACCAAAGATCACTATTGATCTGGCAGAAAACGAGATCGCGACGCTTTCCGATGTCCCGGCAAATGTTACGTCCTTTTTCCCTTTGCGCGAAGTATCATTTTTTATAGACGACGAACTTGTTGAGTCAAAAACTGCCCCGCTTCTCGGGGGAGTAATGGTGTTCCCGGTGCGCGACTCCCTTCTCCCGGGCACCCACCAATTGCGGATAACCGCATACGACAGTGTGGGGAATAAAGAAGTTGCGGAACGGGTAATCACGATACAACCTATTGCACAATAATCCTTTTCGTTACAGAAATTATTGTGCAATAGGTAACCCGTCACCGCCATGTCATTGCGATCCAGCCCCTTTCGCGAAAGGTGCTGGATCGCAATGACGGAACAAGGGGTGTGTGGGGTTACCGCAACAGGTCTATACTCAAGTGATCCGTATCGGCATAATCACGTAGAGGAACGAAGTGTCTTCTTTGTTTTTTAAAAGCGAAGGAGAGTTTTCGTTATTGATCCCAATAAAGAAATCTTCCCCTTCAAGCGCGCGAAGCCCGTCTAAGAGGTAGTGATAATTAAAGCTCGCCTTGTTGTCGTTCCCGGTTTTTTTTACGCTGATTTTTGTTTTATGTTCCCCCACTTCCGTATTTGCGGATTCTATCTCTAATACATCGGTATGGAACCGCAAGCTTACTTCCTCAAGGCGAGACGCGAAGATGCTTGACGCACGCACCGCCAGGAGCGTCTCTTCGCGCGGAAGAAAACTCGTGGTCTCAAATGTTTTGGGGATGATCCGCACATAGTCCGGATACGTTCCCTCAACTAAGCGCGAAATAACTGTTATGCCTTCGCTTTCAAATACTGCTTGGTTATCTCCGAGCCATAGTATCACATCATCATCGCGATCACTAAATACCCTCCCCACTTCTTGGCAGACGCGGTGCGGAAGGATAAACGACACTTCGTCTTCTTTTCTTTTTACGCTCAAAGGGATTATTTTCTCGGCAAGACGAAACGTGTCGGTTGCGGCAAGACGAAGTTCTTCTTGGGTGGCTGAAAAAAATACACCGGCAAGTTCGGGTTTAAACTCGGAAGGTGAAGAGGCGGGAAGCACTTGTTCAATGCCGCGGCAGAGCGTCTCTGCGCGTACGCGAAGCGACAGAGTTTTTTTAATTTTTGGGAGCAGAGGAAACTCTTCCGGATCCACTCCGTTTATTCGTATCTCGCGCGCGTCGGTTTTTATAATGATATTTTTCTGTTTATCAGAAAGCTCCACTTTGTCTTCTTGTATAGACTGCATGAGCGCGCTTGCCACTTTTGCAGGGATCGCGGCCCGTCCCGGAGACCCGCCGGTCCCACGTACATCAAGCTGGACCGCGTATTCAAGATTGGTGGCGGTCAGGCGCAGGAGGTTGGCGTCCGTCTCAAGAAGCACGTGGGAGAGCACCGGAAGTGTCACATTCTTTCCGGCAAATCTCTCCGCTGTAGCAAGCGCGCGCTCAAGCGAGTTTTTAAGGCAGGTAAACTTCATAGTGTTGTTTTTACGCCATTATGGATGTGCCCGCATAACGCAGAGTGCACCCTCCAATAACAATAATAAATTAATTTAATATACTTACTTATTGTTGTTATTACTGCCACTGCTTCTTTTCACACACCCCAGTAAAATGCTTTATGTAAAGCCATTTTGTCCAATAATCACTCTGAAAACCTGTGGAGAACAAGCGGAAAATGCAGGAAGAACCGGGTGAAAATATGGAGATAACTTTCTCACTCGGACTACTTTGCGAAAACTTTATCGCGGATCGCGCGGATCTCCTCCTCAAATTCAGGGTTTGCCAACAAGTCTTTCGCAACTTTTTCACAGGAGTGAATCGCGGTAGTGTGGTCCCTGCCGCCAAACTTATCTCCGATAGACGGGTAAGAACTTTTTAATTCTTCGCGCATAAGATACATCGCGATTTGTCTCGGCCTCACCACATCTTTTTTTCGGGAGCGACGGAGAAGCTCGCGCTCATCCATATCATAAAACTCCGCAACCGCTTTTATTATTTTTTTCGCGGAAATAAATTTTTTGGGGGCCGCGAGATGGCTTAGCACCGATTTTTTAGCGGTGTCCACCGTTATGGGTGCGTTGGAAACTTTTGATTCAATAATAACGCGGTTGAGCGCCCCCTCAAGTTCTCTGATGTTATTTTTTATCTTTTCCGCAAGATAACGGAGCACCTCTTCGGGGACGTCCGCTTTCTTAACGTCAATTTTTGTTTTTAAAATTAAAAGCCGCGTTTCAAAATCAGGAAGGCCGATATCTGCGATCATCCCGCCCTCAAAACGTGAGCGAAGCCGTTCCTCAAGGGTTGAGATCGCATGCGGCGGCCGGTCGGAAGAAATAATAATCTGCTTATTCCGTTCGTAAAGCGTGTTAAATGTGTGGAAAAACTCCTCCTGCATTTTTTCGGTGCGGGCAATAAATTGGATGTCGTCCACAACCAAAAGATCCACTTCTCTATACTTGTCCTTTAGTTTATTCATCTGTTGGGTTTTGAGCGCCTCAACAATCTCGCCCATATACCGCTCTGATGGGACATACCGGATTTTTGCCGAAGGGGAATAGCGTAATATCTCGTTTCCCACGGCCTGCATAAGATGTGTTTTCCCAAGGCCCACTCCCCCGTATATGAAAAAGGGGTTATACGCAAGTCCGGGGTTCTTGATAACGGACTGCGCCGCCGCGTGCGCAAGCTCGTTAAATGAGCCCACAATGAAAGAATCAAACGTGTAGCGCGGATTAAGATTGGTAATTGGATTTACCGCAAGGTCCTTTATGGCAAGCGCATCCTCGATAAATTGAGGAGAAAACATCTTTTTTCGCGGCGCCCCGTGATGTCGTATAAACGGGAATCCTGCCGCATCATCAAGCTTCCCAATATTATATACCAAGTCTTTTACGTCGGGGGTAATGGCGCGGAGCGTATGAAGTATAACTTTATGGTACTTGTTCTGCAGCCACTCTTTTACAAATATGTTTGGCACGGAAATTGTCGCGACCCCATCCTCTAAATGCATAATACCCGTTTCCTGGAACCATGTCAGGAAATTAGGACGAGATATATCAAGCTCCAATTTTGCGAGCACCGTGTGCCACAATTCCTCCTTTTCCATAGATGCGATAAAATTTAACTAATCCCCTTTGGTATACTGCTGTTTTGAGCGGTTGTGCCTGACTTCCCTATCTTGTAAAAACCGTAGAGTACGTATACAATAAGTATAGCACACTCCTGCACGCTCATAGAACAAAGCAACTGTGGAAAGAATGTGGATGATATGGGGATAACCGAATTAGGAATTAGGAATTAGGAATTAGGAATTAGGAATTAGGAATTAGGAATTATTTTGTTATGTCGTTTACCTATCATCCGTCAAAAGTAAAAAGGAAGCGGGCGCACGGATTCCGCAGCCGCATGGAACGTCCTTCGGGCAGACGCGTGCTCTCAAGGCGGCGCAGAAAGAACAGAAAGAAACTTACCGTATAACCCGAGCTTTTTCGCGCCTATGGGAAATCTTCTCTTGGGGCATTTTAACTATATACATCCAAGAAGGTGACTTTTCAAACAGTTTCTTGATACTATGAAGCGTATATATAGGTTAAGGAGCAAAAAAGACTTCCAGCTTCTTTTTAAAGCCGGGAAAAGAATTGAAACACCCGCGTTCCGCATTATAGTAAGAAAAAATAAATTGCTCTATTCGCGGTTTGCCTTTATCGCCGCAAAGAGCGCGGAAAAGCGGGCGGTGAAGAGAAACATGGTAAGAAGGCGCAGCCGAGAGTGGATACGCAAATTTTTTCCTCTTACCGATGTTTCTCTGGATGTCGCTTTTATTTTTAAGAAATCCGCGTGGGCGCTTCCGCGTAACGATTTCTATAAGGAACTCACAAATGCAAAAGAAAAAATTATCAATTGAAACGGCGCGCGCTCTCATACGTGTCTATCAAATACTCTGTTCTCCGGATCATGGGGCGGGAAAACAACTATTTGGCAGATCGCGTTGTTGTTTTTTCCCTTCTTGTTCAGAGTATAGCGCGGAGGCAATCCGTCAATATGGACTATTAGACGGAAGTATGGTTTCCTTAAAGAGGATTCTTCGCTGTCATCCGTGGAGCGCCGGAGGGTATGACCCCATAAAAAAGAGGAGTCAGGAATCACGAATTAAGAATTAGGAAAAGGAAGACTTTTCTCTTAATTCCTAATTCCTAATTCCTAATTCCTAATTCGTTGTCTATCTTGTCTTCACTTTACATCGAACTTCTCTATCGCCCTCTTTTTAACGGGCTTGTCTTTTTTTATACGGCGCTTCCGGTGCATGATCTTGGGGTCTCAATAATACTTCTCACTATGGTTATCCGCGTCGCGCTTACCCCGTTTCTGTGGAAAGGGCAGAAAGCCCAACGCGCGCTTGCCGCACTCCAGCCGGAGATCAAAAAAATCCAAGAAACATTCAAAAACGACAAGGAAAAACAGGGCCGCGCAATGATGGAGCTCTACGCAAAACACCGCGTAAATCCGTTTTCCGGATGCCTCGCGTTGATTATCCAACTTCCGGTCTTAATCGCGCTTTTTCAGGTATTTCACAAGGGATTTAACCCGGACGAGCTTAGTTATCTCTATTCGTTTATACAAAACCCCGGATCGCTTAACCCGTTAAGTTTTGGTGTGTTTGATCTTTCAAAAGGAAGTATCTGGGTGGGCGCGGTTGCGGCCCTCACCCAATATTTCCAAACTCGGCTCACACTTCCCAGTACTCCGCCGTCAAAAACAAAAGGAGATTTCAGCCAAATCCTCCAAAACCAAGCGCTCTACCTTTTCCCGGGCCTTATTTTGCTTTGGTCATGGAGTCTCCCCTCGGCCCTGCCTCTGTACTGGACAGTTCTTAATATTATTGGTATTGTCCAGGAAATGGTGGTGAGGAGAATTGGAAAGAGCGAAGTACGAATCGCGAAGTAAGAATTACGAATTACGATAAGGAAAAGAAGGAAAAAGCGAAAATCCTGCATTTATTCGTACTTCGTACTTCGTACTTCGTACTTCGTACTTCGTACTTCGTACTTTGTACTTCGGATCGTTATTATGAACATGGAGAGCATTAAAACTGAATTACGGGGACTTCTTGGCTCTATGGGGTTTTCTGACGATATTGAGGATATTGAGGTGCACGAAGGAGGGGCAAATCGTGTGAGCGTGAGAATTAGAAATACCTATGCGGCGGATGCTGATCCGGCAAGCCGCGTTCCCCAGACTAATATGCTTATAGGAGAGCGCGGGGCAAACCTCGCGGCTCTTGAATATATGCTTAAACGGATACTATGGAAAAAACATGAAGATGAAGAAAAATTTACGCTGGATATAAACGACTATCGCATGAGGCGGCTTGAGGACCTAAAACAAAACGTAAAAAACGCCGCAAAAGAAGTGCGGCTCTATAAAAAAGAAGTGCCCCTGCGCCCCATGAGCTCGTTTGAGCGAAGGATTGTCCATCTCCTGTTGGCGGAATACCCGGATATCGCTACGGAGTCGTTTGGTGTGGAGCCGGAAAGAAGGGTGGTGATTAAGCCGTACCCTTAGGTTGTAGGAATTAGGTAGTAGGTAGTAGGAAATTAGAAATTAAGCGACTACAATCTAACTCCTACAACCTACTATTCCAGTTTAAGAGACCACAATGTTCCATCTATCCTACTCACAAAAAACAGGAATTTTTTGTCTTTAGTGGTAACGAGGTTTTCCATGTCAAAATTTCCTTCGTTCAATACCTCTTTTGTTTCTTTTTTTACGCGATCAAAGGAGATGATGCGATCCGAAGAATTAAATTCGCCGCGCATATAGTCGTCGGGAAGCGAGACAGACTCGGGGATACTACGTGGCACCGCGCAATAAATCAGATTTACGTCTGCCCATGCGCATTTTTGGGCAATAGTGGCGGGAAAAGCGGAGAGGAACTTGCCGGGAACCTCTCGTATGCTCGCGCCAAGCCGTTTTCCGGCTTCTCTTGTTGCCGAAGCAAAGAATACCGGTGTGTTGGGCGCCCAGGTCGTGGTAAGCCCAAGAAAAGGGCCTAAAATTCTCGTAAGCGCTCCAGTAGAGCGGGAGTAGGTAAATATAAACCCTTCGGCAAATCCGGAAGGCGCGGTGGTAA
>VMFQ01000060.1 GCA_007376125.1 Parcubacteria group bacterium Gr01-1014_33 | reverse complement strand
CCAAAATTTCCTTGCCCATCCACAAGCGGATACCGCAGGGCAAAATCCTGCGCCATTCGCACCAATGCCTCATAGATTGATGAATCGCCATGCGGGTGCATTTTTCCCATGGTATCCCCAACGATTGCCGCGCATTTTCTGAATTTTGCCGTGTGGGTGAGTCCCATCTCATGCAGGGTATACAAAATCCGCCGGTGCACCGGCTTTAACCCGTCGCGGACATCGGGAAGCGCACGCGCGACAATAACGGACATCGCGTAATCCAAGTAGGATTCGCGCATCTCGTCCACGATCTCCCTTTGTTGTACTTTTCCAATGTCGGACATAAGTGTTAAGAATTTTCCCATTCCCCGCATTCTCTATCTTCATCTAGTTTTCTTTCAATATAACTGCGGCTATTTCTACTTAATAAAAACTCTACTGCTTTTTTGAAGAATAAACCACCTTGTTTTTTAGGTATAAGCCATTGAGACTCCGAAACTCTTTTGTCATCAACATTGATATTGAATTCCGATAAAATCGTATTAAGGTTATTAATAAAGGAAAATCTAGAAGAAGCACGATGTAGTGCTTTAATGTAAAATCTCATTCCGTTTGCTACTATGCAAAAATTATAACTTTGTCCTTTGATGGTAGTTTTCATAGTCCCGTTTGTACTATCAAAAAATAGCCATTGAAATGATGCTTCAGTTTAAAGATATTAAAACTTCGCAGATCTTTTTTTGAAAATACCTCCTCTAATTTCTTGCGACTGTCCAGTTCTTGCTCTTCATTGTGACAAGGTAACACAAAGTTAAGCGTATCATCTTTTATTTCCGGATATTTTTTCGCGTTAAGAATATTCCCTTCGGCTTTCACCTCGGTCATAATTCTAAACCTTAATTTTACGGAAGATTTTTCTACATTACGCACTTTACTGAAACTTTGCTGTTGGGACAAGAGAGATGCTATAGTATGCTTTAATTCATTAGAGATTTCTTGACCGCTTTCTTTTAGCCGCTCAACTAATACCTGATGGAAAGATTGGCTGATAAGTTCACTCACTCTAATAGTTTCAAAAAAACTTCCATACACCAAACAGACCTTCGTATGTTGTTTATTTCTTCCTCTTACTAAATAAAATACGTCTCTTACCGGTAAGGAAAATATGTCATTACCGGTCCGCTCCATTTGTTTTTTTATACTGCTATTTTCGCCGGTAATGATTTCTTCAATCTTTTTACTTCTTGACGGAATAGTTGAATTGAAGGAAGAGACGGTATAAGAATTGCTGTCTTTCAATTCGATCAGTTCTCCGCCCGTAAATATTTTTTTATCCTTATTGAGACGAATAGCCAAGTCGGGAAATACTCCCTTATTTTTACACGCTAATATTTTTTGGTCAAAAGGAAACTGGTCCAACTTCTTCACTTTTTTAAAAAGGTGTTTCTGCTGGACTAACGAATAAAAAAAGTGATTGATAGAATAAATCATAATGCCAATGATAAATTGGGTTGCGCTTTCTTATGGGTCAGAGCATACATAGAATCAACGCTCCATATCTCTTTTAGATTTTCCGTATAGCCATATTCTTTATAAAACCTCATCACATTATCGGCTTGGCTCATTTCTTCTATGCGAGATTGAATGCCTTTTGTGTTGTCTGAATCAATTTCAATTCCAATCGCCTTTCTTCCCATCTGCCCAGCGGCAATCAATGTGGTTCCTGTTCCGGCAAAAGGGTCTAACACGGTATCGCCTATTTTAGTAGACGAGAGAATTATCCTTACGAGAAGCGCTAAGGGCGATTGTTGTTTATGAAATCGCTCGCCATTTTCTTTTTTAATAGCCTCATCTCCCGCAAAGTAGCCGGCGGTCAATTCCCGTATATCGTCCCAAATATCAGTGAGATACAAGCCGTTTTCTCTTTCGTATTTATAATTTGGCGGCAATGGCGGTGAAATTCGCAAGCGATTAAACACTCTTGATTTCTTACCCTTGGTGGCAAAGGCAATAACCTGATACTGCTTGCCGAATTTATAAGAACAAGGAACGGCCGAAGTTTTTTTCTTCCAGATGATAAGATTTTGGAATGTCCAGCCGGTTTTATCAAGACACTGCAAAACAAATTTCACATTTTTCTCTCGTTGCATGAAGTAAATAGCTCCGCCATCGGAGGTAATTTCAAAGACACCCGCGCAGACATCTTTCATCATTTGCCAATAGGTATCTTCGGGCAGATTATCATTCCAAGAATTATATTCTTTATCCTGATTAAAAGGCGGATCTAAAAAAGTTAAATCAACCCGCGCGGCGGATTTTTTGTTGGAAAAATATTTCAAGCAATCTCCGTGTATGATTGTACAATTATGTATAGTGTTCATAAATTCCTGATTCATAATTCCCGCTTCTTGATTCTATTGCGGCTCCACTTTTCTCTGCATTTTTTCATACCCGTAGGAGAGGGCCGATACCGCGCGATCTTCAACCGATTGGAAAAATGAATATAAAGAAGAGCCGATGCGCCCGGCCGTATCTTTGGTAAAAAATGCGCTTGCATAACTCTTTCGGCCGGCGCTCGCTTCCGGAAAAAACCCTTTGAGCGCTTTCAATGATTCTCCGACTCCTGCGGCCGGAGAAAGCGTACGATCCTCTCCGTTCTGGAGTAACGGAGGGGTTTGCTCTTGAGCGATCGGCAAGTCCGATATTGCGGCAAGGTGCAGGGAGGTAACTCTGCTCCATCCGGCAAAAAGTGCAAGCGCCGCAAAAAAAAGAATCACTCCGGCAAGTACGCGGCGCATGTGATCGGGCAGGTCCTGAATTTTTTTAAGGGAGGAGTTCATATTGCAAATGATAAATGACGAACTATGAGGATTATATTAATTACTCGTTCCCCCTGTCATTGCGAGTTCCGGCTTGCCGGAACGAAGCAATCTCGTATTCCGAGGTTTTAGATTGTTTCGTTTCGCTCGCGGCTAAAGGCTTGATTTCACAATGACACTAAACGCGAAAGTCCTACCTATATCACCTGGAGCACTCGTACGGCGGTGTTACCGCCATCGGTTAAATCTTTTTTCTTGAGGGTGAGTTTTTCTTCTGATTTTGCGCCTACGCTTCCCATCTCTTTTAAAAATGGCGTTACCTCGGCAAGATCAATCGTAAGCGCAGGAATTTTATAATGCATCGGGATCACGATTTTCGGTTCAATTTGCGCGACCACTTTTGCCGCTTGTTCCGCCGTGATGGTGTACGTTCCTCCCACCGGAATCATAAGGATGTCCACTTTTGCTATTTCCTCAAGCGTCTCATCCCGCAGTTTTTCTTCTCCAAAATCTCCCAAATGGAGCAATCGGATGTCTTCAAGAGTGATTGCATAAATCGTGTTTTTCCCGCGGTCTTTTCCTTTTACGTTATCATGGAACGTTTCAATGCCGCGCACAAACGTATTTCCCACTTCATATTCTCCGGGATCCGTGATCACAAACGGAGTTCCCGCTATCGTGGCGGCGTTTGAGTGGTCATAATGCGCGTGCGTAACCAACACAATGTCTGCCCGAAACCGCGGCGGTGTTAAGCCAATCTCCTTTGCAAACGGGTCAATGGCAAGCACCCACTCGCCCGATTGGATTTTGAAACACGATTGTCCGTACCATTGGATGACCATAGTAGTAATCGCGAATATACGAATCAAACGCAAATATACGAATAAGAATTTCCTGATTTGTATATTCGTATATTATTTTAAATTCGTATATTCGCGATTACTACAAGTATATCATTTCTCTCCTCATCTTGCAATCTCTCATGGCATTGTAGTATACTCCCGTGTATGGCATACGACATCCAAAATGAACAAGAGTCGGCATCAGACACGGAATTGGCGATTCGCGCGGGGCTAAAAGTCCGCCATCCTATGGAGGCGCTTCTTAAAAGCGGCGTAGGCGCGGGATTTTTGAAAGTGGGCGAAATTGTGGAAGGAGAAGTGATCGGCCGGAAGGCAACGCGCATGTTTATTGATCTTGGAATGCTTGGCACGGGCATCGTGTACGGTCGCGAGTATTACGCGGCGCAGGATATTATAAAAGGGCTTTCCGCCGGAGATCGCATAAGCGCGAAAGTGGTTGAGCAGGATAACGAAGAGGGGTATGTGGAGCTCTCGCTCCAGGAAGCGGGGCGCGAACGCAGGTGGGTTGATTTGAGAAAGGGTATGGAAAACGGCGAGACGCTTGAGCTTAAAGTAGAAAAAGCAAATACCGGCGGGCTTATTCTCCAGACAGGGGGCATTGAGGGATTTCTTCCCGCTTCCCAGCTTTCCTATAAAAACTATCCCCGCGTGGACGGCGGATCAAAGGAAAAGATTTTTCAGGAGCTCCAAAAACTTGTGGGGCAAACGCTTAAAGTGAAAATACTTGATCTTAATCCGCAGGAAAATAAACTCATACTTACGGAAAAAGGGCTTGATCAGGAAACGTTTCGCTCCGCGGTTGCCAAATACCATGTGGGAGACATAGTGGAGGGAGAAATTACGAGCGTGGTGGACTTTGGCGCGTTTATGAAGTTTGGCGACCAAGGTCTTGAAGGGCTCATCCATCTTTCCGAAATTGATTGGTCGCTTATTGAAGATCCGCGGCAAGCGCTAAAACCGGGCGAGCGCATGAACGCAAAAATAATTGACATCCAAGGGGAGAAAATATCTCTTTCCCTAAAACAGCTAAAAGTTGACCCGTGGATTAAAACCGCAGAAAAGTATCAGAAGGGCGCGATAGTAACGGGAAAGGTAACCAAATTCAATCCGTTTGGCGCGTTTGTGGAAGTAGAACGCGATATTCAGGGGCTTATTCATATCTCGGAGTTTGGTACCCAGGAAGCAATGCGCCGTGCGCTTGAACTTGGCAAGGAATACATGTTTAAAATTATTCTTATTGAGCCAAAAGAGCACCGGATGTCTTTGGGGCTTGCGAATCCCGTGAAAGATCCACGCAATAATGAAGATCCGGCTCCTTCAGAAGATGCAATCTCCCGCGAGGTGAAAGAAGAGGCGCAAAGAGAAGATACGGAAGAGATTTTGTCCGAAAACGTAAAAGAAGAAAGCGCGGCATAATGCATACATAGAGATGGTTTCAAAACTCTTCCTGCTGCAATTTCAGATTCTCGGCTACGCCTTCGTCAGACTTCGCAAAAAGAGTATCGCCGTAGTTCTACTACGCCTC
>VMFQ01000059.1 GCA_007376125.1 Parcubacteria group bacterium Gr01-1014_33 | reverse complement strand
CATAAAGGCTTCCTCGCAAAGTCCGGATTTTAGTATTGGATAAATAATATTCAAAAAGCATTATAAAACGCCTTCCGGACTTTCGCGGAAGGCGTTTTTTATTTTGTCCTAGCTTTTATCTGTTTTTTGCAAAGCAAATAAAGGCCAGTACAAAATGTACTGGATTTGGGTCTTTTACAAAAATAAGGAAAGGAGAAAAAAATGAGCAAAGAATCGATAGATAAACCATTTTTCTTAAATGGCAACGGATCTAATGGATCGGTGGATAACAGAAAAAGAAAAGATACGGTCGAGATAATCCGTCCTTCGATCGTCCCCACCGTCAGCTTGACCTTTACTCACGACAGGTGGGCAAAGGGATGGACGCTTCTCAAAGACACTCCTCTCCGCAAGGGGGAGACGCTTTCCACGGAATGGGAAGTTGTCCATTTCCTCAAGGAACGGGAACTTTACATTAATGGTGAAGAGCTGATAAAACGAGCTTACGAACTCGGCGCCGTTTATGGACAACGCCACGCCGAGGGGCTACTGGAGCATCCCGAGTTTATTCCGGCAGGGGCAGATGACTTTTATCTGCTTTTTGTTGGTACAGTCCTGGGTCTGTGTGATATGGTAAGTGACTGTGTCCCCTATCTCCACATATTTAGAAGCGAGTGGTTCATGCATCTGTGTTGGCTGGGGACCGGCTTCAATTCCGACTATCGTCTACTTCGTCCCCGCAATATAGCTCTCCCAAAACAAAATGGAAATGGAAGGAGAATACCATGGCGTACATAATGCACTGGACATCTTGCCTCTCCATTCCTCCCACGGAAAAACTATTACCCCATCTTTGGCCGTACAAAATTATATTTCGCACTATAGTATACGGGATAGGACCATATTCTGAACACTTTGCCTCGTGCAAGACAAGAGAGACGGCGGAAGAATTAGCACGAGAATCAACCAGAGAGTTTGTCAAAGAACATCCGTCATGGGAAGGATATGAAGTGTATAAAATCGAAGAAGTTCAACAAGAGGAGATTAAAATCGAAAGCGTCAACAAGAAAAGTCGCGGCTGGGGAAGTGATCCCATGGATAGCAGTAAGACAAACTCAAGTACTGGCTGGGGTCGTGATAAAAAGGAGGATCAGCAATGAAAATACCCCTTTGGCTCGTACGATCGTTGTGGCACAATGACGATTGGCCTCCGGAAGAATTACAAGGGCTAAGAGAAGAGTATGAGGAAGTAGGATATACAGATGCCGAGATTATTGCAATAACCCTTATGAACGCGCCACCGGAAATACGTAACCGCCACAGTTTTTGCCCGTTTGGAGAGAAAGGAGACAAGAGTTGTTCTCGCCATGCACGGTATAAATGCCTTCGTCCACTCCCTCTCGCATATGTTGGACTCACTCCTGAAGGAAAGTTACATACTGACTACCGCGCTCGCGGATGTGATCGCTTCAACAATCTTCTCGCGGAACAGGATGATGCCGCCCATGTGGAAAAAATTAGCAGAAGAAAAGGAGGAAGAAGATGATATGTCAATACTCTAAAGCGCGCCGATACCCATTTGAAGAAGAAACTAAATGCACATGTACGGAAGTTGTTGAAGTTTCTTTCCATTCATGTCTGTACTCCATTCGCCATAGGCAAGGCATTGTAATACATAAGCCAAATTGTAGAAACGGTTTAGAGTTAAATGTCCAAACTGCACAGGCACTTTCTCTCTGTCATGGCGCATACTGGCATGAGAATACTTGTTACAAGGAGGAGGATGTGAATCCAGCGGGACTTATTTTGTTTAAAATAATTACAGATCGGTTGCCTTCGGAAATACGAGAAACCGGAATTCGCCCAGTCGCGGGCGGACCGTTTCTCTATAGACCTGAGAGCCGATCGGTGAGCAGAGACTTCTTCCCAAGATACTCAAGAAAAGAGCGCATTTGCCTTTATGCAGAAAAATATATTCCTTCCGATTGGATCTACAGTTATCAAGATTACGGCGCCTCCTCTGACTACGTCGCATGGAGACCGATATATCATCGAGATGCAGCAAATAGCGAGTATAATGGATGCTTCAATACTCCTCTCTACGAAAATTTAAAACGGTATTTATGATCACAAGTGGCAAAATTAAGCATGAATGAGTACAAGAAATAAATTTAAGGATTTAGGTTTTCCCTAAATCCTTTTTTATTTGACACTTCTTTGTCAATGGCGTATCTTAAAACTATCTATCGCGTAGTCAGATCTTTGACAACATAAAATATAAGAATAAGGAGGAAGAAAGATGCGAATCCTTATTGTAATAGTGTCTTGTATGTTTGCAATGATGTGGCTGATTGTGGGGAGTGCGGATTTTGCCAAATCAAAACGGCCAGAGGTGCGTCAAGAGCGCATGGAAAAACGCCTTTTCTCAATGATGGAAACACGCGGCTATATCGTTTTTTCGGAAAAAAAACGCCTGGGTGAGCTTTTTCCGCACTTGAGCCAATATCAGCGCGTAAAGCGCGGGGAAGAGCATGGTGTGTTTATCAGTGATGGAGACATGCGCGCATTGCTCGCGACAAGTTTCCGGAAAGCGAGAGCGCTCCACTTCATTAAGTTGCTGGATACCGGTAAGTTCCTGGTTATCTTTGAGCCGCTTATTGAAGATCAGCCGATCGGAGCAAAGAGGCCTCTTGTTACGGAAGCGCATATACATAATGGTGTATGGCTCATACCGGAACGATGGAAGGAGTTTGATTTCTCTACGGGAGAACTTCGCAACACCTTCCCGTTGGTTGAGGAGGCGGCGACGATAGAGGATTGGGTCAATGCGACTGCGGAAACGCGATTTCACTATGACCTCATCACCGGTATGATAATTTTTGGTATTGGCGCGGCAATCGTTTTTACCAAGCCGCTGGAGCAGAAGTGTGTGTCAGGCATCCGGGCAATCATCAAAAGTATCAGGAGAAATAAAGCGCATCAGCCGAACCGCACACCACAACGCTTGCCCGCATCCCCCGATCCCGTCATACTCAAGAGCGTGTCAAGTCGAGAACCAGAATCGTCTTCCATCAAAAATACTGCTCAACCCGCATTGGCGAGAGTAACAAATAAAAGACCATTGCCCGCAGGAGATACGACGAAAAGAGAGATACATGCAGAGTGGGAGGAGATGCTCCAGAAGCTTCAAGATATGGCCGCAAGCGAGCCCAATAAACAGCGACAAAAACTCCTCCAAGACATCTTTGATGAGCTGATAAAGGAAGGTACTCCACGATCTCTTGAGCGTCTAAACTACGCGTTCTTTTCAGCGGGCAAAATCAGCAGCACTTCCTTATCTGAACCAACTCAGGGGAAATTATTGCTACATGGAACGGTACCAACAGAGCGATTTTTTGATTTTCTGCCGCTCAAGAAACTTCAGACATTGCTACAACCCACGGGAATCAATGTTCTCTGCGCGCATGCGCTCATGGTCTGGCTACTGCGGCCGGGGAGCGATCATCCGTACTTCAGAGATAATTATGTTAGGTTTGAACGTGTAGGGCAAAGAGTAATGGATATGGGGTTCTCGCATCACGAAATAATGGAATGTACAAGGCGATTAACCGCGATCAACGTACTCTTGTGGCAGGATAATGAAAGAAAAAAATATCATTCCTGTTCGCTCAACACAAGCTCCAGAAATGTCTCGTATCCGGCAGATGAGATCATTAAGCTTTTGGTTGCAGCTCGTGAAGAGTGGCGGCGACGATATAGTTAGTTCATATGTAGATAAGGAGAGAGACACCCTTAAGGAAATCACCTTCAAGGGTTTTTATTTGACGCATCCTCTTTTTTCTGCAATAATAAGAAAGTGATGAATTTTGATTGGAAAAAGTATACAAAAGCGTACGCCATTGTATTAGCCCTCGTTGTCATCGGGGCAAGTTTTTTTGCGGGCGCGCGCTACGGATATCAGAATCGCCCCGGAGTAGAGAAAGTAATGGGGATATTAGGGAAAGAGCCGAATCCTCAAACCAAACTAAAAGAAGCGGATTTCAACCTTTTCTGGGACGTGTGGTCAAAAGTGGAGGATAAATTCGTGGACAAAGCAAAGATAGATCGGGAAAAACTCGTGTATGGCGCGATCTCTGGAATGGTGCGCGCGCTCGGAGATCCGTATAGTGAATTTCTCCCGCCTGCGGAAACAAAGCAGTTTCAGCAGGATATAAAGGGATCGTTTGGCGGGATTGGCGCAGAGATCGGGATACGGAAAAGCATGCTCACGATTATCGCCCCGCTTAAAGGAAGCCCGGCCGAGAAAATCGGGCTGAAAGCCGGGGATAAAATCATTAAAATTGATGATAAAGTATCTGCTGATCTTCCTCTTGACGAGGCGGTTCGTTTGATTCGCGGAGAAACAGGGACAAAAGTACGGCTCACTATTATGCGCGACAGTTTTGAGAAGCCGAAAGAGTTTACCATTACTCGCGATATCATTAAAATCCAAATTCTTGAAACCGAGCAAAAGCCGGACGGGATTTTTGTGATAAAACTCCATCACTTTACCGAAAATGCCGGGTCTGAATTCCGTAAAGCGGTGGAAGAGTTTTACCGGAGCAAATCAAAGAAAATCATTCTTGATCTCCGTAACAATCCTGGAGGATTCCTTACTGTTTCAGTTGACATTGCAAGCTGGTTTATCCGGTCCGGAGAAGTGGTCGCACGTGAACGATACGCGGACGGGTCCGAAGACAGTTATCGCTCAAGCGGGTATCGGCTTTTTGAAAACATTCCTCTCGTGGTGCTCGTAAACGAAGGATCCGCGTCCGCATCCGAGATCGTCGCGGGGGCGTTACGCGACGCAAAAGGGATAAAACTTGTGGGGGCAAAAACATTTGGCAAAGGATCGGTGCAGGAAGTGTTGAATCTTGCCAGAAATTCTTCTCTCAAAGTAACAATCGCAAAATGGCTCACTCCCAAAGGAATTGAAATCAACGGCAAAGGGCTTGAACCGGATGTGGAAGTAAAGATTCCGGAAAAGCCAAAAGAAGGAGAGGAGGATCGGGATTGGATTATGGAGAAAGGGATTGAGGTATTGAGGGGGTTGTAAGGAACAGCAGAATATAGAATCTGGAATTATGAGTTATGATTTATTCCTGATTCATAATTCCTGATTCATAATTCTTTTATGCGAGTAATCCTTCTCCAAGACGTTCCGAACGTCGGTCGGAAAAATGAGGTAAAGGATGTCCGCGAGGGATTCGG
>VMFQ01000002.1 GCA_007376125.1 Parcubacteria group bacterium Gr01-1014_33 | reverse complement strand
AATCGCCTCGCGTCTGCGAAATTTCGATATTTTGAGCGAGTGTTGGAAAAATTTTGAAGCATATACTGCGTATATGTTGAAAACATTTTTGCGCATTCGTAGCCAAAATAGCGAAATTGCAGTAGATAATGGTATTGTGCAAGAGGTCTATAGGTCTGGAATGACAAAAGGAGGGTGCTTCGTCGTAATGTAAAGTCTTTAGATTATGGACAAAAAATATTTTTCAAAATACAAACCCTCTGCGGTGGAACTTCCTCCGCTTGCCGAAGTTCAAATAAACTCATACGCGTGGTTTTTTGAAAAAGGGTTAAAAGAACTTTTTGATGAAGTTTCTCCGATCAAAGATTTTAGCGGAGGAGACTTCTTGCTTGAGTTTACGAGTTTCTCGCTGGACGAGCCAAAATATGACGAGGCAAAAACGCGAGAACTCAATTTGTCGTACGAAGCGCCGATCCGCATGCGGGCGCGGCTTACGAACCGCAAGACGCGCGAAGTCAAGGAACAAGAGATTTATCTCGGCGATTTTCCGATCATGACGCCGCGGGGCACTTTTATCGTAAACGGAGTTGAGCGCGTGGTGGTCTCACAGCTCATCCGCTCTTCCGGCGTATATTTTACGAGTTATATCTCGCGCGGAAAGAAATATTTCGGCGCAAAAATAATTCCGAACCGCGGAGCATGGCTTGAATTTGAAACTGATCTTGACGGCGCGATCGGCGTAAAAATTGATCGGAAACGAAAAATCCCCGCAACCGCGCTCCTGCGCATTTTAGGCGCGCGTGCCAACGAAGAGATTCAGGAAATTTTTAAAAATGCCGATGACGGAGAGATAAAATACATTAGCCAGACTCTTGAGCGCGATCCTTCAAAAACGCCCGACGACGCATTTATTGAAATTTACAAACGTATCCGGCCGGGCGACCTTGCCACCGTGGATAATGCGCGTTCCCTCATCCAGACCATGATAAGCTTTGATCGCTATGATCTTGCGGAAGTCGGGCGGTATAAATTTAACCAGCGCTTGGCGCTTGGCGCTCCGATAAAGGAGGGCGAGAAGATCCACTATTCCAAAGAAGAGCGAATTTTGTCCAAAGAAGACGTGGTGGCGGTGCTCAAAGAAATCGTCCGATTGAACAATAAGGGAGATACGCCCGCAGATGATATTGATCATCTGGGCAATCGGCGCGTACGCGGAGTGGGTGAGCTTTTGCAAAATAAACTCCGCGTGGGCATTGCCCGCTTGAGTCGTATTGTGCGCGACCGCATGTCCACGCTTGATCCGTTTACGTTGACTCCGGCCCAGCTTATCAACGCGCGGCCTTTTATGGCATCGGTGAAAGAATTTTTCACTTCCTCCCAGCTCTCGCAATTTATGGATCAGGTCAACCCCTTATCCGAGCTTGAGCATAAACGCCGGCTTTCCGCGATGGGCCCGGGCGGGCTTCAGCGCGAGCGCGCCGGGTTTGAGGTGCGCGACGTGCACCCATCGCATTACGGACGGATTTGTCCGATTGAAACTCCCGAGGGTCCCAACATCGGCTTGGTGGGGCATCTTGCGTCCTACGCGCGGTTAAACGATCTCGGGCTTATTGAAACTCCGTATCTTAAAGTGAAAGACGGAACAGTGACCGGACAACTTGAATACTTAAACGCGGTAAAAGAAGTAAACTATAACATTGCGCACGCGGGTGTTTCAGTGGATAGCGCCGGGAAGATTTTAGACGATCGGGTGGAGGCGCGTATCCGCGGAAACCCGGGCATTGCGGCGCGCGAGGAAATAAATTACATGGACGTTTCTCCCCAGCAAGCAATCAGCATTGCTACGAGTTTGATTCCGTTTGTGGAGCACGATGACGCAAACCGCGCGCTTATGGGTTCAAACATGCAGCGTCAAGCCGTGCCCTGCGTGCGCGCATCCGCGCCATTAGTCTCAACCGGCGTGGAGGCGCGGAGCGCCCGCGATTCGGGACGCGTGATCATTGCGGAAGAAGACGGAGTGGTGGAAGAAGTTGACGCGCGCCGCGTCGCAATAAAGGATAAGAACGGAAAAATCCACGACTATCCGCTGGTATCGTATCTGCGCACGAACGCATTTACCGTCATCCGCCAGCTCCCCTTTGCGCGGCGCGGCACAAAAGTGAAAAAGGGAGATGCGCTTGCGGACAGTTCTTCAACCGAAGGCGGCGAGCTTGCGCTTGGCCAGAACATTTTGGTTGCGTTTCTTTCCTGGTCCGGCGGAAACTACGAGGACGCGATTATCATTTCAGAACGTCTTTTGGAAGATGATCGCTATACGTCAATCCATATTGAAGATTTTACCGTTGATGTCAGAGACACAAAGTTAGGACCCGAAGTAACCACTCCGGACATCCCAAACATTGGCGAAGAAAAACTGAAAAATCTTGACGAGGAGGGGGTGGTGATGATCGGGGCTGAAGTGAGATCGGGCGATATACTGGTGGGGAAAATTTCCCCGAAAGGGGAATCGGATCTCACGCCGGAAGAAAAACTTCTGCGGGCGATCTTTGGAGAAAAAGCGCGCGACGTGAAAGACACCTCGCTCCGGCTTCCGCACGGCAAACGCGGTCGCGTGGTCGGGATCAGGGTGTTTTCGCGGGATCGGGGGGACAAACTTGAGGCAGGAGTCATCAAGCAGATTCAGATTGACGTGGCGCAGCTGCGGAAAATCGCGGTGGGCGATAAACTTGCGGGCCGGCACGGCAACAAGGGCGTGATCTCAAAAATTCTTCCGGCCGAAGACATGCCGCACCTTGAAGATGGAACTCCGGTGGAGATGATTTTAAATCCGCTCGGCGTTGCCTCCCGCATGAATCTCGGACAGATTCTTGAAACCCATCTTGGCTGGGCCGCGGCAAAACTCGGATATCGGGCGATTACGCCGGCGCTTGCCGGAGTAAGCGAGAAAGAGATCAAAGCGGAACTTCAAAAAGCCGGGCTTCCCGCAGACGGAAAAGTAACGCTCTATGACGGAAGAACCGGAGAGAAATTTGCGCAAAAAGCAACGGTGGGGATGATTTACATAATGAAATTGATCCATCTTGTAGAGGATAAAATCCACATGCGCTCAATCGGGCCGTATTCGCTCATCACCCAACAGCCGCTCGGCGGCAAGGCGCAATTCGGAGGCCAGCGTTTTGGCGAGATGGAAGTGTGGGCGCTGGAAGGGTATGGCGCGTCCCACACGCTTCAGGAAATGCTTACCATAAAATCCGACGATGTGCTGGGACGTTCGGCAACGTACGAGGCGATCATAAACGGCGAAAAAATAAAAAATCCGAATATCCCCGCGTCATTTAACGTGTTAATAAATGAACTGCGCGGACTCGCGTTTCGCGTGGACGTCTTGAAGAAAGAAGAAGCGGTGCCTCCCGAAGAAATACCGATTGCTTCTCCCATGGCAAAGCCGGTACGGGAGAGGCAGAGAGTGAAATAATTAGCTTGTAGGTTGTAGGAAGTAGGTTGTAGAAACTATCCCAATTTTTTTCTACAACCTACCACCTACTTCCTACAATCTAGTTTCCATGGATCAAACCTCGCTCACTGATTTTAACGGACTTGTTCTTCGCCTGGCTTCGCCGGACGACATATTGGCGTGGTCATTTGGCGAAGTAACCAAGCCGGAGACGATCAACTATCGCACCGCAAAACCGGAGCGCGATGGGCTTTTTGACGAGCGCATTTTCGGACCCATCAAGGACTGGGAGTGTTATTGCGGCAAGTACCGCCGCATCCGCTACAAAGGAATCGTATGCGATAAATGCGGCGTGGAAGTAACGCGCGCCATTGTGCGGCGCGAACGGATGGGGCATATTACGCTCGCAAGTCCGGTTGCGCACATTTGGTTTTTGCGCGGTATCCCGTCCAAAATTGGGCTTCTTATGAATATGTCGGTGAGCAATCTTGAAAAGGTTATTTATTTTGCCGGATATGTCATTACCAAAATTGTTGAAGACCAGCGTCTGAACGCATTGGACGAAGTGGAGCGCGAGTTTAAGATAAAGGCGAAAGAATCATCCGAAGAAGAAATGAAACGGCTCAAAGAAGCAAAAGATAAAGTAAAGGAAGAATTGCGCGGGCTCGAGCTTTATGACGTGCTTTCGGAAGTGGAGTACCACCGGATGGCGAAAAAATTCGGAGAGGTTTTTGAGGCGTCCATTGGCGCGGAGGCGATCAGAAAAATCCTTGGAGATGTGGACCTTGAGGCAATGCGTCGGACGCTGGAAACGGAACTTCCCAGTCAAACCTCTTTGGCAAAGCGAAAAACATTGCGGCGGCTTCATGTCATCAAGGGGATGATTCAGGCCGGGATTCGGCCCGAATGGATGTTTCTTACCGTGATTCCGATTATCCCGCCGGATTTGCGGCCAATGGTGCAATTGGACGGCGGCAGATACGCCACCTCGGATTTAAACGATTTGTATCGCCGCGTCATCAACCGGAACAATCGCTTAAAACGGCTTTTTGAGTTACACGCGCCCGAAGTGATTACGCGAAACGAAAAGCGCATGCTCCAAGAGGCGGTGGACGCGCTTATAGATAATTCCATTCGGCGCGGCACGTCTCCGGTCGCATCCCAAGCGCAGAGAAGGCCGTTAAAATCTCTTGCCGATATCCTGAAAGGCAAACAAGGCCGTTTCCGCCAAAATCTTTTGGGAAAACGCGTGGATTATTCGGGTCGTTCCGTAATCGTGGTCGGCCCTTCGCTCCAATTGCACCAATGCGGGATTCCCAAAAAAATGGCGCTTGAACTTTTTAAACCGTTTGTGATTCGCCGTTTAATTGAACGTGAAATTGCCCACAATGTCCGCGGCGCAGGGAAATTGATTGAAGATCAGGATCCGCGCGTGTGGGAATCTTTGGAAGAGGTGATTGAAGGACGCTACGTGCTTTTGAACCGTGCGCCCACACTGCACCGACTCGGCATCCAGGCGTTTCAGCCGATATTGATTGAGGGAGACGCGATTCAAATCCATCCGCTTGTGTGTCCTGCGTTTAACGCGGATTTTGACGGAGATCAAATGGCGGTTCACTTGCCGCTTACGGATGAGGCACAGAGAGAGGCGGGCAGTATTATGCTTTCCTCAAAAAATCTGCTAAAGCCCGCGACCGGAGACCCGATCGTAAATCCGACAAAAGACATTGTGTTCGGGTGCTATTTTGCAACAACGATTGTCGCGGGCGCCCGCGGGGAAGGAAAAATGTTTGGTTCGGAAAAAGAAGCGGCGCTTGCGCAGGATTTCAATATAATTGACATGGGCGCGAAAATCAAAGTGCGTCTTCCTTGCGCGAAATGCGAGGGAAGATACATGACCGAGAAGGAAAAACGGACTGCCAATCCCGCGCGTACCCACCAAATGGTGGAAACATCCGTGGGGCGGCTTCTTTTTAACCGCACGCTTCCGGAAGATTTTCCGTACGTCAACCAGCAGTTAAAAAGCCGCGATTTGGAAGATATTGTCGCGCAGATTATTAAGCGCTACGGGATAGAGGGGACGCCACCGATTCTTGACCGCATAAAAAATTTCGGGTTTGAATACGCGACGCGCTCTGGACTTTCGTGGGGAATGGATGATTTGCAAATTCCGAAAGAAAAACAGGGGCTTATTGAAACGGCGGAAAAAGATGTCTTAAAAGTGCTTGACCAATATCAGCGCGGGCTTCTCACCGATCGGGAGCGCTATGTGCGCGTTGTGGAAATTTGGGGGAGCGTAGTGGATAAAATGAGAAAACTCATGTCGGAGGCGCTTGATCCGGAAGGCCCAGTGTATGCGCTCGTAACCTCGCGCGCGCGCGGATCATGGACCCAGATCACCCAAATGTCCGGCATGAAAGGGCTCGTGAATAACCCGGCAGGCCGCACTATAGAACTTCCCGTGCTCTCGTCATATAAAGAAGGATTAAACGTGCTTGAATACTTTATCTCAACGCACGGCGCGCGCAAAGGAACTGCCGACACCGCGCTTCGCACATCTGCGGCCGGATACCTTACGCGGCGTTTGGTTGACGTCGCGCAGGACATTATTGTGTTTGAATCAGACTGCAATGCAAAGCGGGGTCTTGAGATCACGCGTCAGGATTCGGAAGAGATCGGCAAGCCCTTTGGTATGCGGATGTTTGGGAGAGTACTCTTTGAGGACGCGCGCGATGCCGATGGAAACGTGCTCATTCCCAAGGGCGAACTAATAGAACATGAACGCGCGCAAATATTAGAAGAGAAAAGAGGAGAACGGGTGGTGGTGCGCTCTCCAATCACCTGCCGCAGTATCCGCGGAGTGTGTCGGCAATGCTATGGGTACGATCTTGGTTCAAATGCGCTGGTGCGGCCCGGAGAGGCGGTGGGAGTGGTTGCGGCGCAGGCGATCGGCGAGCCGGGAACCCAGCTTACCATGCGGACATTCCATACCGGAGGCGTTGCCGGAGGCGGTGACATTACGACCGGGCTTCCGCGCGTGGAAGAGATTTTTGAAGTGCGCCCGCCCAAAGGTAGGGCAGTTCTTTGTGATGTGAACGGCGAGGTGCTTGAAATTGCGGAAGAGGGCCGGGAGAAAATAATCCGCGTGGAAGTGGAACCGGAGGAGATTTCGGAAAAAGTCCAAACCCGCAAAAGTCTTGCGAAGCAAAATGGAGGCGGGCAAACCGCGATCAAAGAGTTTAAAATTCCTCCGGCAACCGGACTTGCGGTGGAGAAAGGGAGTAAGGTGAAAAAAGGCGATATGCTCTGCGAGGGGCACGCGGATCTCCGCGAACTTTTCCGCTATGCCGGGCGCGAAGCAACCGAACGGTACATTGTAAAAGAAGTCCAGAAAATTTATTCCCTGCAAGGCGCGCCGATCCACGATAAGCACATAGAGATCATTGCGCGGCAAATGTTCTCGCGTGTCCGCGTCAAAGATGCGGGAGATACAAATCTCTCGCCCGAGGAGGTGATTGAAAAACGTGAATTCCGGATGGCAAACCTGCGGGCAAGACGCGCGGGCAAAAAACCCGCAACCGCGTATCAGCTTCTTTTGGGAATCACGCGCGTTGCGCTCTCAACATCCAGTTTCCTTTCCGCCGCATCATTCCAGGAAACCGCGCGCGTCTTAATTGACGCATCCGTGAGGGGAAAGCGAGACGAACTTCGCGGACTTAAGGAAAACGTCATCATCGGCCGCCTTATTCCGGCCGGAACCGGATACCGAAAAACGCCCGCGTAAATGTATATTGTGCAGTAGGTTTAAAAATATGAACATGGACGAAAAACTTTACGGATTGCCGTTTATCGGCTGGATGGTTAAACGGCTTTACGGTTATTTCCGCAACAATATTGCGGTGACTGATTTTATGCATGTTGCGCTGGGCTTTGGTTTGGGGCTTTTGATGACAGAAAAAGGTTTGACTTTTTTTAGCGGCACGGCGCTTGGCATAGGAATTTTTGGTCACATTTTCGCATTCATCAAAGGACGATGAGATTATCTCAAAGAACAACACAAGGCATCTTTTGGATAATCGGCAGTATCGTGGTTACCGCTCTTTTTCTATTTCCTCTTCTCTCGCCTATCCCGTACTCTTTCGTTATACACATAATTGTAAAATATCCTTACGCGGCGCCCGCCGTGATTATTGTATCTAAGTTTATCACCGCGGTGTTGGCGCCGCTTCCCGGCGCGCCAATCGCAATTGCGAGTCTTGCCTTTCTCCCGTGGTGGGAGGCGATGCTTTATAATCTTATCGGCTCGGAGCTCGGGGTAGTAGCGGCATTTTTCATTGCGCGCAAATATCGAGAACGGATAGTGGGATATTTGACGCCTCTCAAAAAAATCCACGAATTTCAAGATACAATCTCACATCGGACACAATTTTGGGCATTTCTCGCATTTCGCCTCATTTCGCAAGCGGCATTTGATATAGTAAGCTATGCCGCCGGGCTGACCAAAATCTCGTTTGCCACCTTCATTATCGCAGTCATATTGATTGATATTCCAACCCATATTGTGTTTTTCTATCTTGGAGGTATCGCCGCGCGCTATAGCGTGTACATGACAGTTGTTGCCGGGGGCATCTTTTTTGCCCTTGCCTGGTGGTTGAACCGTAGAATCTACATATCAAGAGGACAAGTGTGAGGGTTAAAATCTTCTTCCGCTAATTATTAGACAGGGTTCCATGGGTTTACCCGTGGGTGCACACTATAGAGATAGAGACCATTATAAAACTCTTTTGTGTCCCACCCCCGATCGCAGTCGGGGGTAACCCCCGCCTCCGCGAGGGCAGGACTCCAGCGGGAATCCAGACCATAAGAGAGAAAATCTGGATTCCCTATCGGGCCTGCCCTCAACTTGATTGAGGGTCGGGAGTGACAAGGAGAGAGCGAATGGAGTTTTGTAACCGCCTCTCTACTATACCATATTCCAACATTCTCAAGAATGTTGGAATATGGTATAGTAAAGCAAAAAATGGGAGTGGGTTAAGATTGTCAAAAGCAGACTCCGCGGAGAAGTACATAGCGCGGATAAAAACGTACTCGGAAAAACTTGTTAAACCAAAGGATCGCGCGTAGAATACTATTATGGCGCATCAAGAGTACGCGGGATTTCGTCCCTATACGGAAGAACAATCGCAAAAAGCGGAAAGACCAAAGAATCCTTCAACGCGAGAGGTGGTTGGTTTTGGTTCGCGGGAGCCGCTTGCAAAAAAAGCGGGACATGAAAGTCCGCGGATCCCCGGATTTGGAAGAGAATTGGCGTTTCGCGAACGCGGAGAGAAATCAGAGGAAGAAAACGGTATTGACATTACCGATTTAATTCCGGAATTAAAGCCGGTAGCTGAAAAAATTTCCGATCGCTTTTGCAAGGAATGTAGCGTTATCGAAGAACATATTGCGGCAATTGCCGGACAAATAGATCAAAAAGTGGAGATCGTTAATGCCCAGATTATGAGCGATCAAGGAACAGAGATTTATACGCGGGACAAATTAGCAAAAGAAGCCAATCTCAAAGAAACCGAACTAAAAGGACGACTTAACTCGGTAACCGATTCATTTCTTTGGAGAGCGAGAAATCTTGTCTTATCATTTCTTAGCGGAAGAATTGAAGAGCAGGAACTTGTTTACAATCTTTCGGGCCTTAAAAGCGTTACATTTAAAAATCTTAATTTCATCGCAAAAGCAGTGAGAGAATGGGAATTAAAAGAGATCCCCGGGAAAACAGAAGAAGAGAAAACGACTTTTTCCGAGTGATTGTGATTAATAAGGTTAAAAATTATGATGTCGGACGCAATCAAAAATTTTCCAAAGCAGTTTGAATTTGAGCCGGTTATCGTGAAGGGAGAAAAACTCGGAAGATACGAAGGATTTATTGTTGCCGGAATGGGCGGATCGCACTGGGCGGCTGACTTACTCAAAATCTGGAATCCGGCAAGCGACATTACTATCCATTCGGATTATGGATTTCCGGCCTATATAAAATCGGAGCGGACAAGCCAGATGCTTTTTATCGCAAGCTCGTATTCGGGAAATACCGAAGAGACGCTTGATAGTTTGGAACATGCGCGGGAAAAAGGTATGGCGGTTGCGGCAATCACGGTGGGCGGAAAACTGCTTGAGATTGCAAAAAAAGATTCTTTGCCCTATGTCCAAATCCCCGATACCGGAATCCAGCCGCGTTCCGCTTTGGGATTTAGCATGATCGGGCTTTTGGCGCTTATGGGCAAGACAGAGACAATACAAAAACTCCATTCTCTTTCAGACACGCTTGACGCGGGAGGACTGGAAAAAGAAGGAAAAGCGCTCGCGGATCGTCTGAATGGATATATTCCGCTTATTTATTCTTCTGCCACGAATAAAGCGATTGCGTATAATTGGAAAATCAAATGTAACGAGACAGGGAAAATTCCGGCGTTTTGCAATGTATTTCCGGAACTTAACCACAACGAAATGAATGGATTTGACGTAACACCCGCGACTAAAACGCTTTCCGAGAAATTTTACTATATTCTTTTGAAGGATGCAGGAGACCATCCACAGGTACAAAAACGCATGGAAGTATTGGATGGGCTGTATCGTGATCGGAGGATAAGAGGGGAATCAATAGAACTTAAAGGCGCTGCAATATTTGAAAAAATATTTTCCTCGCTCATCCTCGCGGATTGGGCTTCATTTTATACCGCAGAAAACTATGGACTTGAATCCGAACAAGTGCCGATGGTGGAAGAGTTTAAGATAACGCTACGGAATACGAATACGCCGTAACGCCAATACGCCCGCCTCGCCGAAGACTGCCCGCTTCGCCGTAACTTCAGCGAGGCGAGCAAGTTGAGGCGGGCAAACCCGCGCGCCGCCTTCAACGAGCTGGCCAAGGGCGGGAATGACGCGAATATGAAGAATCCAGATATTTGTAAGTCATTCGTATTCCGTATCCTTATGTATCAATGAAAACTTCTTGGGATTCTAAAAGTATATTGAGGATAAGCCTCCGTATGGAGGTTTATCCTCAATATTATACTGAACATTGACGGTTGCTTGAATAAAAAAAATGCGCAGGAGGGTTTCTCCCCGCATATTACTTTTTTGGATACTTCTGCCATTGAGCCATAAGGTAAGAGTGTTTCTTGGTTAACACCCCTTTTTCCATCTCTACAATGGAAGTGATATTTCCGTCGCTTGCCGAAAGAGTTTTGAGTAGTGTGATTTCCCTCAATACTTCTTCCAGCGCTTCGTCCTCCAGAAGTTTTCCAATGTCTGAAACGGTCACGATTGTCAAATCATGACACGCCGCTCTCGCTTTAACGATATTAAGGAAAACATCATTGAGTATTAATATTTTCTCAACTGGAGTAAGATTTTTATTTGCCGCAATCTCTCCTCGCACAATTTTTATTTCTTGCAAGAACGCTATTGCGCGATCTTCCTGGCTCATGCGTGCCCTCCTTGATGTTAAAAAACAAAGGATATTTGAACTTTTACCATTATACTATAGTCATAGAAAAAAAGATATATTCCAAAACGTCCCACTCACCGCTCTGAAAATATTGCCTGTGGGAGAGGTCAAAGAAAGCGGCTCTGCGCTACTTACTCTTTTAGACCACCTCACCACGCACGGAGAATATACTACACTATATGGAAACAATCTCGTTTGAACAATTTAAAAAACTGGATTTGCGCGTGGGGAAAATTGTATCCGCAGAGCGCATGGAAGGGTCGGAAAAACTTTTGAAACTTGAAGTGGATATTGGCGCGGAAAAACGGCAGATTATCGCGGGGATCGGTACGCGATACGAACCGAAGAATTTAGCGGGGAAAGAAATCGTGGTAGTGGTAAATTTGGAACTGCGCCGACTAATGGGACTTGAAAGCCAAGGCATGCTTCTTGCGGCGGACGCGGACGGGCCGGTTATTCTTTGTCCTGAAAAAGATGTTCCTCCCGGAAGTGTGATTAAATAATCTGGTTGATATACGGGGCTTGAAAAAAATAATTTGGTTTGGTACTATATTGCTATTAATGGTCGATATGTGGTGAGACTGTCCGGATGTTCTATTGCGCAACGGTTCACGGAATAATGCAAGAGGGGCGGTAACACATCAGGAAGTCTCTTTGACGAATTTCTCATTTATTACTAAGTTTAAAAACAATCGTATGGAATCTGGAGAAAACGGAATAAGAAAACTTGTGATTGCGGGGATACTCTTTTTCATTGTCGGATTCGGAGTCTCATGGTTTATTTTCGGAAGGGGAAGATGGGGAATGCCGGCATCGGAAGAAAAACAAACACAAGAATCAACAGAGGCGAGCAGTTTAAATGAATCTGCTTCGGGTGCCGCGAGTTTAAATTCGGAAACGAGTCAAATGCCCTCTTCCCAAACCCCTCCGGCGCCCGCGAATCCACCGCAAGCGACTGGCATGATTTCTTCCGGCAAGAATTCGGTGAGCGTGAGCGATCAGGTTCAAGGGCATACGGTCAAAGTCGAGTCGGTGAGTTTAGAAAAAACCGCATGGGTGGTGATCCACGAGGATCGCGAAGGAAAACCGGGAAATATTCTTGGCGCGCATCGCTTTCCTGCCGGATCGGGGAGCGGCGAAGTAGAACTTCTGCGGGACACCGCGGAAGGAAAAGTGTATTATGCGATGATTCATACGGATGATGGCGACGGAACATTTGATTATAAAAAAGATGTTCCGCTTGCCGGTTCTTCCGGAGCTCCCCTCATGGTGAAATTTACCGCAACGGCGTCTGCCCATATCCAATAGAACGCATACAAGGGCATCAGTACGGATAGAGTCATAAAAGTCCCGTCTCTCTGGCGGGACTTTTGGAACGTGATGCGAAAAGTTTCTTAACCGCCTCTTTCATGGGTGTGGAAAAACCGCTATGAGAGTATGAAAAAATGGAGTATACTTATGGGATACACCCCACAACGTAAAAGCGTGCTCTCACGGGATAACCCTCCCTGTACAATAACTTTCATCTTTACGCGGATCAGTTTTCTTTTTCGCATATGCCCCACATACAGTTTGATATAAAAGGTATCCGCTACAGCATTTCTCTTTTTGTTCTCATCACCCTGATATTTTTCATCGCGGAGTATGCGCGTTCATCCTTTGATACGTTTCTTGCGGATATGGCGCGAGACGAGAATATGCCGGCGGGTCTTGCCGTTATTCGCGCTCCCCGGCCGGAATATAAAGAGCTTGCCGAGGACGCGCTCATTTCTCCTCATAGAAAACTAATAGAAGCGAAGCGCGACGAAGGTATCCAAAAAGAACGTAATTTTCTTTTCGCCAATCTTGAGGAAATGTCTGTTGCGCTTTACCAAAAAGGAGAACTCATAAAATCATTTCCGATTCAGGCAAAAGGCAAAGAGGGAAGTTTTTTTGAGACTCCGTCCGGAATTTATAAAGTGCGTTCCAAAGAGCAAAACCATTTTTCACGCATCGGAAACGTGTGGATGCCGTGGAGTATGCACTTTTTCGGAAACTATTTTATTCACGGCTGGCCTTATTATCCGAATGGTCGTCCGGTCGCAGACTCGTTTTCCGGCGGATGCATACGGCTGGGGGACGCGGATGCAAAAGCGTTGTTTTCATTGAGCGCGACCGAGATGACCGTACTTGTATATGCGCCCGAAGGAACAGAGGAAAAAGATCTTGTCGCTACCTACTACGAGAAACGTACTCCGGAGCTCACGAAGAAAAAAAATGCGGATATGCCTTCACTCATGTCAACTCATGCGGTGCTTGCCGCGGATCTTGAAACCGGACAGATTCTTTTTGAAAAAGAAAAAGATCAGGCGTATCCGATTGCCTCGCTTACCAAACTTATGACCGGGCTTGTGGCGTTAGAAACCATCAACCGGTTTAAAGTGCTTACCGTTACCAAGAGCGCGGCAGATACGTTTGGCGATACTGGCGGGCTCGTGGAGGGCGAAACGTTTACTTCTGAAAATCTTCTGTATCCCTTAATCCTTGCGTCAAGCAATGATGCGGCCGCGCGTTACGCCGAAGAGGTCCCCGGATTTATTGATATAATGAACCAAAAAGCAAAAGCGATCGGACTTGGGAGTACACACTATGAAGACCCCACCGGTCTTACGCCGAAAAATGTCTCAAGCGCGAGCGATACGTTCCGCCTTTTGCAGTTTATCTACAATCACAAACGGCCGCTTTTCGCGATTTCCAGTCTTCCGGAATATACGCTTGCTTCCAAAAACGGGGTAAAAACTCATACCTGGAAAAACGTAAGCTGGAGCGCAGGCGATTCCCGTTTTATGGGCGGCAAATCCGGCGCAACTCCCGAAGCATTGCAAACCATGGCAGGCGTATATCGCGTGCGAATGTCGGAAGGGGACGCGCGGCCGATTGCGATTATTCTTCTTGGTTCGCGCGATCGGGTAAAAGATGGGGACACAATCATTTCGTATCTTGAAAACCATTTTGTCTACGGCACAACGCTTGTGGATACGGCGCAAAAAGGCGCAAAACCAAAAGTGATTTACACGGGCGCGAGCATATTCCAAGCCGTCCAAGAATTGAACGCGGGAGAAGAGGAGAATAATGCGTCCTTGCCGGAGCATCTGCCGCAAGAGACGCAGGGATCGGAAACGGAAGGCGAATAAATTCTGTGAGAAATTAATTGTTTCGGGATAACTATAAGCCATCTCAAAATTATCTTTCTGTCATTCCCGACCTGATCGGGAATCCAGTGTGTGGCGTATTTGCTGGATTCCCGCTTTCGCGGGAATGACAAGATACGCGAAAAAACTAATTTTGAGATGACTTCTAAGAAACTGTTGAAAAAGCTTCCATAGGTGTCAGTTTCTAAGATATTTTAAAAGGTGATGAACATAGCCAGCACAAAAATATATCTTGCGAGCGTTCAAAGCATTTTCCAGCATCCGACGTGGGACGTGGTGCTTCTTGTCGCGCTTTTTGCGATCAGCGTGTTTTACGGATTTTGGGCCGGAAGGCGAAGGATTATCTCTGCGATCATCTATACGTATGTAACGTTAGCGCTTCTTTCCGCGATCCCGATTTCAACGCTCCAAAGGTTTTTCGGCATTCGCGACGAATATGGGGTGAGAATTGCGCTTTTTGCCGCGATCTTCATTCTTCTCTTCTTTCTTTTGGGACGGGGAAAAGTAATCGGATTTCCTGCGGCACGTTCAGTGTGGCAAACATTCTTTTTAAGTTTTGCACAGTTAGGTCTTTTGTTCCATATTATTCTCTGGCTTCTTCCTCCGGCAAAAGCAAAACTGCTTGCGCCGCTCACGCGCGCACTCTTTGCAAATCCCGATTACCATATATGGTGGCTCTTGGTTCCACTTGGCGTTCTCATATTTGTCCGGCGCCTGGAAGCAAAAGAGGATTGGTGAAAATTGGCCTCTTTACCCCGCACTCACTTATGAGTGCGGGATACATCCTTCAACCGCATAGGTGTAATACCCTATGGTGAAGGTGCGAGGTTTATTCATACCGAAGCGCGTCAATCGGATTGAGTCCTGCGGCGCGCCGCGCCGGATAATAGCCGAACACGATTCCGATCGCGGCCGACACTCCAAACGCGAGCAAGACCGAGAAGAGCGAAACGCTCGTTGCAATGCCGGCGATTTTGGATACCACAAGAGAAATAATCCACCCGAGCGCGATGCCGGCGGCTCCGCCAAGGAATGTGAGCATCACCGCTTCGGAAAGAAACTGTAAGCTGATGTCTTTTTTCTTAGCGCCGATCGCTTTGCGTAAACCAATCTCGCGTGTGCGCTCGGTTACGGTGGTGAGCATCATGTTCATAATGCCGATGCCGCCGACAATGAGCGAAATCCCGGCGATTGAGGCGAGAAAAATGGTAAACGTATTAGTTACTTGCGTAAGCGTTCCTAAAATATCTGCTTGCGAGACAATGGAAAAGTCCGGGTTTTGGGGATCTTGGCGATGCTTTTCGGCAAGTGCCGCAATCGTGGCATCCCGCACTTGCGGCATGTGATCTTTGCTATCAACGCTTATCGCAATAGTGGAAAGAAAATCTTCTCCGGCAAGGATTTTTTGCATGGTGGAAAGCGGCACAAACGCGGTATCATCGGGATTGAAAAATCCGGCGCTTCCTTTTTGCTGGAGCACGCCTATGACTTTGAAATTGACTTTGTTGATACGGATTTGCTTGCCGATCGGATCCGTGTCGCCAAAAAGATCTTGCGCGACCGTGGGGCCCAATACCGCAACCCGTTCAAGGCTTCTTTGCTGGCTCTCGGTGATGAATGATCCGCTTGCAAGCGCGATGTTCCGCACCGGAAGATATTCCGAAGTTACGCCGATTACGGTGGAATTGGTGTTGGTGCCCGCGCCAGACGCGATCTGAAAACGTCTTTGGAATTCGGGCGACACATGAAGGACGTTTTCTATTTGTTTCAAAACGTCCACGTCGTTATTTTTGAGCGTCTGCGCGGATCCGCGGCCCGAAGAGACAATGCCCCGTCCCGGCTGGATAATGCCGGGGAGCACGGTAAGAAGATTTGATCCAAGCCCCTCAATACTTGACTGGATTTGTCCGGACGCGCCTTGGCCAATGGAGATCATCGCAATAACCGAGCCAATGCCGATTACAATTCCAAGGATGGTAAGGCCCGACCTTGCTTTGTTTGCCGAGAGCGCGGTATAAGTTTCCTGCAATAAGTCTGATAGTATCATAAGCGATTATGTTTAGGCAGCTTACCTCAGAATTTAGTCATTGATACCGAATACCTTTACTAAAATTCATCCCACGATCGCGGGATGAATTTTAGTAAGACTCATGACACCCATACATGGGTGTGGGAGTGTATGTTCCGCGGAATAAGCCTGAAATTTTCATATATCATTTTATATTCTGGCTTTTAATATCGGAGTGCCTTATGCGGCGATACGGATTTTTGCCATCACTCACGATTGCGCCGTCGCGGATATGAATGATGCGTTCGGCATGCTCTGCAACATATTGCTCGTGGGTGATCAACACAATCGTGCGGTTTTGCGAGGAGTGGAGCGATTGAAACGTATCAAGCACAAATTCGCCGGTTTTAGTATCAAGATTTCCGGTGGGCTCGTCGGCAAGGATAAGCGCCGGATCATTGACGAGCGCGCGCGCAATCGCGACTCTCTGCATCATTCCGCCGGAGAGCTGGTTTGAATAGTGGTTCCAAAATCCTTCGGGAAACGCGGATTTGCGGAGCGCGTCTTCGGCGCGCGTCTCCCGCGTTTCCTTTGGCACTCCGGCGTATATCAACGGAAGCGTTACGTTTCTAAGCACGGTTGCGCGCGGGAGAAGATTGAATTGCTGAAACACGAATCCGATTTTTTTCATCCGCACATCCGCAAGTTCGTCATCGGAAAGTTGCGACACGTCTTGCCCGTCAAGAAGATATGTCCCGCGTGTGGGCGTATCAAGGCAGCCGAGAATATGCATGAGCGTGGACTTGCCCGATCCCGAGGGTCCCATTATCGCCACAAATTCTCCCGTCTTTATGGTAAATGAAACTTCCCGCAGAACATGCGTTTCAACGTCTCCGTTCTTGTATGTTTTTATTATATTGGCGCACTCAATCATAAGAAATAATTATCTTCCGCCACCCCCTCCGCGGAATCCTCCGCCGGTAATGCCCGGAATTCGCAAACCGCCGCTTGACTGCGATCCGGTTTGGATCTGCGTTTGCGTTGTTGCGCTCGGCTGAATTGTCCGCGTGATAACGCGCGTACCCTCGAGAAGACCGCTCACTATTTCCGTTACCGTGTCGTTGGAAAGTCCGATGGTTATTGTCTTGTGGCGCGGAGAGCGCGTAAGCGGAACGCTGCCTGCCTTGCCGTCTGCCGCGGCGTTTTTATCCGCCGCATCCGGAACTTCCACATAATGCGTCCCACCTTCCTGTTTTATCGCGGAGTTTGCCACAAGAAGCGCATCGGGTTTTGCTTCGGTAATGATCGCGGCAGAAACGCTCATTGCGGTTTTCACGCGATCATCCTGCGCGTCAAAGCCGATTTTTACGGTATAGGTGACAACGCCTTGCGAAACAGTCCCTACCGCGTCTACTTCGGCGACCTGTCCCGTGATAGTGAGGTCGGGGATCGCGTCAAAAGTAAGCGTTGCTTTTTGCCCGATTTTTATTTTTGCGACATCAATCTCGTTTAAGGAGATCTCGGCAATTTTTTGCGCGGTGATGAGCGTGGCAATGGCGGCGGCGGGGGAAACGGCATCCCCCTTTTTTACGTTCAGTTTTGCGATAACACCGTCAAACGGAGCGCGGATAAAATAATCCGCGCGTTTTTCCTTCGCGTCCGTGAGCGCGTTTTCTTTTTGCGTGACGGAAAGCTCTGAAGATTGGATATCAAGCGCGTCCGCGCCCGTTTTGAGTTTTGCGAGCGATTCAGTTTTCTCCGCGATGGAGCGATCCGCGTTTACGAGCGCCTGCTTGCTATCCTGAATGGCGCGGGTAATAGTGAGAAGGTTGATAAGATGGGTATTTATTTTTCCGGTGTATGAATTGAGTCCCGCAAGATGAGTGTCGGAAAGCGGGCTTGGCTTAAATCCCCGTTCGGTAAGTTTATCTTGATAAAATTGAATAAGGTTATTCGCGCTTTTTATCGCCTCGGCAGCGCTTTTATTTGTCTCGTACGTCTCACGTATCAGTTTCTCAATCGTCGCGGTATCGGCAAATCGCGATGCGGATTTATAATCCGTAAAGTTTTTCTCGTACGCATCGCGGCTCGCCTGATATGTGCGTGCCGCATCATCGCGATAGAGCGTTACTTTTTGATCGTACGTTGCGACCGCGTCCGAATAATAATTTAAATTCGGCTGGCTTGAGCTAAAATTCGTGCCGAAAAGAATATCACGGAGTCCGGTCATTGCGCTTGAAAGATCAAGAAATGCGGTTGCCACCGTGTTAAACCCGTTTTCGTATGCTTTTGTAAGATCATCCTCGGCGGTTTGCTTTGATTCCTTTGATTGGGCAAGGGCGTGTTCGGCCTGGAGAATGGAAAGAACATCCGCGGGTTTTTTGAGTTTTTCAAGAGCGATTTTTGAGGACTCAAGATTTGCTTGGGCATCTCGTACCGCTTTCTCGGCCTCGCGCGCGTCTAACTGCACAATGAGCGCGCCTGCACGTACCGCTTGCCCGTTTATCACTCCGATATACACCGTATCTCCCGACACTTTGGGCTTAATATCCACTTGGTTTGATGCCGATACCTGGCCGTTTCCGGAAATGGACACCACAATTGTTCCTTTCCTAACCTCGGCGGTTACATAACGTACCGCGCCGGCAGTGGTAAAAAATTTTGTGTAGCCGAAATATCCGATGACAAGAATCGCAAGCATAAGTGCGCCGCTTGACATTTTTCTTTTCAAAACCTTTTTAATGATTACACGCATATTATGGTGTGATATTCGCACATTCTCAAGAATGTGCGAATATCACACTAACGGAATATCCGAATAATTTTTGCGTCAATTTGGCCTTGTTCATTCGGAGATCCGATAATAACGACTTGGTCGTCCCCCTTAAGATCGCTCGCCTTAATGGTATCGCGGCGATCGCGGATTTCCGTGGTATTGGAAACAAGAACCGTTTTTTCAACGCCGTCTTTGCCTTTGATGATAAGCGTTGTGGGGCGTGCGCCTGCGGGATCAATATCAATAGTAACTATAGAGCCGAATGTTCCGTGCCCGCCGATAAAATCCTTATCGCCAAATGCGCGCTTAAAATCTCCGAGAAATCCGTTGCGCGGCCCGGCGAAATTCCGGTGGTAATTCTCGCCCCAGCGATACGAATAACCCGCTTTTTTGTAGCCGACCACCATTCCGACCTTAAACGCTCCCAAAAGGGCGATAAGCGCTACGATTGCGATGAGTACTACGGTAAACTTTTTTGACTGAAAGAATTTTGTTATATTCATATTTGTCGCGTATGAGTTGATATGGTGATGCCTTGAATTGCGCGCGTGCAATATTTAAGCATCCAGAGAAACGCAAGGAGTATCGCGAGAAGCGCGCTGATGCTCATTACGGGAAGCGATTCAAGGATTGCGAGCAGAAAATCCTGCCAATGTGCGCCAATCGCGGCTGAATCGGAGAACATAAGCGAGAGAAATTGGAAAAATCCGGATTCTGCGAATTCTTGCCGAAAGCCAATAAGCGCGGGGATACACGCGCCTGCGGAAACAAAAACTCCCGAAGAAAAAAGGAGAATCCGCTTTTTAATGATAAGAAGGCGCTCCTCTTTTCGTATGCGCGCGATAATTTTCTCAAAAAGCCCCGCGGGCGGTTCGTATTGCCCGGAAGAGCTGTAATTTTTAGTATCGGTTTTCATGCAATCTCCCTCACTACTACGACAAAAGGGCGCATTTTGGTGCGTCCTTTTGTATTGGGAATCAAAAAAAAGTCGATAAACCTCGGATACCCCAATAGATATTACTACGAAAATATTCCGTATTTTGGTGCGCTATAATTCGCGCGAAAGTATTAAAACCAATAGAACCCATCTCAAAAATCGCTTTCACAGCGAAATATCAGAAATTCGCCCTGTCTCCAAACTTCTGATCATTGCGACAGAAATGGATTTTTGAGATGGGTTCTAAGTAAAATAAGCCCGCGCCGATGCCTTGATTTTATGGTATGGAGCGGCTCTCCCAGTATTTCTGCTATCTCGCGGAATGTGCGCGCGCGATGCGGCGTCTCGCGGCGAGTAAGCATGCCTTCGCCTGCCGCAGGAAACGCAAGATCATCATAGCGCATTGCGAGCACCGCGCGATACGGAGCCGATAATTTTTGTATTGCCGAAGAAAGCGTGAAAACGCTCTGTTTTTGCTCCGCGTGCGCGTGGGCCGTAGGCGCGGGATCGGCACACGTCTCTTCAAGCACATTTTCTCCTTCGTCATTTTCAAATGCGGAGAAGACAATAGTCTTTTTCTTTTTGAGAAAATCAATGCACGAATTTTTTGCAATGGAAAAAATCCAGGTTTTGAAACTCGTGCGCTCGTTTCCCGAGAGCGCCGCAAACCGATTTTTTTGCGGGTCAAATTTTTTAAGATTACGCCAAACTTTGAGAAACACCTCCTGCGCAATATCTTCGGCATCGTGCTGATCGCCCGTGTATTTGTGTGCAAATGAATAAATCGGCGCAAGATATCGCCTCACCAATACATCAAACGACTCTTGAACGCCGCCAAGATACTCGGCAACAAGTTTTTCATCGGAATGATTCTCCATATCCTTTCTCCATTATACACAATTATACATAAGCCCGCAAAGCCAAGTCAGACTTGGCTTTGCGCGAGTATCGCGCGTTTTAGGCATAAGCATTTACTTGTGGAAAAGTCTGTATTGTATTTTTTTGTCCTCCTTTATTCTTGAATACAGGAGGATAACTGAAATTGGGGTCACTGGGCCAAACATCGTGTTCTATGGAGACCAGAGTCTTTTACCGGGAACCTATTTTTACTGCGTGCGCGCGTGTAACGCGTCCGGATTTTTTCCCTCCTCAAACATCGCCGCGACCACGGTGCAATAAAGCGGATTTTGGAAAAACAAAAAGGCGGCCGCACCGCCTTTTTGTTTTCTGCACGAGTGAGGTATACAATAGAGGATGTCTTTGAGAAACTAATAAAGCTCCTCGCAGCAAGCTGCGAGGTATCTTGCAGAGATTTGATAATCAGAAACTTGCGGTTTCCGTTACCTTCCCTGCAAGGTAACCCGCGTAGCAGAGCTGCGGGGAATTCGCTTCGCGATTAAAAAAACAATCTATCTGCAATTTCTGAAAGTTTTATGAGAAAAGAGCTCCGCTATGCACACGCAAAAATAGAATACACGCTTCGCAGAAGCGCCCGCGCGCGTAGGGTGCGGATTACCGTGTATCGCGACGGGAGATTGGCGGTAACGGTGCCGCACTTTTTAAATGAACAGATTGCGGAGCGTTTTGTCAAAGAAAAAGCGGATTGGATTTACGCGCGGCAAGAATATTTCCGGCGATTCCCGCAGTATTCCTTTGCTCCCCACGGGGCGCGTGTGAGTACGCATACACACGCGGCGCGTGATTTGGTTCACAGCCGGCTCGCGCATTTTAATCAGTGGTATAATTTTGAATACGAACGCGTAACAATAAAAAATCATACTGCCCAATGGGGGAGCTGTTCCAAAAAGAGAAATCTTAATTTCAATTATCGGATTCTTTTTCTTCCCGAGGTGATCCGCGATTATATAATCGTACATGAATTATGCCACCTCCAAGAATTAAACCATTCGCGAAAATTCTGGGATCTTGTAAAAAAGGCAATACCTACGTATATTCAAATAAAGAAGGAATTGAGAAAATACAGCCCTTCATAAGGAACGCGCCCGAAAAAAATACATGCATTGCCACAATTATGCGTACCGCAAAAACAGAGAGAAGAAAACAAGCATATTTTCGCGAACACCCGGATCGGGATCATTTTTCGTATTGGAAAGAGCGGTGCGTTAAGGAATTTACCCACTGGGTAATCATAAAAAATGATTTTCCGTACGATCTCCTTACGACAACCCATCATTTGCTCATCCCAAAGCGCACATGTGCCGATTTTGAGCAGATGAATAAAAAAGAGTTTGCCGAATTTATAAAAATCAGGAAAGAGATCGCGAACGACTACGACTGCATCATGGAAAATTTCCCAAGAAATAGATCAGTGCATACGCACGTGCACTTCCATCTGCTTGAATTTTTTGTAACGAGATTTTTTGGTATCGGAAACGAAGTACATTTCGGTCCCGAGCCGCCGGGTCCGCGGTTCATTCCCCAATATGTGCATGCGCTTTATACCATCACTCACAGCGCGATTATATTTTTGATTGTGTTTGGAGCCGTCTGGATTATTCTTAGAAAACCATTGTGGGAACTTGGCGCATGGGGACTGCATATTCTTTTTGATATTCCCACGCATTCGTATCGTTTTTTTCCCACGCCGTTTTTGTGGCCAATCTCCTCGTTTACGATAAACGGAGTGGGATGGGCGCACCCGTTTATTTTCTTTCCCAATATCATACTGCTTGCGGCTTTTTATCTCTTGTTTTTTATGACAAAACGTCGGTCAAGAAAGGCAGGGTAAGAAGTTATGCGAGCGGCACCCCATCTCTCACTCACATCCTAAACTAAGTGTACTACACTTAGTTTAGGATAAGGTAAAAATTTGAAATAACCCTATGGATATTACCTTTTTCAATCCTAAACTTAGTTTAGGATTGAGGTACGGGGGTATAAAAATAGAAAATCTATGACCACATGCAAGGTATGCAATCGCTCGCTTGTAACTCAAAAAGAGCGCGGGGTCGGGATGTGCGCGATGTGCACGCGCATGAACAAACGCTGTATCCAATGCGGCGAGTATCTCTTGCCCGGAAACGTGGAGCGCCAAACAGGCGTCTGTCTCCGATGCCGCCTCAAAGCCACCAAGTGCAAAAAATGCGGCAAAGAACTTTACGGAGACGAACGTACCATGGGAGTGTGCAATAAATGTAGGAGAGGGTTTTAAAAAACGGCTTTATAATTATGGTTTGGCACGGAAAGTTGAGCCCGTATAGCCCTATGAGAGTATACCGGGTTTCTATATGGGGTGTGCCCAGTATATCATCTTTTCCATTTGTTCTTTCTCTGTCTCTATGTGAATGACAGTACCGAGCATATATATCTTCTGAAATCTTTCCCATGGAACATACCCGCTACTAAAATGTATCCTA
>VMFQ01000001.1 GCA_007376125.1 Parcubacteria group bacterium Gr01-1014_33 | reverse complement strand
TACACTGGGAATTCGGATATTATCCGGAAGATTGGCAGGTTCGAGATTATGAAATGCCGTATCCGGACAGATTGTGCCCGATGAAATACTTTGATGAGAATTCTAAACAAAGAATAGAAGAAATTTGGGATAAGTCCCCATGGGACTATCGTAAAGAATTTCCCTATATCTGCAACGGAATATACGAAGGGAATGATAAATGAATCTCTGATTGTATCTAAAAATGGTTCTCCTTCTCCGTCAAATGCTTGAAAATAAAGAGTTAAAATTTGAATTGTTTTTAGGAAAAACTGCTTCGCAAATAAACGTATTAACAGAAAGTGCCAAAATATATGAAAGATAAAGGCTATGCTCTAAGCTTGTCGAAAGGATTTGCACCGCTCATAATTATAGTCATTACAACATTAGTCATCGGCGCCGGAATCGGTGGTTTTTTAGTATTACGCGAAAAGAAAATACCTCCCCCCGAAAACGAAAAAACGGCACGACAAGAAGAATCTCTGCAGAAGCAGAAAACGAAATTAGGGATACAACTGCCGGAAACGTCTTCCACTGAAGATACGATAAGTCCGATCGAATCGGCGCTACCCCCGTTGCAACGTGCGCAGTTTCCAAAGCCACCACTGCGGCAACCATCGGTAGAATTACCCTCGTCGTCTCCGCCTCCGCCTCCGATCTCACTGCCATCAAGCGCTCCACGGTTGGCTTGCGAAGGAAGCAAAACAACATTCGACTACCCGCCTGTCAATTTGGATAAGACCTCAATGATGCTTCCTCGCGGGCTAATGACTGGAGATCACGTTATTCCGGTCGGCAATCATTATTTTCAAAATTTTGATAATCAAAAATTTGATATAGAAATATATTCTCCTGGTAAAGGATACATAACCACCATTCAGCGCATGCCGGGAGCTGAAGAAGGGAAAGATTACCTTATGTTTATAGAACACACCTGCACCATCGATAGTATATATACTTATGTAAGTAATCTTCCTGCAAAAATTTATAAGCATATAGCAGGCAAAGAATATGTTGGTGACGGTGACATACGAATACCCGTTGAAGCTGGAGAACTTATTGGATATTATAAGAATAATCTCGATTACAGTATTGTTGATAAAGTAGTAGGGTCAAACAGAATTCATATTGATATTAATACTTATGAATATTTTAATGAACCCGCAAGAAGCAAACTCATTGAAAAGAGCATTAGAACTGCGGAACCTATCAGTGGAAAGATGGATTATGATATTAATGGGAAACTTGTAGGAAATTGGTTTTTAGAGGGCACGAATGGTTATGCTGGCAGTGGAGAAAGAAATTGGATCGGCCATTTATCTATTGTTTATGATTACATGGATCCGAAGAGAATTGTAATTTCAATAGGAGGGTATGAGGGACAAGATTCAAGACAATTTGTAGTTAAAGGAAATACGCCAGATCCTGCTGATATTAGTAAAGATACCGGCATAATTACCTATGAGTTAGTGGAGATTGGATATCGTACAAAAGAAGGAGAGACATGGGACCGGAGAAGCTTTGCCAAAATTACCGAAACTTTTGGATACGATAAAGTATTAGGTGTTGTACTCGTTCAAATGATCGAAAACAGGAAAATTAAGTTTGAGGCGTTCCCCGGCAAAACCGGAGCAGAGGTTAGCGGATTTACGAGCGCTGCGCGAATATACGAACGATAGTTGCCCAAGCTCCTTACTCGTATAGCAAATTGAGTGATGTCATATTTTGAGGAGCGATTGTATTTGTTGTAAAGAAACCACCGGAAACTCAAACAATTCCTCCCATCTGATGGTTCGAAAATCGTCCCATCGGGGGAGTCCTTCGATAAACTCAGGACCTTTACTCAGGCGTCTCAGTAGATTTTCATCTCCCGTCATTAATGCTTTTTTTTGCAACCGACCATACATCGCGCAGGAGCATTGAAACTAAGACACCCTCATGCGGGTGTTTTCTGTTTGAAAATTGCCGCAAAATAAAGCATACTTGAAGTATGAAAAGAAGGAAGGCAGACAAAAAAGAGAATAATCAGATAGTGGTTTATCAAACCTCAGCAGGAGCGGTGGAGCTGAAAGGTGATTTTCAGAAGGATACTTTATATGCGAGCCTAGCTCAGATCGCCGATCTTTTTGCTATTGATAAATCTGGCATTTCACGGCATATAAATAATATTTTTAAAACCGGTGAGCTCGATCCATCACGAACTGTTGCAAATTTTGCAACTGTTCAAAAAGAAGGCGGGCGGACGGTAAAAAGAGAGGTCGAGCATTACAATCTCGATATGATCTTATCCGTCGGATACAGAGTAAATAGCAAAAAAGCAACCATATTTCGCCAATGGGCCACGAAAACTCTGCGTGAACATATTACGAAGGGCTACACAATAAACCGAAAACGCATTCGCCAAAATTACGACGCGTTCATGAAAGCGGTTGCCGACATTCAGACACTCCTGCCAGAACATATCGCCTTTGATCCAAAAACAGTCCTTGAACTCATCAAAGAATTCGCGAGCACTTGGGTTTCGCTTGACGCCTACGACAAAGAAGCACTTGCAGTTGTAGGCACAACTAAAAAAGTAGTTAAGCTTGCCGGGGAAGAACTGGCTGATGCCATACATAATCTGCGAGTTGAACTTATCGGAAAAGGTGAGGCAACGGAATTGTTTGCCCGGGAAAGAAAGCTGGGGAGTGTTGAAGGTATCGCGGGGAATGTCATGCAGTCATTCGGCGGGAAGCCGCTTTACCCGAGCGTGGAAGAAAAAGCCGCACACCTCTTGTATTTTATGGTGAAAAACCATCCGTTCACGGACGGCAACAAGCGCTCCGGCGCCTTTGCTTTTATTTGGTTTCTTCGTAGATACCGCGCCAAGAGGAACCGAAACGTTAACCCGGCGACGTTAACCGCACTTACGCTTCTTATCGCCGAAAGCGACCCTAAGAAAAAAGAGCAAATGACTGCGCTCGTAACACAACTGTTGAGATAATATTTATAGCGAGTAAAACCGAATCCATGAAAATAAAAGACCTATCAAAATCAGATAGGCTACGAATACGCCACTCGTGTGGCGTATTGGGCGAAAATAGGGTTAAATGCGATAAAATATGATAAAATCATTCACAATCCATGACTTGCCAAAAGAGGAACGCCCGCGCGAGCGGCTGGTTAAGTTTGGCGAGCAGGCGCTTTCGGCGCAGGAATTATTACAGCTTATTTTGGGCCGCGGCATTGCTGGTGAATCAGTCGCGGTTACGGCCCAAAAATTATTAACGCAATTCGGAAGTTTGCAGAAGTTGTCAGAAGCCAGCATTGAAGAATTATCCTCCATCAAAGGAATTGGGTTGGCCAAAGCTACCCAAATAAAAGCCGTGTTTGAAATCGGCCGACGCAACGCCACGCAAACCAATCCATATAAAAACAAAGAACTGACCGACCCGGAGAAAGTATATAAACTAATAAAAAGCAAACTTAAAGATTATCACAAAGAACATTTTTATATTATTGTATTAAATAGCAGGGGCCACTCGATCGCGGAGATTTCAGTCGGTAGTTTGAACGCAAGTATTGTCCATCCGCGCGAAGTATTTGCGGAGGCTATCAAAAACAAAGCCGCATCGGTTATTTTCGCGCATAATCACCCCTCAGGCGATCCAGAACCCTCCGAAGGTGATTTAATGATTACGCAAAAATTGGTTGATGCCGGCAAAGTTTTAGAGATTGAGGTGGTGGATCATATCATTGTTACTGGTAATAATTATTTAAGTTTTAAGGAGCGAAAACTGCTATGAAACCGAATATAAATAAGCACGATATTGAATTTTTGATTGAGTGTCTTAAGAGCGGAAAGGAAATCCCGGAGATTTATGAATACGCAATTTTCCCAACCAAACAAAAAGAGTATGAACTTAAATATGCCGGAAAAATGCGTAAGGAAGATGTTTTAGCCGACACCGAGGAAGCAAAACCAGTCCCGCTCCAAATTGAGAAAATATTTAACGGCAAGAAATATCCACTCTATTCCAAAGATTGGCATAATCTTTTGATTTTCGGCGATAATCTACAAATCTTAAAAACTTTTAATGAAAATAAAGACCCGCTCGTCAAAAATAAAATTAAGGGAAAGGTGAAGCTGATTTACATTGATCCGCCGTTTGCGTCCGAAAGTGATTTTAAGGGCGATAAGGGGCAAAAAGCATATTCCGATAAAACAAAAGGGGCAGAATTTGTTGAATATTTAAGACGAAGATTGATTGTGGCTCGTGAATTATTAGCAGATGATGGCTGTATTTATGTTCATCTTGATGAAAAGAAATCTCATTATATCAAAATAATAATGGACGAACTTTTCAAGTTTCAAAGAGAAATTGTTTGGCGCATAGGTTGGCTTTCAGGATACAAAACAAAAGCAAAAAATTGGATACGAAATCACGACATTATACTTTTTTATACAAAGACCGATGATTTTATTTTCAATAAAGAATACATACCCTATCCAAAGGATTATGTTCGTCGTGATGGTTCAAGGCCAGAGGGCAAAGGTTATGCCATAGAGGATACTTGGAACTCAAACGAAATTGATCAAATGAATTCAATACAAATAATGTCTTTTAGTGAAGAAAAAACAGGTTACCCTACTCAAAAAAACGAAAACTTAATCACTCGGATTGTTCGTTCAGCAACTAACGAAGGTGATTTAATAATGGATTTTTTCTGTGGGAGTGGGACAACGCTTGCGGTCGCGGAAAAACTTAACCGTCGTTGGATCGGGTGCGATATTGGGAAATTAGCGATTTATACCACGCAAAAAAGATTACTTGAAATTGACCGGAGTAAAGATTTAGACGATCAGAAAAAGAAATACGGCAAGCCGTCAAAATCTTTCGCCGTTGTTACTTCAGGACTTTATGATCTCGGAAAGATTTTTGCTTTACAAAAAGACGAATACAGCCGTTTTGTGAAAGATTTATTTGAGATTGAGGAAACAAAAACGGCAAAAATCGGCGGCGTTGAAATTGACGGAAAGAAGCGGGAATTTTACGCAAAAATCTTTCCGTATTGGGAACTGAAAAATGCCAGCGTTGATGAAAAATACTTGCAGGAGTTGCACAAAAACATTGGCGGGAAAATTGACGATAGATTTTACATAATCGCTCCCGCGAATAATGTAAATTTTATCAGCGACTACCACCAAATCGGCAATGTTCGCTATTATTTTCTCAAAGTGCCATATCAGATAATCAAAGAATTACATAAAGTGCAGTTTAAGAAATTCCGCCAGCCACAAAGCAAAAATCAAATCAATAATCTTGACGAGGCAATCGGTTTTCATTTTATCCGCCAGCCGGAGGTAAAATCAGAAATCAAGAAATTAAAAGACAAAGTTGTTTTGAAAATCAAAAAGTTTGAGTCCGCCTACTCACAAGACGAAACAGGTGAAAAGCTCAAGAATTTTGAAAATTTGGCGATGTTGCTCGTGGACTTAAACTATGACGGCGAAAAGTTTATGATGACAAATTACTATTTCGCGCAGGACTTGCTTAACCATAAGCCAAGCGACGAGGAAGAAAGCGATGAAGAAATTAAAAAGGAGTTAAAGAAACAAAAAGAAATTATAAAAGAATTTCTGAAGAAAGATTGCGGCAAGGAAATTATGGTAATCTATGTTGATATTTACGGCAACGAATTTCGGGAAGTTTTTAAGGCTAAATAAACGCTATGACAGGAGGAATTAAAATATACAAAACACAGGACTTAGTTTTGCGGGCGAAACAAAACTATAATCCCGCTAAACTCAATTTGAAAAAGTGGGTTGATTTTCTTGATGTGCTCTGCGGCGACCGAGAATTCCAAAAAGAAGCGATCAGGGACGCGATTATCTTTCTTGCGTCCGGCGAATACAGCTCCATCGAAAGTTTAATTGAGGAGAATTTCAGAAAAAATGACGAATTACAGAAAAGATACAAAGATATCAGAGATTATCAAAGAAATTTGCCGTTGCCTCGTAAACTTTCAGCGGTTATTGATATGGCGACGGGAACGGGTAAAAGTTATGTGATTTACGGCATTGCGCAAATTGCTTTAGGACTCGGTTTGGTTGATAAAGTTTTAGTGCTTTGCCCATCACTCACTATTGAGTCGGGGTTGAAAGAAAAGTTTGAGAAACTTTCCGGCGATGACAAAATAAAAGCGACTTTACCAGATAACGCCGCTTTCAAAAATCCAAGAATTATTGACGCAAACAGCACGATAAAGAACGGCGATATCTGCGTTGAAAATATCCACGCCGTTTACGAAAGAACCGGATCGTCAATCAACGACAGCCTAAGAGGAAATGGGGAGCGTGTTTTAGTGCTCAACGATGAGGTGCATCACGCTTATAATGCATCAGGCGAAAAAGATATAAGAAAATGGAAAGCTTTTTTGCTTAATCCGGATTTCAATTTCAAATACATTTTAGGATTTACCGGCACGGCTTATATTGATGACGAATACTTTAATGATGTTATTTATCGATACTCAATACGCGAGGCCGTTAACGACAAAGTTGTTAAATCCGTCGATTATGTAGCGAGAGATGAAAATATAGATAAAAATGAAAAGTTCCAGAAGATTTACGATAATCATGACGAATTTGTAAAAAAGTACCGGCTTATCAAGCCGCTGACAATTTTAGTGACAAAAGATATTTCTAAAGCGAGAACGCTTCGTGAAGACCTGATTGATTTTTTGGAAAAGCGAGAAAAGATATCACGGAAAGCGGTTGAGAAAAAGGTTCTGATTGTTACTTCGCATAAAGATCATAAGAAAAATGTTTTGGAACTGAAAAATGTTGATGATAAAGATAACTCGGTTGAATGGATTGTTTCCGTTTCCATGCTTACCGAGGGATGGGATGTAAAAAATGTTTTTCAAATTGTCCCGTGGGAAGATCGCGCGTTTAACTCAAAACTTTTGATTGCTCAAGTTTTGGGCCGTGGGCTTCGTATTCCCGATGAATATAAATCGCCCCAACCAAAAGTCAGAGTATTTAATCATGACGCGTGGAGCCGAAGTATCCGCGGATTGGTTGATGAAATTTTAGAGATCGAGCTTCGTTTGACGAGCGAGGTTTTGATTTCCGGAGAGCGAGCAAAATATCACTTCGATCTCTATACGATTGACTACGAGAAGCAGGAGAAAGCCGTTAGGGCGAAAAAGGATACGGAAGTTTTTGATTACTCAAAAGGGTATATAAATTTAGTTGCTCAAATTGAGCAAGTAGACCGAGAGACTGAATATGAGGATTTAAGCGGGGTTATAAAACCAAAGACAACGACAATTCAAAAAGAAGTTTTCGGCATTGATCAGGTGGTCGCAAAAATAGTTGAAACCTTCAAAACAAGAGATTTTGAAGCAAAAATCAGATTCCCGAAGGGCGAATACGAAAAAGAACACTTGCCCCCAGAAAATGAAATCAAAGAGATAATCGTAAACTCAATGCGAAGAGTTGGGATAAAGAGCGGAGTTTTGACCGAGGACAATGCCAATAGAATTTTTAAGGCGTTTCAAACTCTTTTCAGGGCAAGAGGATCAACAATTGTTTTAGAGAGGACGGTAAATAAGCCGCAATTAATTGGCACAAAAGAGCTTGAGAAAGAAAGCATCGCCGTTGGCGCGATTAAACACGGCTCAACGGTTTTCTATACCGATAATTTCAAAGATGAATGCAGTAACGGCATGATCGATGTTTTGCAAGATATAATTAATGATGAAAGTTTGCCGAGAAGCGCGAGCAAAGACATTAATCCTTATTGTTTCAAAACACCGGTCAATGTTGTCTTTACAAGGCAAGAGCCGGAACGAAAATTTGTTGATGTACTGGTCAGCCCTAAGGTGTGTAAGAAGGTTGACGCATGGCTAAAATCGCGAGATATGGGATTTTATAGTATTGAGTATTCATGGAGAAAGGGAGAGCACCCGACTCAAGGTAATTTTAACCCGGACTTCTTCTTAAAATTTGGAGAAAACATTGTTGTTATTGAGGTGAAAGCCGACGATGACGATTCTGATGAAAATAAAGCAAAGTATCGTTGGGCGAAACAGCATTTTGAGACACTAAACGAGGAATTGAAAAAGAACAAAATTAAGCAGCGGTACTTCTTCCACTTTCTGAGTCCGAATAGTTATGCAGAATTTGTAGAATACTTTTGCGATGACAGGATTTTTGACAAAAAGTTTCGTAGTAAGCTCGAAGATCTCTTAGATAGTGATCGGGGCGTAAAGTATTAATGGCGTCGCAACTACAAATTGACCAGCTCGCTTGCCCGCCGAAGCCTTGCTGTGCACTTCCGAAGCTTCGTGCGGAGGAGTGGCGCAGGCGGGTCTATAAACCCCAGTAGTAGAACGGCATGCGTTCACTACGGGGCAGGCTCTACGCCCTCCCGCCTTCGTCCTGAGTATATCGAAGGACTACGGACGGGCAGGCACCCCGTCCGCCTTCGCTGCCTCCTTCGCCAAAGGCTACGGAAGGCCGAAGAAAGCTACGGCAGGATAAAGAGGACCCCGGTAGTACAGCCCCGCAGCAGAACAAGTTCGCAACGGGGTAAACGCCGCTGACTACGGGGCAGGGATTAAGATTGTTGAGCAAAATTATGGCTTACATATTTTTAGACGAAAGCGGAGATCTAGGGTTTAAAAAGCCATCAAGCAGGTGGTTTATTTTTACCATTGCCATAGTTTCATCGTCCCGATCACTGGAGCGAGTAGTAAAGAAAATTTGGCGGCCACTCAAGAAAAAACACAAAAAACTTGGGGAGCTTCACGCTTATCATTCTGACGATACTACCCGCACCCGCATGTTACAAAAATTAAACGAGCTTGATGATCTAAAGGTTCTTTGTGTGGTCCTTAATAAAAAGAAGGTTCATATTGACCTGCAAAATCAAAAAAATTATCTCTATAACTATACCGCCAACATCCTTTTGGATAGATTACACTCAAGCGCCACGATCAAGAGCGACGAGCAGATTAATCTTTTTATAGATCGCAAAGATACAAAAAAGAAACTGCGCGAAAACTTTACTAATTACTTATCAAGCCAGATGTCCAATCGCGGCCGTAAACATTTTACCGTTGTCCTGCATTCCTCGCATGAAAATAAATCGTTGCAGGCGGTGGATTTTATTTCTTGGGCGATATTCAGGAAATATGAAAGAAATGACTACGAGTTTTACGAGCTTATCAAAAGTAAAATTACCGATGAGCGACTACTCTTTCCATAAAATATATAAATATATTTACAGTGCTCGTTCGGAAATACAAAAGTTGAACTTTTGTATTTCTCTCACTCGCTTTTAAATAAGAAAGCCCCTCGCTTTGACGGGGTGCCATTCGGTACCCCAACGCGAGAGGTCTTACTCCTTGCTTATAGTATAGCAAGCGCTCGCTAAAAGTCAATAGTTATCCACACCAGCCAAAAGCAAGGACTTTATAGATAGTTTTATGGACGAAGAAAAAGAGCGACCCCAGTACTACAGCGAAGCTGAGTACGGGGCAAGCAAGAAGAACTCGCCGATCTTCTTTAACCAAATAACATCCTTACAAACTGGAGTTTGTAAGGATGTTATTAAAGTGTGTTGCACATAAAAAATAAAGTTGTTACCATAGCTATACTCCGTGAAATGCAGAAAGGCGCTACTGCGGGCTTCTCCGAAAGGAGATGACAGATGAGGGATACCCCATCAGGGGATGCCGCCCCTCCACGGAATAAATTTTAGGGCTATTTTTTAGCTAGTTAGTACATACTTAAATTAAGCGTCTTATGGCATGGCTTCTCATCCCACTCAATATACGCTTGCCCCATCAGAGGAGGACAGAATTTCTTTTGAATTCAAGACCGAGAAAAATAAAGTAAAGTACTTCATAATTCAGTACTATGCTAAAACCCCTAAGGGCTGGCGCACAATAAGACGATATGATTGTGCCCACGGTTACCTGCATATACATACTTTCGGTTTTAGCAGAAAGAAGGCGAAACGCACCGAGGCAATAGAAGGAGATTACAACCAACTCTTCACCGAATTAAGAAAACAGGTTCTGGAGAATTTAAGAAAAATTAAAGAGAACTACTTGTTTCAATAAAATTATGAGCGAACGAGAAATAAAAACAAATCTTAAACTTTCGGCAGATTTCAGCGATTATGTAGTGAAGCACCCAGATATTATGCGGGGGGTTTCTTCTGGTTCGCGTATTGTATTTGTTATGCCATCGAACCCCTCTCTGACAGAGAAAAATCTTAAACTGGCAGAGCGAATTGTCCAAAAGGAAAAAAGGAAAGTGTATAAAGCAGTAAAGACAAAAAATAAGTGGACCGTTGAGCCGGTCCTTAAGTAGTCCTAAAAACACCTTTTCCAACGAGGTGTTTTTAGTTTGATCATACTATGAACCGAGTTGTACATTTTGAAATCCAAGCAGAAAATCCGGAGCGGGCAATAAGGGAAGCCCATAAACGACCACAGCCCCTTTCGGGGCTGCCAACGACTACGGGCATTATGGCAGATTACTCTGTGGAGGCGTATTTATTACATTGAGAGGACACCGGAGGCCAGCACGAGCAAGGCCCAGATGTAATGCAGCCAGTTGGGCCACTTGAGTGCTACGGTGAGCACCATAAAAACCGAGAGGAGAATCGCCCCCCAACCCGTTAATAATCCTGTGATTAGTTCCATATAGCTATTGTATATGATCGGGCTTATGATTGTAAGTGTAGTTTGTGGATAACTTTCATGCCAGAATTTCCTGAAGAATTAACCTTTCCAATGATCAGCACCGCAGTAACGATGCTCATTTTTGTGTGGCTGATTTTTTTTCATGCGGCGAGGCGCCTGTCTGTAGCGTTTTGGGTTGGCCTGGTTCTTTCTGCTTGGTTCATGGCTGTCCTCCTATTTTCGGAGGGCGGATTTTTTCTTGCCTTATCATTGTATCCAATTCCCAATATAGGATTACTATTTGTGCCAATTATCGTCGGCGTAACGTTACTCGCCAAATCAACTACTTTTCAAAAAATAGTTGATAACATCTATCAGCCGTGGCTCGTAGGGGTGCAGGTAACCAGAACTATGGGGGTGGTATTTTTGACACTGTATGCACAAGGGTTGATGCCGGCAGAGTTTGCAATTCCCGCGGGAATTGGGGATGTCATCATCGGGACCACCGCTCCAATCGTTGCCGCGATATTATTTTTTAATCTGCCTTTTGGCAGAATGGTGGCGATTGGCTGGAATGTTGTGGGGTTCGCAGACCTTATACTCTCTATCATTCTCGGTTTTACTACTTCCCCGACACCCTATCAATTATTAGCGTTTGATAGTCCCAATAATCTTCTTTTCGCTTTTCCTTTAGTGCTCGTTCCTATGTTTGCCGTGCCATTGTCTCTGCTTTTGCACCTATTTTCTTTGCGCGTTCTTCTCCAGCAAAGAAGGGAAGAAAGAAGAGTTTGATATGCCAGTGTAAATTTTATGATGAAAATCTTTGTCATCGCAAAGCCGAATGCAGGTGAAGAACGCGTTGAGAAAATTGACGAAACCCATTTTCGGATAGCGGTGAAAGAGCCGCCAAAAAACGGCAAGGCGAATGCGGCAATTGTAAAAGCCCTTGCCGGATACTTCGATGTTGCCCCCTCGCGCGTGAAAATCCTCAAAGGTGCGACCTCAAAACAAAAACTCATAGAAATCAGCTAGATATACATTCCCACATTCTATGGTATAGGATATACTGTAGCTATGGGAATTAAGTGGGTACCCACTATCGTCGCTGGCCTCGTAGCCCTGGCTCTCTTATCAGGAAGCCAACCGGCTTTGCAATTCGTTTCCCAATCCATCGCGGACACGGAATTCGGCGCAGCGATTTCTGCCTCAAAAAGCACCGGCCTCCAAAAGCAGGTGGGTCAGCTCGAACGAGAGCTGAAGGTTTTACGTGAGGAAAAAAATATCGTGGGGCCGGATCACATTCAGCGGTTGTGGAAACGGCTGCTTGATCTTTGGAACAAAGGCGCTGTGACCCGGCCAAAAGCACAGGAGTTATATCAGGTTTTATTGGAAATATACACAAGGAGTCAGTCGCGGCCTCAAACCGGTGCCTCCCCATCGCATCAAGAGGGGAGTGCCACGGGCGGCGTTGATGATATTGAATCCTTAACCAAAACAACTAAGGGAGAATTAGATCGCATCCAAAAATTGAGTTCGTATCTTTCTGAAAGCCATTACCAGGGTCTTAAGAAAAAATTGGACTATCTCACGAGTAAGGGAATAAAAGATTTAGCACCCTACTATACAATACTTGAAGAGCGCAGCCCCACTGCTATTGCCGAAGGCGATCGGGCGGCACAGGCGGCGAGAGAAGCAGAAGAGAAGAAACGGGCAAGTCAACGTGATGGGGTCTTACCTCCGGAATCGGGATGCCGCAATGACCCGGTGGTCCTGACTCGCGACATCACTGATTTTTCCACGATCAAAACAATTACTGCTCCCGGCACACCGGTGTCTGGCCGGGATGTTGCCAAGGGCCATTCCTTTATCTGGACCGGGGGGGAGCGGGTACCTGTGTATGCGCCCATTGATGCGGTGTTGGAATCAATGGATTCTGGTCCCCAAGATGGCGTTACCCACTCCACCTTGATATTTCGCGTGAAGGGTAATTGCAGTTTTGTGTTCCGGTTTGCCCATATCACTGAACCGGATCGGTCTTTTGCCATAGGCACTTCTCTGCCCGCAGGTGCTCTCATCGGCTATACAGTTGGTAATGTTCCTTCGGGTAATTGGGATTTTGGGCTGTATGATTTGGCAAAAGACGGACCGCTTGCCAAGATCAATGCGTTTGGAAGGCACCGTTTTGGTCTCTGCTGGATAGATTATTATTCATCGGAGAAGCAACAAAAGTATCGGTCCTTACTTGAAGGTCCGCGGATTGTGTGCTCATTTTGATTTATTGGTGTATAATAGGACGAACAGTATGGCAAGGCGTTCAGGATTACTCTTTCTCATCGCAACTCTCGGAATACTCTTCCCTCTCTTTTTTACTTCCGCGCAAACCTCTGATGCAACACTCGACCTTCGCGCGCTCATCCGAGACCTTCAATCCCAAATCCAGGCGCTCCAGGCACAGGTGAAGGCGCTCAAACAGGAACTTGGCGGAAGTCCGGAAGCGCCTGTGGTGTCCCCAGCGGAAAACGCGCCTGTTCCGGCCGCAACACCCGAGGCCGAACCTACTATTGAACCCTCTCTCTCTCAACCCGAAGCCGCCCCTCCGGAACTCACCCGGTCTTTGACGCGAGGAACATCGGGCGACGATGTCCGCAAACTGCAGGAGTTTTTGGCAACAGATAAAGAGGTATATCCCGATGGCCTCATCACGGGCTTCTTTGGCCCATTGACCGAGGTTGCGGTGAAAAAGTGGCAGAAAAAACACGGTATTGAGGCGCTCGGCATTGTGGGGCCTCAAACCCGCGCCAAGCTCCAAGACATCGGCAGAGGAGTGATCCAGGGACTTATTACTCAAGGAGCGGGAGCATCAGGCGTAGTACCGCCAGGACTTTTGCGCGCGCCAGGTATCCAAAAGAAACTGGGGACGACGACGACGCCTCCGCCAGCTGGCGGATCCGCAACCACAACTCCAGTGGCAGTTCCACCAAAAATCCCTACCGCAACGACCACGATATCGATTACCGCGACCACCACATCGGCTGCCACCGCAACAAGCACGGCGACTACGACTTCCGCAGTTGCCACTCAGGCCACACCGACAACTCCGGCGATTTTCGCGTCTCCAACGCAAGCTTCAACAGGTGCATCAGCCGTACCGGCCACTACGGCTGTTCTTGCAACCACGACAACAACCACCGCGAGCAGTACGGCGACAACGACGGCGACTACCGCGGCGCCAATTTTTACTATCAGTTCTCCAAATGGCGGCGAACAAATGACCGTAGGCAATACGTACACCATCACATGGACATCGGCCGGCACAAATGTCTCAGTGGTAAATATTGACCTGTATAAATCGGGAAGTTATAGCGCTTCAATAGCATACGATGCTTCTAATAACGGTAGTATGAGCTGGACAGTACCCGCGACGATGGCTGCCGGCACCGATTACAAAATTCGGGTGTACCACATTATGTACTCCAATAATTTTGACGAAAGTAATAGTACGTTCACTATTGTTGTTCCCGTGAGCGCGCCAGCCGCACCCCCGATTGGTTACTGGAAGTTTGACGGTAACGGTACGAATGAAATTGCCGGCAATCCGAGTGCGGTTACAGTGGGGGGCGCCGCCTTTAAATCAAGTGGCGGAAAGTTTGGCGGATACCTCTATATGCCTACGAACAACGATTATGCAAAAATTCCTTATCACAGCATGTTTGATCTCCAAAATTTCACTGTGGAACTCTGGTTTCGCCAAAGATCCAATCAAAGCTTCAATCAAAATTTGATATACAAAGGAACACCCCTAAACAACTACAATTTTAATGTGTTCAGGAATTTGTGGAACCAATATAATAACGGCCCTGTTATTGCGGGTTCCACGGCCGCAGGCACCGGCTATTGGCATCAGGTGAGCAATAATAACGAACCGCCGCACAATCTGTGGCATCATGTGGTCTACACAAAAACAACCGAAGGGGCGGCGTACTATATTGATGGCGTCCTGATCCACTCCCGAAATTACGCGGCAGATAGGAGTCCGGAATACGCAGGACCGGTAAAAACGCCGGCGGTGGATATTATTATCGGGAATCCCGCGCCGGATACCGACATAGACAACTTGAGAATTTATAATTACGCATTGAGCCGCGGTGAAGTTTTATATAATTTGGAAAATATTCCTGGTGTGGTGAACGCATCCGATACCACTCCGCCGACGATTTCTAGCACTGGATCGACAAATGTGACTGCAACGAGCGCTTCAATCACATGGATAACGAACGAGGCGGCCGATTCTCAGGTGGAATACGGGCTCACCGCTAATTATGGAAGTACTACGGTCTTAGATGCGAGTTTGGCAACCGCGCATTCAGTTTCTTTGTCGCAGCTTGCCTCAAATTCAACGTATTATTTTCGGATAAAGTCAAAAGATGCGGCCGGAAATCTTGCCATAGGTACCGGTTCGTTTGCGACAACAAATCCACCAGATACTGTAGGTCCATTGATCACAAGCCTTTCAATAACCCCTACGAACGGCAACGCCGGCCAGATAATAACTTTTACGGTAACAGCCGAAGACCCGAGTGGGGTGGGGAATATCGTATATGACATCAAGTATCCGAATAGCTCATACTATCTGCGGCCAAATTGCAATGTAAACGGAGCGACAAGCGGCACGTGTACTTTCAGTCAAGCGATCGATCAGGCGCAACAGCCAACACTCTACGGTTCGTATGTGATAGAAACGATTCGAGCCGCTGATAGTCTTGGCAATGTCGCCACTTACTATCCCACTGGATCAGTGACAAATGGCTCGCAGAGCAGCCATAGCGTGACAATTCCGGCGATTGTGATAAGTGCTCCTACTCCTTCGGATCCCACGATGCGAGTTACATCCTCATCAAGCTATGGCAGAGGATGGCCTCGGATATCCGGAAATACTATCGTCTGGCAGGAGAACGGTAATATTTTTTCATATGATATAAGTTCGGGCGCGCAAAAACAGATTACTTCCTCGGCATCCAATGAATACATGCCTTATGTTTCGGGAAATCGTATTGTCTATGGATTTTATGAAGGCAATTCCTCCGGAATTAAAATGTATGATTTAAACGCCAATACCGAAAAGATTGTTATTCAGGGCGCGAGTTCAAGGTCTTTTAGCGAACCTGCCATTGACGGCGACAATGTGGTGTATGAAGCGGATAACGGCATTTATCTTTACAATCTTGCGACCGGCATTGAGAAAAAACTTGCCTCGTCAAGCTATAATCCGGCTATTTCGGGGGATGATGTGGTATGGGAGCATCAAACTGATTACGTAATTTGGCACTATAAAATAAGCACCGGCGTGACGAGAAGTATTTCTCCGACAAACAGGATTTCTCCTCAAATTTCCAACGGAACGGTTGTATATCATGCGTATTATGGATCTGGGGGTTTATGGGACGTGTTCACCTATAATCTCGCTTCTAACACGGAAACAAAGAGGACATCTATAAAAGAAATGTCGTCTAGTTCGGGTGTAACTTTTTCCATCTCCGGCAGTAAATTTGTTTGGGATCAGGGATATACTACAAGCTCCGTTAATTATGTCTATGATATAAATACCGGCGTGAAAACCGCGTTTGCCAGCGCGTCATCATATAAATCTCCGCCTTGGATCTCCGGCAATATCGCCGTATGGATGGACAGCAAGTATTCGGGGGCGCAAACACAGGATTTATTGTATGTGGATTTGTCCCAAGTGGTAGCTGATTCCGGTTCCCGCATAAAAAGCCAAGAACAAGATCTTGCGTTTGTCTTAAAATCACTCTCCTCTCTCTTAAAGAAACTCCAGGGGGCGTTACGTTAGGGAAAAATGAATAAAAAATTTATTCTCCTCGGTTCGCTTCTCATTCTCCTCGCGGCAGCGGGGTATAGTACATTTCCGGAAAAGAGGGCGGCCCAAAAAATTAACCAATCAGAAAACACCAGCACGGCTCCCGCCGGGGAGCGGACTTCAATACCGGACGGCTCGTATGCTGCTGTCCCGGAAAAGAGCGCTGTCCGCTGGCAGGGGAGAAAACCATTGCTTCAGGGATATTTTGATAACGGGACGCTTGGCATCAGAAGCGGGAATGCGACGATTGGAGACGGCAAGGCAAAAGGAGGAAAAATTGTTTTTGATATGAATGCCATTCGCGTCACAAAAACAAGCGCGGGGAGCGGCGAGCGTTTTCTTGAAAACCATCTGAAATCGGATGATTTTTTTGCGGTCGCAACATTTCCCACCGCGGAATTTACCGTGAAGGACGCCGCACCCGACGCGTCAACTCCTTTTGGATATACCATCCGCGGGGATTTGACGATCAAAGGCATCACACATGAAATGGAGATCCCCGTCATTGCCTACATGCAAAACGGCATTCCGCATCTTGAGGCGGAAGCGAGTTTTGACCGCACAAAATGGAACATCCGCTACGGCTCCGGACAATTCTTCAAAGACCTTGCCGATAATGTAATTGATGATATGATTACGGTGTCGTTTTCACTTATTGGTACGCCCGTACAATAACTATGATTCATACTAAAAAAGGAGGCGCTGCGCTCTGGCTTCTCGCGGCCGTAATTCTCGTTGCCGCAGGGGGCGGCTATTACTATTATTTTATAAAGAAAAGTGAGAGCCCGCCGGCGGCAAAGAGCGAAGAAACACAGGCCATGGGCGGTTTTGAATTCGCGACGCCGAAGAAAAGCGCGCACTATGAAAATAACACCCCTCTCCATGGCGCGATTCTCGCAGGCATGCCTTTGAACATCGTGGTGGATGTAAATTTTGATCTCGCAAAACCCTCCTCAATCTCCGTCATGAACGGGGGGAAAGAATACGGGGCGGGGGAAACGATGATTGATGCAAATAAACTCGCGATGCGAAGAAAAATGGAACAAAACGCCCCAGACGGCCTCTACTCGGTTTCCTACAACGCCTGCTGGCCGGACGGCTCGTGCCACGATGGCAACTTCCAATTTGCGATTGATCGCGAGGCATCCGCAAAGTACGAAGACATGCGCGGGAAAGAAGAGATAACTATCCGGCTCTCCGAGGTAAAGTTCACGCCGATGAATATCCGTGTGAGTAAAAACACAAAAATCATGTGGATAAACGACGATACGGTGACGCACTATGTCAACACCAATCCCCACCCGCAGCACACCTACTATCCGCCGCAAAACTCACCTGCGCTTCAAAAAGGTGATGGCTTCATGCGGACGTTCCGCGAAGCGGGAATCTACAACTACCATTGCAGCGCGCATGCGGATTCCATGAAAGGGAGTATTTTAGTAGAGTAGGGGAATGAAGCGTTTTACCGTCCTTTTGGTATGTATTCTCGTATATGCGCTCTTCCTCTCCGGCGCGCCTCACGCGCGTGCGCAAACCCCGGATACGGGGACGCAAGATTTGATTGCGCGTTTGCAGGCGCAAGTGGAAGCGCTCCGCACGGCAATTACCGCTCTTCGCGGAACACCCGCAAAAAACGGGGAGGCGTTTGAATTTTCCCGCAACCTTATGCTCGGGAGTGTCGGCGAAGATGTCCGAGAACTGCAGATTCTTTTGAATCGGGACCCGACGACGCAAGTCGCAAGTTTCGGTTCCGGCGCGCCCGGGCAGGAGACCACATTTTTTGGCGCGCGTACGGCAGACGCCGTGGCCCGCTTCCAGGATCTTTATGCAACGGAGGTACTCTTTCCTGCCGGTCTTTCCTCGGGCACCGGATTTGCGGGTCCTCTCACGCGCGCGAAACTGAACTCGCTTACGCAATCCACGCGCGCGGGAACTGAAGGTTCCACCCCCTCTATAACACCTATTCCGCCTGAAACCCCTCCCACGGTTGCGGCACGAATCACGGTCGTAGAAATAGATCAGCCGGAAAACTCGCTTGTCATTCCCGGGGCTACGCGAGTGCCCTTTACCCGCATTACGGTTGTCGGGGACGCTGCCAACGCTGTTGCCCTCACCGGCATTGTGGTGGAGCGTACGGGTGCCGGGAGCGACGGCATATTTTCGGGCGTGATGCTTTTGGATGAAAACGGAAAGCAACTTGGCGTTACCCGAAGTTTCAACTCCGACCACCGCGCGCTCATCGGCGGAGAAGTAGTCATTCGTCCGGGTGAGGCGCGTACATTCACGATCGCGGGAAACAGTGCTCCTTCTCTTGATGCGTTTGCGGGACAAAACGTGAGTATTTCCATTGTCCGCGTGAACACTCCTGCCGCGGTCTCCGGCGACTTTCCGATTGTGGGCGCGCGGCACACCGTAAACGCAACGTTACTGCTCGGGAATGCGACCGCATCGGTCTCGCCCCTTGACCCAAATGGCGCCGTAACGCGCGATGTGGGAACCACGGGAATTACATTTGCGGCAATTCGCATTGCCGCAGGGCCTACCGAGGCGATACGCCTGAAGTCAATCCGCTGGCGCCAAACCGGCACGGCCGCCATGAGCGATTTTGGGAGTGTTGCCGCGGTGGTGGACGGCGCGTCGTATGGCGCGACGCTTACCCCCGATGCCCAGCGCCTTATCACCGATTTTGGAAACGGCATCCTTATTGACAAAAGCGCGTCAAAAGATGTGGCGCTCCGCGGAAACCTCTTTGGGGGAAGTGCGGGGAGAACGCTCCTCTTTACCATTGAAGAGGCGGGCGATATTCTCCTTGAGAGCACCACGCGGCCGTACGGAATTTCAGTTTCGGCGCGCGAGCAAAAACTGCGAAGCGATGCGACTTCCGAATTCACGCAAAACGCTGCGTTTTTTGACGGTTCAAAAATCACGGTGGTGAGCGCGAGTGTAACGACCGTTGTAAAATCAGATGTAGCACCTTCTCAAGGAATCTACACGAATCTTGAAAATCAACCGCTTGGCGCCTTTGAAATTGATGTGAAGGGCGAAGCAATCACAGTTGACCAGATGATCTTCCGGGTGGCGCGGGCCGGAGGGTCGGGGAGCGGGTTGCTTTTGAATGCAACCCTCACAGGACCGAACGGCTCCGTAGGACCCGTGGACGAATCAACAGACCGCACCCTTACCTTCTCGCAAAAACTTTCCATACCCGTGGGAAAGAGCACGTTTGTGCTACGCGCAAGAGTTCCAACGACTGTGGGCAACGGTACGCGCATCACGATTTCCACAAATCCCTCAAACGAATGGGGCAATGTCCGCGGGGCAATCTCCGGACAGGTAATCGCGCTTGGCACGGCTGCATTCCCCATGAATACCGTAACCGTGCAGTCCCCACTCCTCTCCGTCTCTGTATCCACCACCAATCCCGCGCCCCAGACTATTTCCCGCGGCGCGCAAAACGTACTCTTCTCGCTCATTGAATTGAACGCCGTTGAGTCCGGCGAATCTGTGCAGGTCGCAAACATTCCGTTGACCCTCTCGCTTTTCTCCGGAGCACAAGGAGACCACTTGAAATCCTGCAAACTTTTTGACGGGCCGAGCGGCACAAGTCCGCTCATGAGCGGAACAAATGAAGTGAATCCTTTGGGCGGCACGAACCCGCAATCCTCCACCTTCACCTTCAACTCCCCGATAAGCGTTTCCCCCGGAACAATCCGGACGCTCGCACTCCGTTGCAATGTGGATGCAGGGGCAACGGGCGCGTTTGCGTGGGGAATCGCGGCGAACTCGTCGGTTGTCGCAAGCGGCGGGGTGTCGGGCGCAACGGTGATTCCTCCGGTCACCCCGTCTGCCGGCTCTCTCATGACCGTGCAGTAACCCCCCATGGAAGCGCATCTCACTCATCCCGAAACACTCCATCAAACGACCCACGGCAAGTACATCGGTGATTTTGTGTACGGCGCAAATGACGGGATCATCACGACGTTTGCCGTGGTCACGGGGGCTGCGGGCGCAGGGCTCTCCTCGGGCGTCATTATTATCCTAGGCCTGGCAAATCTCGTTGCCGACGGCATCTCTATGGGAATGTCAAATTTCCTTTCGCTCCGTTCCACCCGTGATTTTCAAAAGAAACAGCGGGCGATCGAAGAAAAGGAGGTGGAAACAATTCCTGAAAAAGAGCGCGAGGAAGTACGCGTGGTGTTACGGCGATGGGGCGTTCCGGAACATGTGATTCCCGAAACAGTTGCCGCGATCACGAGCGATAAAAAACAATGGGTTGATTTAATGATGCGGGAAGAGCTGAATATCCTTGAAGATGATGGGGACCACCCCGCACGTCACGGACTTGCCACGTTTGCGGCATTTGTCGTCGCGGGTCTCCTGCCGCTCACCCCATACCTCGCGGCGTATTTCGGATCTACGCTTCCGTGGCGCGCACTCTCTCTATCGGTTGGGGCAACCGCACTCTCGCTTTTTTTGATCGGTGCGGCACGCACCCGCGTAACCGGCGCGCCGTGGCTTCGCTCGGGATGTGAAATGTTGGGTGTGGGCGGGCTTGCGGCTGCCGCATCGTATGCGATCGGCGGGGCCGTAAAAACGCTTTTTGGCATTGCGCTATAGTATGTGTTCCCCCCCCACTCCCAGATGACGCTCTTGACATAATATACCCCCAGGGGGTATACTTCCCCCATGAAGGCATCAACAAAAAAGCAGGCGCTTCGGCGGCTCAAAATATTGGAAGGGCAGGTACGCGGACTCCAGAGAATGATTGGGGAAGAATCGTACTGTGTGGATATTCTCCACCAATCAGCCGCGGTAAAAGAGGCGCTCTCGGGCATAGAGAACCTCATCTTGGAAAATCATCTCTCCACATGTGTCGTGGATCACATACGCGCGGGGAAATCAAAAAAGGTAGTGCGGGAAATTCTTGCGCTCTACGCATTGTCAAAGAAAAAATAATAAACCTCGTCATATACGCCGCATGAGCCATTGTCATAATCATCAAAAAACGCTTTCGCAGGATACCTCTGTGAAAGGAAATTTCATATACACCTGTCCGATGCACCCGGAGATAAAACGGGAAATGCCCGGCATGTGCCCGGAGTGCGGAATGGCGCTCGTACCGATAAAAGGCGAAAACCATGGCGGTGCAGGCACACACGAAGGGCATACCACCGCGCTCTTCTTGAAAAAATTCTGGGTGTCCGCCCTCCTCGCCATTCCCGTGGTGCTGTATTCCGATATTCTTGAAATCCTTTTTGGATTCAAGGCGCCCGCATTCCCCGGCTCCCACTACGTGCCGCTCCTCCTCGGGTCACTCGTCTTTTTCTACGGCGGATGGATTTTCCTTCAGAGCGCCGCGCGCGAAGCTCGCGCGCGGCTGCCGGGCATGATGACGCTAATCGCGCTTGCCATCAGCGTAGCGTTTATCTATAGCATCGGCGTTGCGGGTTTGGGCCGCCCCCAAGAAGGCCTTTTTTGGGAACTCGCAACCCTCATCACCATCATGCTCCTCGGCCATTGGCTTGAGATGCGCGCGGTCTCCGGCGCGCAGGGGGCGCTAAAAGAACTCTCAAAACTCCTGCCCGATACCGCGGAACTCATCATTGAAGGAGGCACAAAAAAGGTCCCCCTTGATACGCTCAAAGAAGGTGATATGGTATTCGTTCGCCCGGGCGGAAGGATTCCTGTAGACGGCGTGGTGAGTGAAGGAAAGTCGGACGTAAACGAATCCATGGTTACCGGCGAGTCCGCACCCGTGTCAAAAATCCTTGGAGACGCGGTGATTGCGGGCACCATCAACAGCGACGGTTCGCTCACGATACGGGTCGCGAAAGTAGGGGCGCATACATTCCTTGCCGGCATCATGCGGTTAATTGAAGAAGCGCAGGCGTCAAAATCGCGCCTGCAGATGCTCTCCGACCGTGCGGCGTACTTTTTGACGCTCCTTGCCGTCGGCACGGGCGGCGCAACCCTCCTTTTCTGGATTTTTGCAAAAGGCGATGTCGGATTTGCGCTCGAGCGCATGGTCGCGGTGCTCGTAATTGCATGCCCCCATGCGCTGGGCCTCGCAATCCCGCTCGTTGCCTCCATTTCCACCACTCTTGCCGCGCGACACGGATTTTTGGTGCGGGCTCGCCTCGCGCTTGAAATGGCGCGAAATGTGAACGTGGTGCTTTTTGATAAAACCGGTACGCTCACCAAAGGCGAGTATGGCGTTACTGCCCTTTGGGCTCAGGCGCCCGTGGATGAAGCAGCGCTCCTTCGCTTTGCCGCATCGGTTGATTCCCACTCCGAACATTTTATTTCAAAAGCGATCGTGGCGCGCGCAAAAGAGAAAGGTGTTCCCCTTGCCGATGTAAAAGAATTCGTGCGTCTTCCGGGAAGAGGAGTAAAGGGCATGGTTGAGGGAGAAGAAATATATGTGGGAGGATTTCCTATCCTTAGAGAGACCGGCGCATCAATTCCTGAGGATCTGCGTGAGAAAATTGACCAGGAGCACAGAGCGGGCAACACGATCATTTTTGCTGTACGGAACGCCGCGTTTTTGGGCGCATTTGCGCTCTCCGATATTATCCGCAAAGAATCGCGGGAAGCAATCGCGCAATTAAAAGACATGGGGGTGCGGATCGCGATGGTAACGGGCGACTCCGAGGGCGTTGCCGCGTGGGTCGCAGGAGAGCTTGGCATTAACGAATACTTCGCCAAAGTCCTGCCCCACGAAAAATCGGAAAAAGTAAAACTGCTCCAGCAAAAGGGCGCGAAAGTCGCAATGGTGGGGGATGGCATAAACGACGCGCCCGCGCTCACCCAGGCCGATCTTGGCATCGCCATTGGGGCGGGCACAAACGTCGCGATTGAATCTGCAGGGATCATCCTTGTCCGAAACGACCCGCGCGACATTGCAAAAATAATCCGGCTCTCGCGCCTCACGTATAGAAAAATGCTCCAGAATCTCTTTTGGGCAACCGGCTATAACGTGGTCGCACTCCCGCTCGCTGCAGGGGCCCTTGCCTCATACGGCATCTTCCTTGAACCGGCAGTCGCCGCGCTCTTCATGTCGCTCTCAACCGTCATTGTCGCGGCAAACGCGGTTTTGCTACGCCGTGCGGTTTTGTGATAGAGTAAACTGTAGGAACGGATCGCGTTGTTGACACTTTTCCCCATCGCGGTTCCCTCGGCACATGCGTTTGAAAATCTTCGCGAAATCCCACCGAGATTTCGCTCATCACGGGTCGGCCTC
>VMFQ01000058.1 GCA_007376125.1 Parcubacteria group bacterium Gr01-1014_33 | reverse complement strand
CGCGGAGGCGGGGCGGGAATTTCCTTCCCCTTCAACCCCTTTCCTTCCCGCCCCGCCCGAGCGGTTTGGGATTTTGCGAAACGCCGAAGGCGTTTCTCTTAAAAACGGTTCGCGCATTTACAAGTATAGACCATTTGAAAAAAGGTGGAAGGGCAAGTGCAAAAGGATGAAAAAGGTTGACAATCTTTTTCATGGTTCGATCCCTACAGTGCCCAAACAGAAAAAGGCGCGGGATTGCACGCTGGCTACAGGTTTGAGTCTTTTCGCGCCCATTTCAAAAAAAGATGGGAAGGAAAACCCAGCAATACCTATCATGCGCAATTGTGTCAATAAGCTTTAATCCATGCAAACGCGACGAAACATTTTCCTTTGGACTCTCTACGACTTTGCGAATTCCGTCGTTTCTGTTGTCTTCTTTCTTTACTTTTCCCAATGGGTCGTCATAGATAGAGGAATATCCGATTTTCGTTTTAATCTCACTTTTACCACAGCGGCCGTACTCCTCCTTTTTACCGCTCCGCTGACAGGCGTATTGCTTGATAAATTTCTAAGGCGTATTACCGGCTTGCGGTATGCCACCCTCTTTACTGTTATTTTCTACGGACTCTGCGCATTGTCTGCAGTATACAACAGAGAATCCGATGCGCTTATTTTCTTTACACTTGGGTTTTATTCTTATCTCTTGTCGTTTACATTTTATACACCCCTTATCAATGATATTGCGCCGGTCGAGAGACGAGGGCGCATATCCGGATTCGGCATCGCCGCGAATTACCTCGGGCAACTCATTGGGCTTATAATTGCCCTGCCGTTTTCAAATAAAACCTTCATCCTTTTTAATGCAGCTCCGCGTGCGGAAACTCTTTTGCCATCTGTGGTTATATTTTCTTTCCTCTCGCTTCCCATGCTTTTATTCTTTAGAGAACCAAAGCGAACTCCAGGAAAAATATCGCTGGGCGCAGAACTCAAAAATACATTTCAGGAAAGTAAAACACTTTTTATATTTCCCAGCGTAGCTTTTTTCCTCGCTTCTTATTTTTTATTTAACGATGCAATCTTGACTGTGATCAACAACTTCCCTATTGCCGTTGAACAGATATGGGGAGTATCTGATACCACAAAAACGTACATTGCGCTTGGTATTATCACCACCTCTGCAATAGGGGGTGTATTCTCGGGTATGCTCGCGGATCGCTTCGGGCATAAAAGAACGCTTATGTGGATTCTCGTCGGGTGGCTTTTTATTATGCCGCTCATTGCACTTCTCACAAACTTTACCCTCTTCGTTATCTCGACAATACTCTTGGGTTTTTGGCTCGGCGCAAACTGGACAGTTTCGCGTTCTGTTATGTCCTATGTCGCTCCTCCGGGAAAGCATAATTTGGCATTTGCGTACTTTGGTCTGGCAGAACGCGCTTCATCCTTTATCGGACCGATTGTATGGGGACTTATAGTTTCGAATCTTGTTTCTATGGGCAGTTATCGCTACAGGATTGCTACACTTGCAATCACAGGATTTATTCTTCTTGGGCTTTTCACGTTTAGCCACGTAAGAGACGATAGAAAATCACATATAGCCGTATAATTTCACTATGCAAAAAATCGGGACAATTGAATTGATCCGCCGTTATCCGGTAAAAAGCATGAAGGGAGAAGACCTTGATGCAGTTTTTGTTTCTTACATAGGATTGCGTGGCGATCGCATATATGCGTTTGTGGATGAAACCAATACCTCAAACTTCCCTTGGATGACTGCGCGGCAAATTTCAGAACTTCTTTTGTATAAGCCCCGCTTCATTAAAGAGTTTGATGTTTCAAAAGAGTATCCTGATATGGAAAATTACGATCTTGAAGTTGAGATACCGGAAGGAAAAAAATGGAACATCCGCGATCCTGAATTCAAAAAACACTTGGAAGAAAAATTTTCAAAGTCACTGCGGCTGCGATTTTCAGAAAAAGGAATGTGGGATAGCCGTCCGATTTCACTTTTTTCTACAGACACTTTGCGCACGCTTGAAAAAGAAATAAAAATTGACTTGGATTATCGGAGATTTCGCGCAAACTTTTATGTGAAATGGGATAATGGCGAGCCCTTTTTTGAAGACAAACTTGTAGGGAAAACGCTCCAAATAGGAGAAAAACTCAAAATCACGATTTCTAAAAAAGATCCGCGCTGTGTGATCATCACTTATGATCCGGAAACCACAGAGAAAAATACCGCGATCTTACCCCACATAGCCACCCGCCACGAAAATTGCGCCGGAGTATATGGAGTTGTGTTACAGGAAGGGATTGTAAGGAAGCGGGATGAAATGTTTCTCATCTGAATATCCCGCGCTAACAATATCTGGTCATTCAAACTAACTTGAGACCGTGGAAGAACTATAAAAATAGTCCCTGATCGTGCTGAAGGCAGAAACGATTGCCAATCGTTTCTGCCTTATCCCCTGCTTTTCCATAAGGTATGGCTCGGGCACGCTCAGCCAATAACTATTCTTCTACTGTCTCACCTTACTCAACGGTCTTCGCTCTATCATATCACTTCATTGTTATAACAGCTCTCGCAGTAAATGATCTCCGGTCTTTCCGGGGCATAAGACGTTCGAATCGCGGCTCCGCACTTTGCGCATGTCCTGTCGTAAAACCGCATAGGGTTCATTCGCGCGAGACGCGCGTGATGGCGGCATTCAAAGCATTTCCTTGGGATTGGAAGCCCGAAGCGGCGAAGAAGTTCAAGTTCTTGGGGAATAATCCGATACGCTCTTTTGCATGACGCACACTCAATAATTTCTTTTGTGATTGAGTCGTCTGCGTCTTTAATATTATCAGGAAGTTCTTCTGCGCGTTTTGTTATTTGATAGCGAGTATCTTCTTTTTCTTTCCATCGCCAGCCGTGTGCAAGTGTTGCTTCTTGAGAAAGAGGAAAATAATCTTGCGCGGTTGATTCGTTGTAGTCAAAAAGCGAGAGGTCGTACGGAAAAAACTCTCCATAAGTGAATTTTCTCCCTTTCGCGTCCACATAAGGCCGCTCACTCATGTCTTGAATAATCCGAGCGCGAAGTTTTTCGTATTCCTCTTTTGGGTATTGTGTATTGAGAATGCAGTATTCTTTTTTCCGCATACCGATACAGCCAAACATGTGGCTTGAGGAAAGAGTATAGAGTGAATATTCAATATCAAGAGAATTGCCCTGCCACACATCCATACTCATGCGCACATTACTCACTCCTTGCCCTACAGTAACACATTCATACACTTGCTCGGCGCCATGTCCCCATTCGGTGTAGTCATACGCATCTTTGGCGGGCTTTATTGTGATAAACTGGCTAAATTTGAGATTCTCACCTCCATCCACCATATAACAATCAAGGACGTTTTTTGAGTTGGAAACATAGTCGCCCGATGCGTTGGTGTTGTGTCTGCCGTGCATGTATTTATGAGGATGCTTTCGCCAAAACGCCTGCCCTTGAGCGCGGAGCCGCTCAACGCCACTGAATGAATTGAGCTGGAACTCTTCTAATTTCTTTTTGTACTCCTCCGGGCTATGCGGTTCATTAAAGATATAGTATTGTTTATTGCGCAGATTTATACACCCGATGCAGTTGCCGCAACCGCTCAAATTCTTTGAGAAATACACATTGTGACTTGCTTCAATATCTTCGGAAAAGTATACATTGAAACATTTATCCACGTTCACCACCTCATACGAGAGTTCGCTTGCATAAACCGTAATTCCATCCATACAATCTTTGGAATTCTTGACTGTCTTCATATAGGAACAATCTTGGTTCTCGTCAGCATCAAAGATGAGATAACAGTTCTTCAGAAACCCCGCAAGATTCGTATATTCACTGTTGATCATCGTGGGATATTCTACGATGAGCGGCATTAAAGGTACTTTCTGTTGTAATCCCCGAAATTGCTCAAAGAAATTCCGACTCGGATCGTAATCCAGCGCATATTCCCCCGCATCCCATTTATCCGACCACCAGCAAGGATTGCAATATACTTTCCGAGGTTTGTCGGGCGAGTGTATGGTAATAATATCCTTTCCGCACAAATCGCATTTCCGGCGATACAAACTCCGCTCATTCCGAAACATCAATCGCCGTTGTAATCGGCACTCCGGACAAAACGTCGGTGCAGGCACATGCATTTTTTCGTAAAACACAAAATCGTCCGCTTCAATCCGGAAATTTTGAGAGCAGTTCTGGCAAACCCTCAATTCTTGATTCATATACCTCCACAATAGACCAGCGCCTATCATTTTTCAAGATCTCTGGTTATTTGAAGGTCTGTTGAAGTGTGTAACCATATTGAAGTGAGACTTCAATATGGTTACATTCAATTCTCAAGATCGCTCACTATCTTGTTTCTTAACCTAAAAAAAATCTCGGAGAATTTAAGTTCGTGCTTACGCGGCCGCGGAAATGGCACTTGATACGTGTTTTTGAGGCGCATGGGACGACGCGCTACGACATATACGGTATCCGCCAGAAATATCGCTTCTTCAACATCGTGTGTTATAAAGAGTATTGTTTTACGTTCCCGTTCCCAGAGCGCGGTTAAAAATTCCTGCATCTTGGAACGTGTTTGCGAGTCAAGAGAGCCGAATGGCTCGTCCATGAGCAAAATTTCCGGGTTGTTTGCAAGTGTCCGCGCAATTGCAACCCGCTGCTGCATGCCGCCGGAAAGATTTTTGGGATAAAACTTTGCGAACTCTTTGAGCCCCGTAATACCAAGATAATGATCAACTGTTTCGGTTTTTTTGTCGTTGGCTATTCCTTGCAGTTCAAGCCCAAAAGAAATGTTTTTCTTTACGGTACGCCACGGGAAGAGCGCAAAATTTTGGGAAACCATTCCCCTTTCTTTCCCCGGTCCTGTAATCTTCTTTCCATCCAAAACAATCTCTCCTTCCGAAGAAGGAGTAAGTCCCGCAATAATTTTAAGAAGTGTGGTTTTCCCGCATCCGCTCGGTCCTATTATTGCCACAAACTCACGATCTTTAAGCGCGAGCGAGAAATCTTTAATCACCTCAATTCTTCCCTCCTTGTTATCATACGATTTTGATATATTCCGTATTTCTAACATAACGATTTACAAATAGCACATCTTCTCATTTCCCTAACTATACGCTTAAGCGTATAATGAGGACAACCTTGATACCTCTTTTACTCTTTCTCCACCCGAGTTACCGGACTGCTTTTTCGGTCCACGGGAAAAATTTTTGATATCCTATCTTAAATAAATAATCTGTCCCAAGACCCAAAAACCCTATTACCACAAGGCCCGCGAATATATTATCGGTTCGCAAAAACCTTTGTGACTGAATCATAAGATGTCCGAGCCCGGCGCTTGCTCCCACAATTTCCGCAATGATTACAAAAGTCCATGCGGCGCCAAACATTATGCGAAATGAATCCCAAATTCCGGGCAATGAATGCGGAAGAATGATTTTCAAGATAATATCTCTTGTTTTCGCGCCAAGCGTCAATGCGGCTTCTATAAACTCACGGCGAGTATTTAAGACAGTATCCGCAATAAGGAGTGCCAAGTAGGGCGCAACTCCCAAAAAGAGAATGGCAATTTTTTCAAGCTCCCCTATGCCAAACCAAATTATTGCAAGAGGAATAAACGCCGATGGCGGGATGTAGCGGACAAATGCGATCAGCGGCTCCGTAAACGCTTCAAATCTCTTTGA
>VMFQ01000057.1 GCA_007376125.1 Parcubacteria group bacterium Gr01-1014_33 | reverse complement strand
CTCTATCTGAAACTCAAGTCCAAGTTGCCATTCAAATTTGTGATCAGGAGTTGTCACATGCAGTAGAAAAGACCGGTATGTAGAAATCTTCTTCAAACCGCTGATTATGGTGGGGACTCTATAATCAGGAATATCATATCTCAAAGATCCGATTTCGGATTCTAACTTTGCGACTTGTCTCCGGATGTCTCCATACTCTATATGATTAAATCCAGTAAGCATATCCTTAGTCATTCTCTATCCTCCTTATGTCAATGAACGTTGTGTTAAGGAAAAGACAAACTCCCGTTATGCTAAACGGAAATAATAAGGTTGTCAAGCAGTTTCCTCTTATTTTACGAAAACGGCTACCCCGAGAGGTTTCTATTGTTGAAATTTCAGAAAAGGAATCTCAAAGAATTAATCGCCTCTACCGCAAAAAAAACAAACCCACCAACGTCCTTTCCTTTCGCTATGGCTCTGACTATGGCGAAATTTTGTTGTGTCCGGAAGTCATACGGCGCGAAGCGCGGGAATCGGGTAATCCACAGGAGTATCAGATGACATGGATGATAGTACATGGTATGATTCATCTGGCAGGACTGCATCACGAGAGATCGGAAGTTCTGGCAAAACAAACCGCAAAGTTAGAAGTTGCTATTCTTAGAAAAATTTTTATCTCTCAACCAAACGAATCAAGAAGCTTGAATCATGAATCACGAAGGAGGAGGAAATAAACCGGAATTCTTGTCCTAATTCCTAATTCCTAATTCCTAATTCATCTGCAGATGGCGCGCAATATCATCACATCTCTTGACGTCGGCACTTCTACAATCCAGGTAGTAGTGGCGGAACGGATGTCCGGCGAGGCAAATCCTCGGATTTTAGGCATGGGTATGGTAAATTCTGCGGGTGTGCGCAGAGGCGCGATTGTTGATCTTGATGATGCAACCGGAGCAATTCGGGCGGCGGTGGAAGAAGCGCGCCGCTCGAGCGGAGTGCCAATACGATCAGTCTGGGTGGCGACCGGAGGACCGCATGCGACAATCTCCTCTTCCCGGGGAGTGGTTGCGGTCTCCCGCGCGGACGGAGAAATTTCTCAAGAAGACGTGCGCCGCGCGATCGCGGCCGCGGAAACCTTTATTCCTAAAAATGCAAACAGGGAGATTTTGCATATTATTCCGCGCGATTTTAGAGTGGACCACGAAGCCGGAGTAAAAGACCCGGTGGGCATGCACGGCGTACGGCTTGAAGTGGACACGCTCATCATTGAATGTTCCACTCCTGTTCTTAAAAACCTTTTTAAGTGCATTGAAGCGGCGGGACTGCGTATAGAGGATTATGTATTTAGCCCGCTTGCCGCGGCAGAAATGGCGCTCACGAAGCGGCAAAAAGAACTGGGCGTTATGTTGCTTGATCTTGGCGGCGGCACCGCAAGTTTTATTGTGTTTGAGGAAGGGATGCCGCTCCATGCCGGAGTTTTTCCGATCGGCGGGAACCAGATTACAAATGATGTGGCGATCGGGTTTCGGACGCACGTTGATACCGCAGAACAAATTAAATGCGCGTACGGCTCATGCGGCCCGGCGCAATTTACCAAAAAGGATGTGATCCGTCTTGCCGAATTTGTCCCCGAGGAGCAAACAGTTCTTGGGCGAAGGGAACTTGCCGAGATAATTGAAGCGCGGCTCGGAGACATTTTTGAGCTTTTACAGAAAGAATTAAAAAAAATAGGCAGAAAAGAGCTTTTACCCGGAGGGGTGGTGCTTGTAGGCGGATCCTCTCTTATTCCCGGAGTGGTGGAGCTTACGAGGTACGAGATTGGTCTTCCGGTACAATGCGGATTTCCGGAAATTCTTCCTGAAGTGGATGAAAAAATACGAGCGTCCTTTATAGTTGCGCTTGGGACTATTCAATGGGCGTATTCTAAAACGAGCGGAGATTATGTCGGCTGGGCAAACCATTTCTCTCATATAGGACAAAGCGGATGGGTAAAGTGGCTCAAATCCTTACTTCCTTAAAAGAAAAATGTCCGATAGGAAAGTTTGTAGAGTTATTGATAATCCTGTGGAAAAGGTGGGGATTAGCTGGAGAAAATATGTACATTTTCTTATTTTTCGGAACTTGTAACAGGGAAGCGAAATATGGTAAGTTGAAGTAACCAAATTTTGCTACGGAATACGATTTTCTCTACGGATTACGAATCCCGACGCGTCGGGACAAATATACGAATTCTCCTATTTGTTCGCAGTACTCGCATAAAGTTCGCATAGTTCGCATTATGTTTCGCATACTCGTACAAATTCGTATTTCGTAGCCAAGAAGATGCCTCAACAAAAACCAGAAATTGAAACATACGCGCGCATAAAAGTGGTGGGAGTGGGCGGCGGCGGCGGAAAAGCGGTTACGCGCATGATTGACCACAAAATCAACGGGGTTGATTTTTTGACCATAAATACCGATGCGCAAGATCTGCATTTTACCAAAGCTCGTACGAAAATCCACATCGGAAAAAATTTAACCAAAGGGCTTGGAGCCGGAATGAATCCAGAAGTGGGCAAACAAGCCGCGGAAGAAAATAGAGACGAGATCCATGAAGCGCTCAAAGGAGCGGATATGGTGTTCATCACGTGCGGACTTGGGGGAGGCACCGGAACGGGTGCCGCGCCTATCGTAGCGGAAGTTGCGCGGGACGCCGGAACGCTTGTAATCGGAGTGGTAACAAAGCCGTTTACGTTTGAAGGGATTCAGCGGAGCCGCATTGCCGAAGAGGGCTGGCATCTTTTAAAAGATAGAGTAGATGCCTTAATTACCATCCACAATGATCGGCTCTTGAATGTAATAAACAAAGAAACTTCGCTTTTAAACGCATTTGTAATCTGTGATGACGTTTTGCGGCAAGCGGTGCAAGGCATATCGGACTTAATCATCACTCCCGGGATTATCAATGTGGATTTTGCCGACGTGCGGGCGATTATGTCCGATGCGGGATCGGCTCTTATGGGTGTCGGATACGGATCAGGGGATGATCGCGCAATTGTCGCGGCAAAAGCCGCGGTAAGCTCTCCGCTACTTGACGTGTCCATTAACGGAGCGCGTGGCGTCCTTTTCAATGTCTCCGGAGGGCAGGATCTCACGATGTGGGAAATAAACGAGGCGGCAAAAGTGATCACCGAGTCTATTGATCGGGACGCAAAGGTAATTTTTGGCGCGGTGCAGGATGAACGGGTCAAAAAAGGCGAAGTAAAAATCACGGTTATCGCAACCGGTTTTAACACCGCAAATACTGCGGCTCTTCCTTCTGGAACAAGGGGAGACGAACGGCTTGAGCGGCAAGAGCGCGGAGAAATCCGCCGCACTACTCCCCCCCTCGTGGAAAAGCCGATTACCGCCCAACCCCAAGAAGAAGGCGATTGGGACGCGATCCCGGCGTTTTTGCGGAGGAGAAATAGGTAAAGGAACATACATTATACTCGTCCCCTTTTATTCCGTGAGGTGATCGCCATCACCTCACGCTTTTCTTCAACTAACGCTTAGCGCTTCCCTCTTCATTTATGAATCCCTATCACCAAAAATCAAGGTTTCTTTTTACGATTCTTGCTGTCGTTGCGATTATAGTCTTATCAACTTTACTGACTGGCACAACTGCGAGCGGACAGACCATATCGTTACCACCTCTCCCAGCAGAAAAGGAAATTAGCAGTGAGAGTTCTGGAGGTCCACCAGCAATCATCCCAAATGGTTCGGGATATAGTGTCGTGTGGGTGGACACTGCAAGTAAGAGCCTGCGATTTACTATCGTAAACTGGAGTGGAGATACTGTTATCATTCCTCGCACAGTCTATTCTCCGGGTAATTCTCTTTGGAAATACGTAGCGATCAAGTGGACCGGCGCAGAGTACGGAATAAGTGTTGCGGTAAATGAACCTTCTGGCTGGCAAACGTATCTTGTTCGTGTTGATCCGCAAGGCAATCTTATCTCGTCGAGCCGTCTTGGTTCGGGAGGGACATCGCCATATTCAGGACCAGCACTCGATTGGGATGGTAATCAATACGGTGTCGTATGGAACGCGGCAACAAATAATGGTGTCAATTTCGCACATTATGCCCCAATGTTGGATACGACCACGATAGTAAAGTTGGGCGCTATATCTTCTTCGGTTGCTTGCGACGTTGCTATCGCTTGGGATGGAAACCGATTTGGGGTGATGTGTAATGGTTCAAAGTTTTTTGCGCTTGATCAGAACGGCGACATGATCGTTGAGCCAGTCCAAATGTCATGCACAAAAGACTCTATCCCTGGTTTTGCTTGGCAGCCGGGTATTATCTGGGATGGAAGTAACTTTCAGGTGGTATCGCAGGACCACTGGGGATCAGTTTCTGATGGCCCATATGGAACACCTCGTGGTAGTGTGGCGCCCGATGGAAGTAGCTCTAATTGCTACGGAGATGCCCACGGGGTTTCCTATCCAGTGCACAGATCATCAATTACGTTTGCGCCTAATCTTTATATCAATACTGCAACTGGCGGCAAAGATCATGGTATAGGATTTGTCTGGCTTGACCAAAATACCATTAAACTCGGAGAATATATAAAATATTTTGATAGGAGATATGGACAAGAAGCAATAATGATTACTAGCACGCAGAAGGATGTCGCCACGTCGGTGGAAACATTGGGTAATATTGTCTGGGGAGAGAACCGTTATGCAGTCGCGTGGAGTAATCCGAGCGGGATTTACATCACCTTTGCGTTATTTGATATTCGTTATCAACCTCCACAAGAGTACTGTTATGATCCCGTATACTATTGCTGGGAGTACGAGTTTTCTACTCACCCGCCAACTCGTTCCTTATCTTCCGCCCCATTCTGGCATCAGACACTCGGCACAGGGCTTGATTTTGTGACAAAAAAATTGACTATCCGCGTGAGCAATCCCGATGCAGACGCTTTTTACAGCGCCCATATTTATGGCTACACCAATCCACAGTATGCCTACGGTTACGGCGTGCCGCCCGATGAAGTTATTGAATTGTATAATTTCGGATCACCTACTCCGCGGGGATTTGATGGTTACGTCACGCTTACTCCGCAGGTAAGCGGTATGAGTTTAGTCGGTCCCTCCGATCCGTCATTTTCTTTGAATCCCAACCTCTACTATAGAATCGCCATCAATGCCGGCGATACATCAAGATCATTCTTTGTCTTCGGCGCTCCTTATGACAGCTATCCCAACGGCAAGGCATACTACGCCTACGCCTCTTATCCGTGCGGTCCATGGTTTTCGCCAGAAGAAACTTGCCAAACCGGCAACGGCATAGAAGATATTTATTTTACATTAGAACCGGCTGTTCAAAATGAAATGCCGACTGCATTTTGGGCGCAATTACAGAGCGCTGCAGGGTTGATTGTGGATACGCCGCAGAACAACTCATGGCTCATTACGGCGCTCCGAGCACAGGGCGGCAATGTCAGCGCCATTCAGGATTTCCAGTGCAATTCAGGATACCTAATTCCGGTCGTTTGTTCTGGCTCTGGCTATGGCACGTTCGGTCCTCTTACTGCAAAAGCCGTAACAAAGCTCTTTGGCGATGAAAACCAAGGAGTGAAAAAAACCTTCCCTGTTGGCTGGGTGGTTAAGGTAACAAATACTCTTAAATCGGATAGCACTCCCTATATAGCGACTGATAACAATGGCAACAGGTATCGCTGGTATCAGATTCAGGATCAG
>VMFQ01000056.1 GCA_007376125.1 Parcubacteria group bacterium Gr01-1014_33 | reverse complement strand
ATCGGACAAAAAGGACAATGGCTTGTGTCCGATACGGATGTTACCGCTGTCTTTTTCAATGAAAAACTGCTTACCTTTTCTCTCCCGATAAAAATGGATATCAAAGTAAGCGAAGCGCCTCCCGGAGTACAAGGCGGCCGATCCCAAGGCGGAACAAAAGCGATCACGCTTGAAACCGGCACAGTCATTCAAGCCCCGCTGTTTATCAACTCTGGCGATATTGTGCGAGTGAATACTGAAACTGGTGAATATGTGGAACGGGTAGAGAAGGCGTAGAGTAATCGCGAATATACGAATGTAAGAGTAATATACGAATATATAAATCGGAAGAATTTCTATTCGTATATTTGCGTTTGATTCGTAATTCCGAGATTACTCTAGAATTTCACCGTCTCTCCGGGCTGGACAACGCGTTTTGCCCCATTGGAAGAGTTTTTCCGACTCTCTGTTTCCGCTGAAATCCCCCTTTTGTTGCGCATGATCGCCTGATCACTTCTAAGAAACTCTCCCAGCACTTTGCGAAGCCCCAAAACATCGGGTACGGCGCGCGGGCGGGAAGGTGCTTCTTTTTTTTCAGGCGTTGTTGCCTTTTTTGCCACAAGTTCTGAAAGAGAAATTTTTCGCTGGGGCAGAGGCCGTGCCAACGGCCGAGAATCAGTCATCTTTTGCGGCATATTCTGTCCCTTTTCATTCCATTGGGTTTCGCGTACGCTCGGACGATCCGTCGGAAGCGCACGCAGTTTGATGCCGCGCGAATCGCGATTATCTTCTCTGCCTACTCTTCTGCTTTGCCAGGAATTTAATGGGCGGGATGGGAAAGAAACCTGCTCTTTTCTCCCTTGAACCGGTTCTCCTGATGAAGAACGTGATGGTCCCGCACTTCTCCGCGCTACAGCCTCGCGACCGCGGCCTTGCAAAACCCCTTTTGGCGTCTCCTTTGATTCATCTTGCATAGAACGCGGGCGACGATCCGTAGTAGGAGCAGTAAATTCTATCCCCAATGTTCCCAGCGAATCCGAAAAGCGCGCACGCCCCACCTGCGGCATACGTTCAGGAAGCGGAATCAACTTTCCGTCTTGAATTTGTTTGTAACACGACTCGCAATACACTGGCCGCTTCCCATCCGGCTTAAAAGGAACTGTGGTCATTTTTCCGCAATTCCAGCATTGTGCTTCGCTCGGTCCGGAAGAAGACACAGCTACCGACGAATCAGGGAACGCGCCATCGTCCCCGATCATGCCGCTCCAGCGCGCAATTTTTTCCTCCACCTCAGTGCGCGGATTGGTGTAGCGTTCGCGCGAGACTCGGATTATTTTTTCTTTTACGCCCGGATCCGTTTCAAACTGAAGCGGCGCAAGAGTCGTTGCGGAAAAAGGCCGGGACGTAATGCCGCCCACCATAAGTTTTAAGTACACTTGGTGGTTGGGAAGATTGATAAGATCTTGCTGCATGAATTCCGGCGTAAACTCTTTTTCAAGTTCTTCGGCGTCCGCCGCGCCCACCCTGAAACTTATCATTGTGCCCACATTCCCAAATACCGCATCCCTGACTTTGGTTGAATTATCGGTAACAAGCTGGCCCACGTATTGGTGCGCGATAATGAGATTTAAGCGATATTTTCGCGCCTCCGATAAGATGCTTGCAAACGAATCCGTGGCAAAGTTCTGAAACTCGTCCACATATAAGTAAAAATCGCGCCGCTCCTCTTCCGCAATCCTTACACGCTCCATGGCTGCCAACTGGATTTTAGTGATAATCATAGCGCCCAAAAGCGCCGAGTTATCCTCTCCGATTTTCCCTTTTGAAACGTTTACGAGAAGAATTTTTCCGGTATTCATTATCTCCGGGATATTTAACGTGGATTTAGATTGCCCCACGATATTCCGGATAAACCCGGTATTTAAAAACTGCCCCACCTTGTTTTGGATCGGCACAATCGCTTCGTTTCTGAACTGATCCCTCCATGTTTCGTACTCGTGCACCCAAAACGACCGCACCACCGGATCTTTTACGTTCGCGATTATTTTTTCGCGGTAGTCCTTGTCCACTAAAATCCGCGGAATGCCCAAAAGCGTAGTTCCCGGAGTATCAATCAAGGCAAGAATGCAGTTTTGCAAAATGTATTCCATCCGCGCAGACCACACGTTTGCCCAGATTTTCGTAAATATCCCCAAAAGATCCGAGACAATCAGGTGCTTATACCGCACATCCGGAACTTCAAGCACGTTAAACCCGATCGGGTAGTCCGCGTCCACCGGATTAAAATAGATGACGTCATTGGTGCGTTCAGACGGAATTTGCGCCAACACTTCCTCCGCAAACTCGCCGTGCGGATCAATAATGCAAATGCCGTGCCCGGCGCGGATGTCTTGGAGCGCCATATTTTTCAAAAGCACGGTTTTTCCCACTCCGGTTTTCCCGATCACATATATATGCTGGCGCCGATCCTTTGCGTTTATGCCAAAAATCCTTTCCGCGCTGCGGAAATTGGTTTTCCCGATAAAAGTGGTGGTATTATCGTTCCCGTTTGCCATATACGTATTATACCATATTTAAAGTAAACAAAAAGCCCAGGCATTAAACATGGGCTAATCTGGGCTATAAAAAGGAAACAGTTTTTCACCACAATCTGGACAATAGGGGGTTTTTATGAATAACTCTGGGTCTTCCATCAAGACTTCCCTATACGTTATGTGATTATTCCTGCAATCTTCTTGCGCTTCAAAAAGAGACATCTGAGTCCTTTCTTCAAAAACATACTCGTCAAAGCACTCATTCCGAAGACCGCATCCTATACAGTTATGGTATATAGCGGGACAATTTCTCTTGCACCGCATACATTGAGTCGCCATTTGCCCTCCTTGATTTACCAATTCTAAAAGAAGAACTGACTTATCATATTTATTAAACTACGACTGACTCTGAATTGCAAGCAACATGACTACACCCACCCTTTATAAAATTTCCGAGATATTCATATAATTTCTCCAAGGTAACATTCCTCGCCCCGCCCTAATTCCGAATAAGTTCTTCTTACCCCCACATCATCTCGCGGTAGCGCCTTTGGCTTACCGAGTGGAGTCGCACAGCTATACTGCAGAATTAGAGCGGGACTTCAGTTGCCTCTATTATATAATTTCATTAAGGTAGCAACTTTCGCACCACACGTTTTTCTCTGGCCGATCCGGCGCATACGTCGTCTGCATCATTTTGCCGCAATGCCCGCACGGACGCTCAAAAAATCGGAGCCGCAGATCAAAATCTTTCCTCCACTGATTCATTCGCGGAGACCAATGTATCCTTGGAAGCGGCAGATTATATTTCCGGTAAAACTCAAGTTCATATCGCGTGATCCGGAATTTTTTGTTGTTTTGTTCATCAAGAATTATTTTATCCAAAATAGAGTCGTCCGTCTCCTTAATATCAAGAGGCAATTTACTTGAAGGGATAATTTCAAGGGACACGGCGCTTTCTGCTGATTCCGGAATTCCTTCAATCCGATAGCCGTAGCGTTTTGCCTCTTCAAAATTGTCAAAACCCTGATAGGCCGTTGCAAGAGAAGCGTTATAAGGAAATGGCGAAAACTCCGGAGGAAAAAATTCTCCATACTCGCCTTGGCAAAGCATCTTTGTTTTTATTTCGTCCACCCGCGCCCAGTATTCTTCTTCGGAGTATTGCGTGTTAAAAATGCAAAACGATTTGTTTCGCAGTCCCACACATCCGAAACAGTCGTGGGAATCCAGGCACATATCGCAATATTCAAGATCGCGTGAGCTATTGATCATCGTGGAAAAAAGAACGCGATAGTTTCTATCCGATGCGGAAGTTCCCAAAAATTCATAGCACATCTCTCCGCCCAGCGCAAAAGTCGTATCATATAAATCTTTGCATTTGTAAAGTCCTTGCGAATAGCAGACCCGTTCCGACTCAATCGCAAAAAGTACCTGGAAGCAATCGCGGCTATCTATAACAAAATCGCCGAGAGAGTTGATCGCTCGATGGTTAAACGTATTTTTCCTGATAGCGTTTTTCTTAAGCTCTTGAAATTCTCCAAGATATTTTTGGAATATGTCGTAGTTCCCCAGATTTATTTCTTTCAACCGTTTCTCATATTCTTCTTTGGCAAGCGGCTGGTTATAAAAATAGTATTTTTTGTTCCGCAGGTTGGAAGACATAAAGCAATGTTCGCAATTTGTGCAGCCGTAGAGAAAATAGCTCTCCATGCAATTATCGGAGTAATGACAGTATACGCACTTATATAGTTTTGTGCCCCATGATTTATAGGAGCTATCCGAGTAATCCCCGACCCAGCAATCCACGCAATCTTTCCCCCACGGAACACTCTCACAATAATACAAATTTTCCGCCTGCAGAGAATCAAACGTCATATAGCAATTCTTTAGATATGCGGAATTATTGGTATAGTCCGAGTTCACGTTTGAAGAATCGGTATTGAGATTTGGCCGTGGAACTTCGCGTTGAAGTTTAGAGAATTGCTCAAAGAAAGGGCTATGCGGATCAAAAGACCGCCCGAACTCAAGAGAATCCCATACATCTGAAAACCATTGTTGGTGGTCGTAAATCTTAAATGGAGTATTCGGAGGATACACCGATATAAGAGGATTTCCGTTGATAGTGGATTTTACTTTAAAAAATTGATACGCGGATAAATATGCCGCCCGCCTTCGCCATCGTTCCGAGGGCGAAAGTGTCGGCAAGGGTACTTTTATTCTCCGATAAAATTCCATATCCTCCGGCCGCACGTAAAATTTTTCACCCGAAAATCGGCAGGTGCGCCATTGACCCCCTTTTCCGTCAAGAGCGAGTTTTGAGAAATACTCGCCTATTGTGTTATCAAATTGTGGGGTTTTGGTTTCTATCATAGGTGATTTTACTAAACTAAGTTTACTAAACTAAGTTTAGTAAACTTAGTTTCCTTAAATATCCTATCTTTATCCTAAACTTAGTTTAGGATAAACGAGATGACCATCTTACAAGCCAAAAATTCTCTTCCTCAACGCTTCTTTCTTTTTTGGGTCCAGAAGCGCTTCATACATTTGGAATTTGAGATAGACGGGAACGGCAAAAAGCGGATTGCGGCAAAGTTGCAAGAATGTATCAAAGCCCACCAGTATAGCTTTAATTTTTTCTCCGCTGTCCAGTTTTTGTTTGGCTATCTTCTTGCACCCTCGCGCAATGTATTGATATTCATGGAAGTACATTTTTGAATTGCCAAAATACTCGCCGAAGAGTTTAAATTTCTCGGCAGTGTATCCTGTTTCTTCAAGCAACTCTCGTGCCGCGGCTTCACGCGGAGTTTCCTTCTTGTCAATTCCTCCGCCGGGAAGCGAGGGATACAGCGCACGCCCAGGTTGTTTCTGCTGTAAGACAATAATTTTATCACCGGCAACCGCAATAATATCCACAGTGGGTCTTCGTTCAAGCATCTCAAACGTCTCATACGTGCCGTCAAACATTTTCTGCTTCCAATGATGCACGTCAAAAATCACGCCGCTAAAAACCTTTTTCGCTTTTTTAGGAATTCTAATTTTCATGGCCGTTCTTCTCTCTATTATACCTTGGCAAACGAATAATCGGAAGCGCGCGAATTTTGCCGGATGCCATCCGTTTCTTTAAATCCTCCTCAAGCGCACTCTGATCATGGCCAACGCACATAATATCCGGTCTACATTTTTTAATGACGCCGTACGATCCGGCAATTTTATCCGCAAGCGCTCCCTCATCCACTTCGGGCACGTTCCGAATCTCTTCAAGCCGCTTCTTCTTATCCCACTGCGGCGTCTTTTTTTTGAACTCCTTTACAAAACTATCACGCGCCACCACCACGATCAAAGACACCAAACACCATAACCCGAGTTTTTCTTCGCAAATTCATCTCTATGCTCATTACTAAAATTTATCCCGCGATCGTGGGATAAATTTTAGTGACTACGTTACCTGTTGTATCGTCCCCCGCCTACCTACTGAAAAGATATGCACATAAGGGATCATTTCTTGTCTTCGGAGATCCTTGATAAAATCTTCGGGAATCTTCACGGTACCTACCCACACGCTTTTCTGAAGCATAGTGAGGTTGAAGGCAATCAGATTTTCTCGAAGCCACTCTCTCTTCTTCCGTTGAGTTTCGGGAATATCAAAAGCAACTATTGTCAGCGTAGATACGCGTTCAGGTGAATATCGCTTCATTGGGATTCCCCCCGGATGCCGCTCTTTTTTTCCGTATAGCATCAGTTTCTTGACGCCTTTTTTTGTAATCCTCCACAATGAATTTCCTGCTTTCTTTTTCTTTTCAACCAACCCTTCTCGCTTGAGATGGTTCAAAAGCGAATAGAAGGATTGTCGTTTTCGGTACCATTCCGCCCAATCAGTCTTAAACTCCTGCGGCCCTTGCCGATAAAAACGGCGCGTCTTGCGGTAGAATGTGCCACGGTCCGATAGCACCGCATCCAGAAGATCAACGGTAATTTCCGCCCGAAATTGCAGCGCTTCCAATACCTTTTCAATAATCTTTCCCATGGAATATAATCTTTACTAAAATTTATCCCGCGATCGTGGGGTAGATTTTAGTAAAGTGCTCATACAACTTCGGCATTGTAACATTGTTCACAATAGATAATTTCCGGACGGTTGGGCGCATACGAGGTCTCAAATTCATTGGGACAAAATTGCGCGCCGTGGAAATGGCTGACTGCGTTTTGATACATACTATTACTACTCTTTTCACCTGCGCACTGGCAACGGCCGTGATAAAATCGGGGCTGGTTGCGCTGATTGAAACGCGCAAGATACCGGCAGTTCACGCATTGGCGCGGGAGTGGCAGAGACATCTGCCGCAGGAAATCAAGCTCCATCTGGATAATGCGATACGCTTTGCCGCATGAGACGCATTTGATTATCTCTTGCAATATAGAATCCGATGCCTCTCCAATGCGGTCCGGTAAATCGCGCGCGTCAATCGTGGTCTGATATTCGCGTAGTTCTGGATCACGCCAAAAATATCCTTTCTGTTCCGCTTCTTCTCTAATCAACTGAAAGAAATCTTGAGCGATACTCTCGTTGTAGGCAAAAGGCGAGAATTCCGTAGGGAAAAATTCGCCATAGCGATATATTCGTCCGTGCCGATCATTGTACGGCATCGCGTTCATCTGGGCGATAATCTTCTCCCGAAGCGCCATATAATCATCACGAGAATATTGTTTGTTGAAAATGCAGTAAGATTTTTTCTTGAGGCCTACACAGCCGAAGAGATTGGCAGAAGAAGAACACTTCGCGCTATATTCAATATCTTGATTCGCTGGCCAACAGTCAAAGGAAAATTTGACGTTTCGGCATCCTTCCCATACGTCTTCCGCTTCATACACCAACTCGCACTTATCGCCTCCCACTGAAAAATCATATGCATCACGCACCCCTTGGACTGCATTTTGGCAATACTTTGCGTCCTCCACTTCCACCACATTAAAACAATACCCCGCGTTTTTTGAGAGCACCACCCAATCACCCGTAGCATTGGTATTATGCCACGTTACCATATACTTGTGTGGCTGTGATCGCCATACTTCTTTCGCCTTCGCTCTCGCAACTTCAAAAGCATGGTACGAACCCCCCTGAAGTATTTTTTCTAATTCGAAAAAATAGCCCTCTTTGGTATAGGGCTTATTGAAAATGTAATATTGCTTATTCCGCAGATTAGCACAACCAAAACAATAAGAACATCCGGTGCAATCACGCGACAACCATACTTCGTGACATTTCTCGCATGTAACAGAATAAAACGTTTTATAGCAATCGCGCACCGCAATCCCGTCGTAGCAGAGTTCCGCATTGGTTGTACTCGTAATATCAAAACAGTTTTTCTGGTTATAAACATCTACTAAGTATGCCGAATCCTCCGCTTTGCCCACATTAAAACAGAGATAACAATTTTTAATATCGGTGGCGTTATTAGAATAGTCGGAATCCATACTTCTTAATACATTACGGCTTGGCCATGGCACTGTGTAGAGTAGCTCCCGAAATTGTTCAAAAAACGATCGCGAAAAGTTGTATTCTTTCCCATACTCCATCGGGTCCCACGCATCAGACCACCAATAATCTTTTTCATAAATCTTGGCAGGTACTGACGGCGGGAATTCTGAAAAAATCTCTTTTCCTGATGCGTCGTCCTTGCGGCGGAATAAAAACCGTTCGTTGCGAAACATCATCCGCCGGATCATCCGGCAATCCGGACAAAATGTTGGCGGCGGGACTTTCATCTTTTCATAGAACGCAAAATCCTCGGGTTCTATCAGGAATTCGGTTTTGCAGTTCTGGCAGTGACGGTTTTCCATGTGTCCTTCATATTGAAGTGAGACTTCAATATGGTTAAATCAATGGCTCCAGTGGCACGTCTGGTTTTGATCCCTGCGGGGGAGGACTCGCGTCGGGCGTTGCCGCGCCTGAATCCGAAGGAACGGGCACGCTCCCGTTCTTCCGGAAGATCACCGCTTCTTCCTCCTCTTTCAACATCCGCTTGACCTCGTCCGCATGCATGGCATATTTTTTGCGCGATGCCTCCACTATCTCCTTTTTAAACGACCCATACGGCGCAGGCAATATCTTGAGGGTTTCGGCAGAAAATGGATCGTATGTTTCGCCATCTATCGTCTCTTTAATATAAAATTCCTGCATACCGAGATTTATCATATCCTTTGCCTTGAAAATCGGCGTCATTTCGGTTTCAAGTTTTTGAGCGTCATCGCCACCCACGCGAAAAATAATAATATTTGCCACGTTTCCGAGAACGGTTGCAAGAACCTCGGGAAGGAGCTGGGACGTATACTGATGCGCCACCGTCAAATTAACGCCGTACTTCCGGGCTTCCGAGAATAGATTTACAAATGAATCCGTTACCAAATTATGAAACTCGTCCGCATACAAATAAAAATCTTCGCGTTTCTCTTCCGGCATCTCGGCGCGCGCCATTCCCGCTTGCTTGATTTTGGTAATAAACATTGAGCCGAAGAAACTTGAGTTTTCCTCTCCGATTTTTCCTTTGGAAAGATTTATTAAAAGAATCTTCTGGTGGTTCATAATCTCTTCAAAATCAATTTTGTTTTCTTTTTGGGCGAAGATATTGCGGAGCGCGGGCATGGACAAGAATTGCCCGAGTTTGTTTACCAACGGGATAATCGCATCCGTGTCAAATTTCTCGGACCAGTCCGCAAACTCAACCGCAAAAAAACGTTTTACCATATCGTCCGTGATATATTCAATCACTTTCTGGCGATAGGGCCTATCGGTAAGCATTGAGATCATCCCGCGCATGGTCGCTTCCGGATAATCCAAAAGTGCCAACGTGGTAAACCGAAACACGTGTTCCAAGCGCGGAGTCCAGTTTGCGCCGAATTGCTTTTCCATTACTTCAATCAACCCTTGCGCCATCTGGTGCTTTAATTCCGGCGGCACTTTCTGGAGAGGATTGAACGAGACAGGCCATTCGGCATCCGATGGGTCAATTATTATCACATCTTCAATCCGCTCTTCCGGAATAAATTTCAAAATCTCCTCAATCACGTCTCCGTGAGGATCAATAAAGCAGAGGCCATGCCCATAGCCGATATCTTGGCGCGCCAAAAGCTCAAGAAGTTTTGACTTCCCTACTCCGGATTTGCCGACAATATACAAATGCCGCCTTCGGTCATGCCGCTTAATCCCAAAAATATATTTCTTTGATTCAAGCGGCGCTTCATAGTTTGTCCTGCCGATAAACGAAACCTCCTTTGGATCTATGTGCTGATACACCGGCAGATCCGGCGGCGGCGGCGCGTATTTGGAAATATGTATCCGTCCTTCTTTTGCCATATGATGAGTATAGCATATATTCAGGTCTTTCTGAAATTACAAACGCCGATACTTTGAGTATTGGCATGGGAATCCGTACCTCTTTAGAAGTCATCTCAAAATTAGTTTTTTCGCGTATCTTGTCATTCCCGCGAAAGCGGGAATCCAGCAGATACGCCACACACTGGATTCCCGATCAGGTCGGGAAT
>VMFQ01000055.1 GCA_007376125.1 Parcubacteria group bacterium Gr01-1014_33 | reverse complement strand
TTGCGGCGCGAAATAAATCCTCTACTGTTTCATCGATAATTAGCGTAAGCGTCTCAGCGCCCATTTCGTACTCCAATGCGACTTCATGAAGCGACGAGAGAGCTTCGGTTCTCTCTTCAAGGCGATCTGCTATGCTCTCCAGCTCTGGTTTTGAGGTAACAGATCTCAATCGTTTAGCTAAATTGTTGACGGATTGCTCAATGCCTTCTAATTCTTGCTTTAACCCATTCGCCCAAAATTTCTGACTCGGGGTCGCTTCCGGGCTAAGTGCGCGGGCTATCGTTCCTGGTATCGCTTGCTTTTTCATGAGCAGACCTTCAATCACTTGTCTTATAAATCCTGGCTGTAATTCCCCCTCCTGCTCAATCCCTGGTTCAACCTTATTTTCCTGTTTAGGTATTCCTTCTAGTCCCATGATGTTTAATTATGGCTGATTGGTTATTTGCTCGACCTTTAGAAGTAGATGGTATCCACATCGAGAGGTTATTTGACAATCTTCTTAAACTCTTCAATGATATTTTTCAGTATCGTTTCAATCTCTTGAGATAATTCCCCCGAGGTTCTTATTTTCTCCAATACGTCTTCATGCATTTTCTCCATATACGCAAGAAGCGCTTCGGCGGTTTCGGAAATTTTTTCTGGTGGTACATCGTCAAGATACCCTCGGGTACCGGCATACATAAGGATCACTTGCATCTCAAAAGGCGCCGGTGTGCGCTCAGGCTGTTTCAGAAGCTCGGAAAGCACGCGGCCGCGCTCAAGGCGATGCCGCGTGGATTCGTCAAGCTCTGACGCAAATTGGGCAAACGCGGCAAGCTCGCGAAATTGCGCGAGTTCAAGCCGCAACCTGCCCGCCACTTTTTTCATTGCTTTGGTTTGCGCCGCAGAACCCACGCGCGAGACCGAAAGCCCCACGTTTACCGCAGGACGAAGTCCCTGATAGAAAAGTTCCGGCTCCAGATAAATCTGCCCGTCGGTGATTGAAATAACGTTTGTGGGAATGTATGCGGAGACATCGCCAAGTTGTGTCTCAATAATCGGAAGCGCGGTAAGCGAGCCGCCCCCGTTTTCTTTATTGAGTTTTGCGCTACGCTCCAAAAGCCGCGAATGAAGATAAAAAATATCTCCCGGATATGCTTCGCGCCCGGGCGGGCGTCTTAACAAAAGCGAGAGTTCTCGATACGCCCATGCGTGTTTTGACAAATCGTCATAGATTACGAGCGCGTCTTTCCCCTGGTGCATAAAGTATTCGCCGATTGCGGTCGCGCTGTAAGGCGCCAAATACCAAAGCGATGCCGGTTGAGATGCGGGAGCGGAAACCACAATCGTATATTCCATTGCCCCTCGTTCTTTTAATGTCGCCACGATTTTAGCAATTTTTGACTCTTTTTGCCCAATTGCCACATAAATACAAATGGGTGTTGAGTGGCGCGTATCATTTTGCTGATTGATAATCGTATCAATGACAATTGACGTTTTCCCGATCTGCCGGTCTCCAATAATAAGCTCGCGCTGTCCCCTTCCAATCGGGATCATAGCGTCAATCGCTTTTATGCCAGTATGGAGCGGCGTATTTACCGGTTCGCGCACCATAACGGAAGGCGCAAGCCGTTCTACCGGAAAATACGTTTCTTTTGATTCCGCGGAAAAAATAGGACCACGATCGTCAAGCGGATCGCCCAAAGGATTTACCACGCGTCCAATCAACTCCTCTCCCACGCGCACTGAAAGCACCCGGCCCGTGGGACGCGCAATGTCTCCCATTCCGGTAATGCGCGCGATTCCATCGCCCACTTCTAAGACATGCCCGATTTTCTCGGCTTTTATTTCCGACTTAAATCCTTCGATCTCTTTTTTTAGGTTTTCAATTATTTCGGTTGACATATATAAAATTGATATTCCCTGAGCCTGTCGAAGGGTTACATACTTTGACCTACCACTTGCCCCATTCGCCGTTAATAAGTTTTTCTTTTTTCACTCTTGTCCATCCTTTAATTTGCTTTTCTCTCCGGCGCGCTTGTTCTAGATTTTCGTATTCTTCAAGATACACTATCTTTTGTGGCTTATGTTTTGCCGTATACTTTGCTCCGAAACCAGAAAGGTGTTGAGTCCAGCGATTATCTGGTTGCCATGTAAGTCCGGTATAATAGGAGGCATCTTCACAAAGAAGAATATACACATACCATTTCCAATTCATAATTTAAAAGCGCAGAAAAACTATAAAAATAGTCCCTGAGCCTGTCGAAGGGCTACCTTATCTCTTGTTTCTCGTAAGGTATGCCTTCGACAAGCTCAGGCAATATTATTTCGTAAAAGAGAACAACCTTTCTACCCGTCTCCTCCCGCTCGCATCCACCAAAAGTTCATCATCCACCAATATCTTGATCCCGGCCAAAAGCGCGGGATTTGTTTTTTCTTCCAGATGAATTTTTTTCCCGAAAATCGCCCCAATCTCCTTTTTTATTTTTGCGGAAAGGGGACTCGCGGATTCTACGGATACTTTTTTAATCCCTTGGCGCGCGAGAATTTGCTTCTCTGCTTCCCGTAAAATCATGGGAAGTTTTGCGTGCATTTTTTCCCGCGCGAGCGCGCGCAAAAAATTTTTCACGACCTCCTTTCTTTCGCGTTCACTTTTTTTCTCAAGCACGCCACAAAGAGCGGCGGCATATTGTCGGGGAGAGTATTTCATTATTATTTACCCCGTTAGAGAATGCCCCGAGACTTGCCGCGGGGCGCGCACCTTTCCCATATGAACACGGGGTCTCGAAATCGCCTCGCGTCTGCGAAATTTTCAGATTTCGTGCGAGTGTTGCAAATAGTATGAAGCATATACGGCGTATATGTTGAATAATTTTTGCACATTCGCAGCCGAAATATGGAAATTGCAGTAGAAAGATTATTACGCAGTAGGTCTATTGCTATTTCGCTGATTTTAATGCCTGCATTGCCTCATGAATCAGTTCCTGATCTCGTTTCTCTGCAGGCATCTTGCCAAGCACCCGCGCAATCCCTAATCGCACGATTTCTTCAGCGTCTCCCACAAATTCTTCCGTCATCTTGGCCTTCTCCTCGCGAATCATCCGTTTTGCTTCCAAAATAATCCCCTCGCTTTTTTTGGCGGTCTCCGCAAGTATTTCGTCTTTTTTCTCACGCGCGAGAAGAACTCCTTGCGATACGATTGCGAGCGCGTCAGTTTTTGCTTGATCAAGCGTTTCTTCTTTAAGCGTATCAATCCGTTTTAGATTTTCTTCCGCCACGTCGCGGAGTCGTATCCCCTTTTCAATCTCTCCCTTTCGCTTGCGGAGCATGTTTAAAATCGGCACATACGCAAATCGTTTCAACACATACAAAAGCACGAAAAAATTGATTGCTTGCGCAAGCAACAATCTCCAATCAACGCCGAATTCATGGATAAGCTCGGACATGGAGTAATCTCGGAATTACGAATCAAACGCAAATATACGAATAAAAATTCTCTGTTATTTGTATATTCGTATATTAAATCTTAAATTTGTATATTCGCGAATACTATACAAACTTCACTATCAATGCCACCACCAGCGCGTAAATTGCGATTGCTTCCGCAAACGCGATCGCAAGCACCATCGCGGTCTGGATTTTTGCCGCGGCTTCCGGGTTGCGGCCGATCGCCTCAAGCCCTTTTGAACCGATCAATGCGATCGCGAGAGCCGGTACTGCCGTTCCTCCCACAATTGCTCCCGCAGTTACGAGCATTTTTATTGATTCTGGACTCATAGAACACTTGCGTGTAGGAAGTAGCTTGTAGGTGGTAGGGACTCGCAAGCATTGATATGCAATCGCGTGTCTTTTCTACTACCTACATCCTACAACCCACCGCCTCATTAATGATGTGCCACCGCAATGCTTATAAACACCGTGGTAAGCATTGCAAACACCAGCGCTTGAATAAATCCTACGAATACTTCAAGCATCAAAAACGGGACTGGCGCGCCGTAAGGGGCTAAAAACCCCGTAATCACAAGGAGCACCTCTCCCGCAAATATGTTTCCGAATAGCCGGAACGAGAACGATATAATTTTAGCAAATTCTGAAATAAATTCAAGTATCCCCACAAAAAACTCAATCGGCCCTTTGAATGAGAAGTATTTTGAGAGGTGCGTTCCAACACCGAGCGTATGTATTGCGGACACATTTACCAAAATCACCGTAATGGTCGCGAGCGCCAATGTTACGTTAATATCGCTTGCCGCGGAACGGAGGAGCGGGACAAATTTCCCGTGCGCGCCGCCTTCAAAGATGCCGATGGAGCCGACTCCGGGAAAAATGCCGAGCCAGTTTGAAATTACAATAAAAAGAAAAAGAGTTCCCACAAGCGGCAAATATTTTTCGGAATTTTTGCGCGAACCAAGTACTCCCTCCATGAGTCCCAAAAATCCTTCCACCACTATTTCAAACATATTTTGGATCGGAGCGGGAATGAGTCGGATGTGCCGCGAGACAAGCACTGCGAGAAAAACTAAAATTCCCACCACGATCCAGCTGGTCAGAAGGGCATTGGTAATGGGAAATCCAAAAAAAGAAACAAGTTTTTCCGCGGCAATTTCTATGTGAGGCATTTTAAACTAGGTTGTAGGTGGTAGTTTGTAGGAAAGTAGGGCATTCCTACAGGTTTTGTCTTTATCTTTATTTACTACAACCTACTACCTACAACCTATCGGCTTTTTACAATCCTCCCCCGTATCCGACCGTAAGACCGCTCATAATCATGGGAAGCAGCACCAAGATGGCGATAAGCGGCAAAAGGAAAAAGACGAGAGACATAATCATCGTCCACATAAAATACTTCCGTGTTTTCTCAACCGATACAAAAACATTCTGTAAAAGTTCGCGCTGTTCCGCAATCTGACGTTTGATATCTTCCTCCATACTTAAAATATAGCAAGTTCTTTGCGTTTATGCAAATCGTTACTGAATAACCCCCCATACTCCTGTCATTGCGAGTCCCGCTGAAAGCGGGACGTGGCAATCCCATTCTCCGAAGTTGAGATTGCTTCCTAGAGCGTCCGCACGGAGTAGCTCGCTAAAACGTATTAAGAATGCGTTTTAGCTCGCAATGACGGAAGAAGGGCTGTGAGGGGTTACCTTTCCTTTCTTCCTTTCCTAATGGTTATACTCTAGTCGCTAGTGACTATTATCACTCACATTTACCTTCTTCATCACGATTGCTTCAAGCGGCTTGTCGTTTACACCTACCGCAACTTTTCCAATAGCATCCACCACCTCTTGTCCCTCAACTACTTTTCCAAAAATCGTATAGGTATGCGGGAGCGGGTTATCTTCAAGCATGATGAAAAACTGGCTTCCATTCGTATTTGGTCCGGCATTTGCCATTGCCACCACTCCTTTTTTATACCCTTCATTGTATGATTCGGTTTCGGAATTTAATTCGTCTTCAAATTTATATCCGGGTCCGCCCGTGCCGTTTCCGTTCGGATCGCCTCCTTGGATCATAAAACCCCCTATTACGCGATGGAATGTGAGCCCGTTGTAAAATCCTTTTTGGGCAAGCGTAACAAAGTTTTGTACCGTCTTTGGCGCGTCCGCGTCATACGTTTCAAATTTGATCACTCCTTTGCTGGTCTCAATGGTTATAATATGCATACGATTTTTTATTGGTTGGTAAGCGGAACCCTGTTCTTCTTTTTGCGGCGACTGCTCGGTTTGCGGAGACGCCTGCGAATACTGATTTTGCGGTTGTTTTGTTTCGTTCCCTTCCGTTTGGGACAATGTTTCTTGCAGTGTATTCCCTGATCCGTTTCGAACCACTAAAAATCCTATAAGCCCGCCCGCAATAAGGGTAATAGCACTCGTGATGATAATTGTTTTTTTCATAATGGGTCTACTATAATTCGCATTCTATAAGAATGCAATAGCACCTGCCTCTGTGCGAGCACGCACAGGCAGGCGAGTCGTATTTCGCTGAAATGGTGTTATCCTTTTTATACGCGTAAGCAGATAAAATCAGAAGGACAACAAACTTGGAAGCAAACTTTACTAGAAACATTGGTATTCCTCCCTAAAATTCAAGGTCAAAAAATGTTCTCAAAGACCTACACAATACTATATATTATATCACTAAAATTATTAAAAGTCAATCATATCGGATGGTGTATATAAGCGAAAAGTTGCCCTTCGCCAAGCCCCGTTAGAAACAGAGTATCTAACGGGGCAAGCTCGAACAAGTAACCAAAGGCGTAAGCTCTGGTAGCATAAAAACATAAAAGCCGCTTACAAGCGGCTTTCAAAGAGAGGTATCTTTATTTATTTTCCTGATTCTTTATTCCAGCACCATTTACTTGCGCTCCATGGAGCAGTGCCTTCCGCGCGGTAGAGTTGGAGCGCCATTTGTTCGTTGCCGTCTTCGGTAAAAATATCGTATTGAAGTTTTTCTGCGGTTTCACCCCAGACAATCTGATTGATCTGGTATTTGCCGATGTCGTTTGGATTTTTTCCTATGACCACTTCCCCGTTGGCATCGTAATGTTGCCCGCGCGATTCGCACTTTGCTATTTTTTCAAGGATAGCCGGGACTTTGACATCCGGCGCCGGAGGAGATTTTTTTGCTTCAAGGAGCGGCTGGAAAACTGTCGCGATTGCGTGTTCTTCCGGTTCCGGAAGGGTGTTTTTTTCTCCTTTCTCAAACGCAGTCCGGGGCAACACAAAAAGAAGAGAAAGGAGAGAAATTACAATATAAGTATTAATAGGATTGTATCCCCGCACGACCTTATCTCTTTCGGATTTCTCCCTAGAGCCTGTTCAATAACTCCATATTCTGCTGCAATTTCTCAATTTCGGCTGCAAACCATTCGGGATTCGTCGTCGTATAGTTCTATACGTCTTCCTCATCCCTCATGGTTTTCGCTCGAAATTGAGAAATTTCGCGACGAAAGAGAGTTATTGAACAGGCTCTTATCCAAAAAATCCGCCTTGTATGGTCGTGCAAGGGCATTTTCGGTCTCAATGCAAAATGGCAGGATTGCCATAAGGCATGAATGCCCGAAAACGCATATTCCCATATAAAAACCGCCTTATTCAGGCGATAGGGACATGATAGCATTTTTTGAGATTTTGGTCAATAAGGTGAAAAATTGCTTTTTTGGGTTTAATTGAAAATCTGTTGTGATAGATTTTTGAAACTTTCTGTAAGAATTGGGTACTTTTCGCTTAACATGGGGCTTTTAGAGGCAGGTTACAACATTACGGGAATACTTTTTGGTTTTATATCAGAATGCTTCGAAATACCCCCTTAGTACGCTAAAAAATCGAAATTTCATCACAACAAAAGTTTAATTAGACCCTTTTTTGGGAAGATGAGCGAGCGAATAGATCTACTGCATCACGGCGCAACAAAAAAACCCGCCTCGCATAAAAGTGGGCAGGTTTTTTTATCCACTGATAACAGGAATAATTCCATCAAGGCCCAAATGCGCCAAAGAGGAGTCGGAATCCAGAAATCATTTGGGCAACCGAATGGGCAACGCTATTGCCTATGTTCACACACGCATATCCATTCCAATAAAGGGATGAAGGACACATGAAAAAGGACGAGGGTGGAGGCGGAGTTGGTGAGGGGGGTGGGGTAGTAATTGGAACGCACGAGCTCCCATCCCACCAATATCCTGATGAACATGATGAGGATGAAGGTGGTGGAGTAGGAGTAGGAGTAGGAGTAGGTGATGGCGGAGGCGTTGAGGAAGTTACGCACGCGGTTCCGTTCCAGTACTGGTCCGAGGGGCAACTTGAATAGGAAGTCTGCTGACAGACTGAACCATTCCATGTAAAGCCAGAAGGACATTGGGATGAAGAAGGAGGTGTGGAGGAAGGAGGCGGAGTGGTGATTGGAACGCATGAGCTCCCATCCCACCAATATCCTGACGAACATGATGAGGATGAGCAATACCCGGCGCCGCCTCCGGTTGGGACATACCAATACTGGCCCGAAGGGCAAGATGTGGAAGAAGGCGAGATAACACACGCCGATCCGCTCCAATACTGACCGGATGGACAAGATGTGGAAGAAGATGTCCCTCCACTCGCGCAACCTGAAACATATTCTGTTGAGCAAGCAATACCCGGCGCCGCCTCCGGTTGGGACATACCAATACTGGCCCGAAGGGCAAGATGTGGAAGAAGGCGAGATAACACACGCCGATCCGCTCCAATAACAGCCAGTGGCAGAGGCACAAGATGTTTGAGAAACATATGTTCCGCAACTGCCGGTAGTGGTGCCGCCTTCTGAAGACGACCTGCAGTATCCTGCTCCTCCGCCGGTAGGAACATACCAATATTGACCCGAGGGGCAAGAAGTGCCGGTGTTGGTACCGGAGCGCTGTGTGCATACCGTAGTGGTATAGTTTGCCTCGCTTGAAGCGCTTGAATATTCTGCGCAACGCGATGTATCGCCATTGAGCATACAATATCCTCCCATCTCGTGCGCAAAGCTCGGGCAGGAGCTTGATGTGGGAGGCGGTGTGGTGGTGTATGCCTCATCCCAGTCATCGCGCCCGTAGCATCCGGTATCCGCCGGATAATCAATCGCGCCATCGGCATCGTTATCCCGGCCATCCGAGCAAGCAGGAGTGCCTGATGTGGGGGGCGGTGTGGGAGTAGTCCCGTATGCTTCATCCCAATCATCCCGTCCATAACATCCTGTATCTGCTGGATAATCAATCGCGCCATCTCCGTCGTTATCCCGACCGTCAGAACATGCAGGAGTGCCCGATGGAGGGGGAGGAGTGGATGTAGAAACACAGCTTGTCCCGTCAAAGTATTGAGTGGAGGTACAGCTTGCCGCTTGTTGGCATTTTGTAGAATCAGGCATTCCGAAATCGGGATTTGCATAATCGCCCGCGCTCGGCAACCAGACATTAGCGCCCGCTGGCACACTTGCGCACGCTTGTTTTAATTGTTCAATCCTTGTAGAACTCGCGTCGCTCCGTATCCATGAGCGGAGACCTAAAGAATTCCAGATTTGTTCTCTTTGGCCAGATGGCGGCGGGGTTCCGGGAGGAGTTGTTGGGCCACCGGGACCAGTACATCCGCTCGTGACAGTCGTATCTCCCTGTTTAGCCGATTTTGTCATTGATCCGTCGCAGAAAATAGAACGTCCAGAAGAATCAGTATACATCTGATGGCATCCGGTGCCCAAAAGGTTTATTAACTCTTGTGTACAAGTACTAATTCCGGGAGTTGGGGGCGTACTTGCGTATGCCTCATCCCAATCATCGCGTCCGTAGCATCCTGTGTCTGCCGGATAATCAATCGCGCCATCTCCGTCGTTGTCGCGTCCATCTGCGCATTGCGGAGTTCCGGGAGTGGGTGTGGGAGAAGGATTTGTATCAATCGGCTTGCAGTATCCAGGAGTTCCATCGTACGGTGTATACCAGTATTGATAAGAGGGGCATGCACCTCCTTGATTTCCGCTATAAATTCCAAATCGCGTTTGGCATTCTACGACAAGACCTTGCTCGTTTGTCAATCCATTTGCAATGCAGTATGCTTTTGCTTCGTCATATGAATTTACCACTTTGCCGTTTGAGAATTTATACGGGTACTGAATGCCTCCGGGCGGGGGTGGTACAGTCCCGCGAGACATACACATATAATAGGTACCGCAATTCGGAGAGCTGTAAGAAATAACGCGTTCTTGATCGGCAGGGCAACTTGATACAGTGGGAAGTGCGGGACAAATTCCAGGGTTTGGATCGCCTGGAGGCAGGGGTCCTCCATCCGAGATACACAGGCCATAACCAATACATCCGCTTTGGCTTCTTAATGTCTCTCTCTGGTGGCCTGAAGGACAGGGAGTGGCAGGTGCCAACTGACAAATAATCCCGTCAATCGGGGGCTGATATCCGGGTATTGCAACACATTCGCCAAATCCGATACATCCGGTCGCATCCCTTAACTCCTTTCGATATTGGCCGTCTCCGCATGGTTGAGGATAGATGTACGCACATATTGGAGTTGGGGTGCGCGGAGGAAACGGAATATTTTGTGGAGTGGTACAGACCGCTTTTGCCCTCACAAAATCCCCTTGCTGAATCGCGCTAAAACATTCAGGGCTCGGACCCGGACCCTGACCGCCGCCTGGATAACCGCCAAAACCGCCGGAATTGGGGTATCCGTATTGTTGCGAAGGATATGAGGGATATCGAGATGCACCGGAAGGGTCTCCATAGTATTGTTGCCCTTGTGGGGATTGTCCTTCTTTGCCAAAAGATTGTTGCGAATATCCTTGGTATCCTTGCTGAACGTTTGATCCATCGCCGCCTAAAGGACCATAATAGGGACCGGGATACTGGGGCGCCTGCAGGACTTGCTGATACTGCTGGAAACGCTGGATTGCCTCCTCACCCCTAAATCCGGAAATTTGCTTTTGCGCACCGAACGCAATACATTCCGCCCCATGCGTCGCGTCCGAACAATAGAGATGACAATCGGTTTCCGATCGGCACCCTCCCGGTCCTCCGATATCGCGCACCGACTGCTGAATTTGTTCTTTCTGTTTTTGGAACTCGTCTTCGCGTCCAAGATCACGCTTGATTTTCTCCACGACAAAACGAGCTTCGGGAACTTGATTTTGCAAGGCCTCAAGTTTTGGCAACGCGCGCCGCGCCCCCTCGGAGCACCTTGATCCGATGCTCGGGTCATACTGACCGCGGGCGCATTCTCGCGGATCAAATCCCATTTCTTGCTTCAGAATCTCCTGTATCTGGCCTGCGGCGTCAAATTCTTTGCGCTGATCATTCGGGATAAAATCCTGGCACAATTTCGGATTCTGACTGCATGCGTCAAAATCAGGGATTCCCCCTTTTTCGCGCACTTTGCGAATCATCGCAAGGGCAAACTCCTTATCCTGCGAGTTAATAAATCCTTGCGTTACCAAAAAATCCATTCCCCTTTCCACTGCTTCCACATTTCCTTTTTGCCCTTCTTCTTCAAGATATTTTCCTATGTCTGCGGGATTTGCAATGGTGCGCCCGTCAATTGTGGTAAAGGTGGTATATTCGGTTTTTTTCTTATAGAAGTCTTGAACTTGCCGCACTTGCTGATAAGAAGATTCCAGTTCTTTAACGCCTTCCGGTCCAAAAAAACGCTCGGCAATCCGACTGCATACCGCAGGAATCGCCGGAGCTCCTTGGGCGCGCGCCTGATTGCTTGGATTAAGGCAGAAATTGCCGCATCCATCAGGAGTGCCGTCTCCGCACTGATACTCCCCTTTTGTGAGCGATTCGCGAAATGAGACAAGAGTGTCTATGGACCCGACCGCTTGCCTTGCTTCCGGAGAAATATATTTCTCAACACGCGTATCTTTGGCAAGACGCGCGCATACGCGCAAAAGCTCCACCGGCGCGGTATCAGGATCCATTTCTCGGCAATCTTTTACGGACACTCCGGCTTCTTCTGCCGCGGATATGATTTGCTTTTTTTCCTCCACTTTTGCCGGAGTTATTTCAAGCGCGCGCGCAACCGTCGGGTTTCGCGCCGCAATCTTTTTCGCAAGATCGGTTGCCACGGTTATGAGACATTGTTCATCCGTACAGCTTTTAAGGTTGGCAACAACTTCCCCTTTTAATTCGGTAAGCACTACGTCAACTTGCTTGATTTCTTCTGCGCTGTACAAATTATATTTTTTGCCGATTGCCGCACAGTCGGCAAGATATTTTTCCAAGTCGCAAATTTCATACGCTTGGGCATCAGTGGTAATGGACGTACCGCTCACTTGGGCGAGTTCCGCACGCGCGGCCGTATGATCCGACTGGCTTTCAGAGGGCGCGGGCGTTTGGGCAAATGCAAAAAAACCGGGCACAAAGAGAAACCCGGCTGCGAAAGCTCCTATTATGAAATTCCAAATATATGAGGTCTTTTTTTTCATGATTATCGTTTCTAATGATTATTGAAAGGGATTTAAGACCTTTTTTGCTTTTTCAAATGGATTTGTGTCTACGCTTTGCAAAGGATTCGTGGTCTGGAAAGGATTTGCGGCTTTAGCCGCTTCCGTGGCCGCTTTCTGACCTGCGGCTTCCTGAAGTTTTTTCGCCTGGTCTTCGGCGCGAGCAAATCCGTCGGCATCGCCGCTCTTATATCCTACTTTTGTTCCGTAGCCATACCCTATAGCGACTCCGATTATAAGCGCCGCAAAACTTATGAGAAGCATTTTTTTATTTTCCATCATAAATAAAAAGGTTAATGAATAATACTATGACTTCAAACGCCAAGTCATAGAGTAAGCAATACGATTATGTATATTATCCGACCTTTTTGTTTTTATGGCAATGGTCATCACCTGTGGATAACTTTTTTAGGCAATTTCCATAAAGAGCATACGACGCCGCATGATCTTTTCAACTCGCAATAAAAAAATATAGATTTACTCCCGCGCAATTCAGAGTTCCTCGGCAATCGCCCCTACATATCCGCAATACCGGCAATTTTTTGCGGAATCGGGGATTTTATCACTGCCAAGACATATATGCGCGCCAAGAATCGCCTTTTCCACCCATGCGTCGTTTCCCGCATACGGCAGAATCTCCACGTCAAACTCCAATTTCCCGTCAAACGCGGCGCAATCGGTTTTTCCGTTGACATAGACAAAATATCCAGTGTCCGCGATCTTGAATCCGTTCCGGCGCAAGAGCCATTGGTATATTTCCATCTGGCGCTTGTATCCTTGCCGGTATTCGTCGTCAAGCGTGATTTTTCGCGTGGTGCTTGTTGCTTTGTAATCCACGACGATAAGTTCTCCCGCCGGATTGATCCAAATATCGTCCACCGCGCCGGTAATGATGAAATGTGTGGGTTTGTGGAGATACTGCACACCGACAAAATTTTCGCGCCATTTCTTCAAGTCGGCATGGGCGAAAGGAACCGCGTTAATTCCGTAACGGGCCATAAGAGGATGGGGCTCTGCTCTCGCACGGTGCAAATCAAACTCCTTTTTTAACAGATGATCCACCGCATTATTTAACGTAAACGGAAATCCTTCGGGACGCCCCACCCCGCGCCTGCGGTCTAAATAAAAACAGCGCGGACATTCAATAAAAAGTTCCAATTTTGACCGGCTTAATTTATACGGCTCACGCGAGTCCGGATCGTATAAATTTCGCGTGCGTTTTCCGTTTTCCGCGGGCATATTGTTTTGTTATGTTTAGGACTTATGCGTTTGAATTAAACAAATAGTCCCTGAGCTTGTCGAAGGGCTACATTTTCGATATAAGGTATGCCTTCGACAGAGAAAACGATTGGCAATCGTTTTCCGGCAATATCATATTGAGCGATATCATATTGAGTAAAACGCGTAAGTCCTAATGTTATAACTTTGGAAGATTTTACAAATTGGAGCGATTTTACAAATCAATCCTAAACTTAGTTTAGGATATGATTATGAGGCGTTTGCATCCACGGATCCGATTTTTTTCTCAAGTTCCAAACAGACCGAGTTTATGCAATACCTCTTGCCGGTTTTTGTGGGGCCGTCGTCAAAGACGTGTCCCAGATGTGCTCCGCATTTTGCGCACGAGACTTCGGTGCGCGCCATTCCCATACTTTTGTCTTCTTTGAGTACCACGTTTTTGTTTGAAATCAAAGAATCAAAACTCGGCCATCCGGTTCCGGAATCAAATTTAGTGTCCGAAGAAAAAAGTTCATTTCCGCATGCCTTACATCGGTAAATCCCCACACTTACTTTCCCCGATAGTTTCCTCGCTCCCCCTTTTTTAGAATAGGGTGTGTATCCCGAAACAATGTGATTATGCGGAGAATAAGATGATTTGGAAGATTGGGGAAAGTAAGTGTGGGGGTAAATCCCCTTTTCTTTTGTATCCGCGTACTCGCCGCTAAACGGAGCCTCTGTTCCCTTTTCCCACATTACACGATATTCCTCCGGCGTAAGTTCTTTTCTCCACTCCTCCTCGGTTTTAGTTATTTTTTGCGGCTCGTCCATGCAAGTATCATACTACTTTTGAGAAATACTGTCATTTATCTCTATATCCTACACTATAGGGAAACTGTTTAGAACCCATCTCGAAATTGACTTTCTCGGTATTTTGTCATTCCCGCGGAAGCGGGAATCCAGCAGATAAGCCACAAACTGGATTCCCGATCAAGTCGGGAATGACAGAAA
>VMFQ01000054.1 GCA_007376125.1 Parcubacteria group bacterium Gr01-1014_33 | reverse complement strand
GGAATGTCTGCCATTGGGGTTTGAGATAGAGAAAGCCGGCAAGACCGGTTGCAATGAAAAGGGCAATTGTGATAAACAATTTTGTCATAGTATGTGGTATCGTGATAGTCCTCTCGGCATAGAGGCACAGTGCCGTTTAAAAAATGAAGTGTTTATGGAATAAGTTGGAACTTAAGCAGGGAAGGACGGATAATAAGTGATATTTTGAAATTGATAAAATTATCCTTTGTGGCGGAAAGCCCCCCGAATTCCACTCGTTCTATCTGCGGTTCTTGCTCAAAAATGCTGACTTGCTGGGCAATGACCGTATAGCTTGCCGCAAGTCCGTCCATATCAACTCTCCTTCCCGCGGCGCTAAAGCTGAAATTATTGAATTGCACACGCGGATGAGTATCAGCTTCAAGCATCTGGAATATATTGGAGACCGCAGTATGTCCGTTGAGCAACTCCCGCATATTCTTAAGCCGTTTCTCAAGCGTGGTAATCTGGGTGATAAACTCGGGGCGGATTTCCGCTTGCTTTTGGGCGATCTCATCTTTGAGCGTTTGCGCCGTATTTTCTTGAGATTTAGTCAGTATCGCAAGCCCGCCGTACGCGGCTACGGTAAGAAAGAAAAGCAGAATGCCGATGAAAAGGAAAAAGGATCCGATTGTTTCCGGAATCTCGTTTGAGTGAGTTTTGGTTTGTGAAAATAACTGCACCATAGAGTAGTATAACGAAGAATGGAATACCCACTAGTCCGTTCACTTAATTTTGATCTCTCAATTGATTATACTCTATATATCAAAAGTTGTCTTTATATAAGCCATTGTATCGGCAGTATCGTGGGTTCAAAATTAAGTGAGTGAGGCGCTACGCCATGTTACGAAGCGCAAGGCCTACCGCGACTGAAAATGAAGACCCGATTTCCTGAAGTGTCGGCTGCATAAAAGGTGGGGTAACAAGCCGCGCGAACGGATTTCCGCGCCCCACTTCTATTCCAAAGTGTGTTGCGGCAAGCTCCACAATGCCCCGAAGATTTGATCCTCCGCCCGTAAGATTTATTTTCTGGATCTTGCGGGAATGTGTGTGATTATACTCCGCAACAACACGCTCAATCTCACCAAAGAGTCCGTCAAGAAGCGAGGAAATTATTGAGGATATTTCTTTTTCTTCCAGCTTTTCACTCAAGCCCACGTCGCGCTTAAGCAACTCTGCCCGCTCTCCTGCGACCGAAAGCCCTCGCTCAAGAGCGCCAGTAAGTTCCTGCGATCCGTGCGAAAAATTATGCGACAGAGTGAGTTTTCCGCGATCCGCAATGGCAAGATTTGTTGATTGACGCCCCATGGTAATGACTCCGGTGGGTGTGGGGTCTCTTCCCACAAGCGCACGCACGACGCTGAACGGCTCCACTTCAAGTCCTTGAAGTTTGATCTTGGCGCCGTCGGCGATTCGTTTAAATTTTTCCACAACTTCTCTCGGGACCGCGACAAGGAGCACCTCTATTATATCACGATCCCTTTGTGTTTCCAATATCTCCCAGGAAAGAACAACTTCGCTGATCGGGATCGGAATGTACTTGCGCGCTTCATACGGAATTGCGTCTTTAATTTCTCCTGGGGAAAGCAGAGGAAAAGGAATGGAAATGATAAAACTTGACGTTGCGGGCAGTGCGAAAATAGCTTCGCGCCATGTTACGTTTGATCCGGCAAGCACGTCTCTGACAAGCGCGGAGATGTCGCTATCAAGATAACGGAGGAATCCGGTGCCCGGAGCTTCGGGTTTTTTAAGATATCCCGCATTTAAAAGTTCTCCGTATGTTTGTAGTATCGCACGTTCGCTCTCATACCGCAATTGTACCACTTTTGTGGATGACGTGCCAATGTCAATACCCACAGCGCCAGAGGAACGGCTTTGGAATAAAGACAATTTTGGTATGCGCAACTTCTTGAGAAAGGAAATATCTGCCATTATGATATGAGTATAGCATGAAAAGGAGAGGGGGTATAGTAGAGGAGATGGGTGTTTGACGTTAAAATTCAAAAGCTCAAACGTCTTGCCGAAGGCGTGAAATCAAATCAAAATATAAATGTCCAATGTCCAAATCCCAAGTTTCCAATAAATGACTCAATGCTTTAATGTCTCAATCGCTCATTTCTTTTTTGAAACATTGGGATTTGGGATTTTATTGGGTTAAACGCAAACTGCTTTGCTTTTAGCGGGCACTTCCTTGCATTGATATAATGTGCCCGGGAATGTACCTAAAGGGTAAATTTTGGGATTTGAGCATTAGGATTTATCGCTTTGGATTTTAGCATTTAGATTTCCCTCATGCGTCTTACGTCTCTTCTCCATCCCTACATCATATATTTCCTTGACCTCCTCTTCCCGCATCTCTGTCTTGGGTGCGGCGCGGAAGGAGAATTCTTTTGCGCGGAGTGCGCGCGCACCCTTACGTATGTCCCGCCCTCATGCGTGGTCTGTCGTACACTCACGGTGGAGGGAAAAAGAAAAAAATGGGGAAGGACGTGTACGCCGTGCCGCAAAAAATCGGCGATCTCCCGTTTTTTCTCTCCGCTCCGGTACGAAGATGCGCGTGTGAGAAAAATACTCCACATGCTTAAATATCTCCGCATGCGGGAAGGAGCTTTCACGGCGGCGCAATTTCTCTCGTTCTCCTTCTCCCGATTCAAGATTTCTTTTCCCGAAGAAGCCCTGCTTCTTCCAATCCCTCTTGCAAAAAGCCGTGAGCGCACGCGCGGCTTCAACCAATCCGCCTGTATTGCGGAAGAATTTATGCGTATATCCCGCAGTGCCTTGACTCTCCGGCCGGATATATTGTTGCGCGTACGCGCCACACGTTCGCAAGTAGGACTTTCTCAAGACGCACGCAAGGCAAATATGAAAGGGGCGTTTCAAATTACCAAAGAAGATTTGGTACGCGGCAAGATCGCGATTCTCCTTGATGACGTCAAAACAACCGGCGCAACATTGGAAGAAGCGGCAAAAACTCTGCGCGCCGCAGGCGCACGCGAGGTATGGGCGATTACAGTGGCGCACTGAATTAGATTGTAGGTGGTAGGAAGTAGGTTGTAGGTTTAAGTTCTCCTTTCCTGTTTCTACCTCTTACCTCCTACAACCTATTCTTACTCGCTCGTTACCCTTAGCACTTCCTCAATTGAGGTTACTTTTTGCGCGGCGCGGATAAATCTATGCGGCGACGACTTTACGTTGAAGCGTCCTGATGAGCGGTTTGAATACCCCGGAAGCATTGAGAATTTCTATGCCTATCACCTTTTCGTTCTCATCAAGTTCTACGCCAATGCCCGGGGCAACCTCACCATATTCCTCTTCCTCGCCCCGCATTCCAATATAAAATACGTCGCTCTCGGCATCATAGTGGACATCCTTTTTTGATTCTAAGTTTTTCATAGTTTTCGCCATCGGCATGATGTTATCCGATTATGTTTTTGATATATCTTTTACGAGGTCCGGCTTCATAAAGATTGGCGCTTACCGCTCTCTTTTCGCTATTCGGGCGAGCTGTGTATCAAAAGTAATCAGGTCTGCATTGAGCGTGCCGGAGAGAAATATGAGTGCGACATCCGTAAAAGATATTTTCTCCGAGCGGGCGGTGTAAAAATCCATTTCATCAGACACATCGTCATTGATGATCCTGATATCTTTGTTGTCACGGATATATGCGATGAAGTTGTCCGCCAATTGCTTTGAATGTTTATATGCGAGCACCGTCGTTACCTCGGTAATAACGCAATATGGCGCATAGATAGTGCTGGAGACCCGCTGTATGGCGCGCTCGGCCTTCCGGTGTTGAGTGTCAAAATCAAGAAAGAGCCCGACCCACACCGAGCTATCAATGAGATGCGTCATACAAAATAGCGTCAATAGCGCCGCTCACATTCTCCTTTTTGCGCTTCACGGGAATCATATAGCGCCTCCAGTCATTTTTGCCTATCGGACGACCCTGCGGCTCCCGCCGACGGATAACGATGGCTTCTCGTTCCTCGCGCACGGCAACATCACTCCCCTCTCTCAAGGCAAGGCGCCGTATCAGGTCTTTCGGAATGCGCACCGCAAAACTATTCCCCCATTTTTGGACTTTCGTGGTCATCATCGTTGTAGATACTATAAGTATATACGTCGTGCGTGGACTGTCAAGAGTTATACGGGTCCTATTCGCTCGTTACCCTTAACACTTCCTCAATTGAGGTAACGCGCTCGGCGGCGCGGATAAATCCCTCTTCAAGCATGGTGAGCATGCCTTCTTTCCTTGCGCGTTCCTCAATCGCGTCTGCGGTCGCATTTTTCATCACAAGCTCTTTTATGGTTTCAGTCATGTCAAGAACTTCGTGGATCGCGATTCTGCCCTTGTACCCTTCGGGACACTCCTCGCTTTTTGCCGGACGCGCCCATTTAATTTCTCCAAGAGGAATTTTAGAGTCAACTACTTTTTCTTCCACCAGCCGCTCATACACTTTATCAATGCTGATGTCTTTTCTAAGACTTTCAATTTCCGCCGCCGAGAACTGGTAGAGCGCCGGATCTTGGCAAAGTCTTCGCACGAGCCGCTGGGATATGATTGCGGTTATGGTAGATGCGATTAAAAATGGCTCCACTTTAAGATCCAAGAGTCGCGGGAGCGCGCCTGCGGCGGAGTTCGTATGGAGGGTGGAAAACACGAGATGCCCAGTGAGCGCCGCGTTTATCGCAAGCTCCGCAGTCTCGGTGTCGCGGATCTCTCCTACCATGATCACATTCGGATCTTGCCGCAGAAGCGCGCGAAGGCCGTTTGCAAATGAGAGCCCAATATCAGGTCGGACTTGCGTTTGGTTGACACCCGGCATGCGGTATTCAATAGGGTCTTCAACAGTGGAAATGTTCACCGCCGGAGTATTGAGCATTTCAAGAATCGTGTAAAGGGTGGTGGTTTTCCCGGAGCCGGTGGGACCGGTGGCAAGAATAATCCCGGTGGGTTTTCGGATTGCGCGTTCCACGCGCTCAAGAGAAACTCCCCGAAATCCCAATTCCTCAAACGCATGCCCTTTTGCGTTTTCAGGCAAAAGCCGCATCACAATCTTTTCTCCATCAAGCACCGGAAGCACCGAGAGGCGAAATGAGATGCGGTGCTCTTCGGTTTCCAGTTTAAATCTCCCGTCCTGCGGAAGACGGTGTTCGTCCAGTTTGAGATTCGCCATGACTTTTATGCGGGCGACAATCCCCGGCGCGATACGGCGCGGAAGCGTCATGGCATCGTGCAAAATCCCATCAATCCGGTAGCGCACAAGCACTTCTTTCTCGCTTGGCTCAATATGGATGTCTGAAGCGTTTTGAAGGATTGCGTGACGGATGAGCGTATCCACAATGCGGATGATCGGCAGGTCTTCGGAGAGTTTTTTGAGCTCATCCGCCTCAATCTCGGTCCCCGTCCCCTCTTCCTCTGCGACTTTAAACGTCTCGCCCTCCTTTCTTATGATATCGCTAAATTCAGCTTCAAGCGTTTTTTGGTATTGCTTGAGCGCGTATTGAATTGATTCAGGTGTGGTAAGGCGCGGCAGAATCCGCACTTTTTCTTTTTTGCGGATAAACTCAATCGTCTGAATGTCGTTCGGATCAAGCATCGCAACCTCAAGCGTGCGGCCGTATTTTTTAAACGCGATAATGCTGTTTTTGCGCGCGATGGGCTCGGGAATGATCCGCAGGGTGAGAGGATCAATGATCTCGTGCGACAAATCCACAAACGGAATTCCAAGAATATATGCTTCAAGACGTTTAAGCTCGTCTTCTTTTACCACCCCTTTATTGAGGAGAATTTCCCGGAGCGATTTGCCGGTTTTTACCGCTTCCTGCTCCGCCTTTTTTAGATCCGCCGGCTTCACAAGACCGGAGTCAAGCAGAAACGCTTTGAGTTGAGATTCGTCAATGTGCATAGAATGTCACAGTTACCTTAACGCGGGGAGGGTTTAAAAATGGCTTATTTTAGGGATTTTTCAAGATACGATTTGTTAAGCTAATAGTGAAAGGTCAATAATACGTGAACCCGCCCCGCACCTTTCTTTATGCACGTTCTATCCCGATATCTCTCTTGCTCAATCGTAACGGAACAGGAAAAGAATGTGTTGCATAAAGAAAGGTGCGGGGTTCCGCTCATGATGCGAATAAAGAATTCCTATTCGCGTCATTCCCGCCCTTGGCGAGGCTCGCTGAAGGCGGCGCATACATTCGCGTATTGGCGTTATATTCTTTAGTATATTCGTATAAATTTGTATTTCGTAGCATTAACGAGAAGAACGTCATTCCTTGAGAACGCTTTTAATTTTTTCCACCACCTCATCCAGTTTGTAGTTTATTTTGACTAAGTACGTGGTTGCGCCGAGCTCAATCATTTTCTGAATGTCTTTGCCCCCTTCAAGGTTTGAAAGAACGATAACCGGAATCTTTTCCGTAAGAGGATTTGCGCGAAGTTCTTTGAATACCGCAAATCCATCCTTTCGGGGAAGAACAATATCAAGAAGAATAAGATCCGGCAGTTCCTTTTGCGCCCGCAGTATTCCCATTTCTCCGTTTAATTCTGAAAACACCTCAAATCCTTGCTCCTGAAGGACTTGGGAAACTGCGCGCTGAAGCCCGAGCTCATCTTCAATAAAGAGTATTTTTTTCATATATGTAACGCTACTATGTAACGCCAACAGGCGAATTCATGCAAACAGCGCTAATGAAGAAGGGTGTCTATTCGTGTTGTTCGTCCCGACGCGTCGGGATTCGCGTCTTCGCGTTATAAATATCTTTTCTTAAGAACATCCGATATGCGTGCTACGATCTCATCAAGAAAAAGATGGGCTTTGATGAGATAGTCGTCCGCCCCAAGAGCTTTTACCCGATTAACGTGTTCTTGTTCTCCAAGATTGCTCAACACAACCACTGGCAGATTTTTTGTGCGGGCATCCGCGCGCAGTTTCTCAAGCACCTGAAATCCATCAACTTCCGGCATGAGGAGATCCAAAATCACTATATGCGGAGGATTTTCAGCAATGTATTGAAGCGCTTCGCGCCCATCACTCGCCTCGCGCACCTCATAGCCCTCTTTTGTGAATTTTTCCACAAGAAGCTGGCGTAAAAACACATCATCTTCAACGATATTTCAGATTTCGTGCGAGTGTTGCAAAAAGTATGAAGCATATACGGCGTATATGTTGAATAATTTTTGCACATTCGCAGCCGAAATCTGGAAATTGCAGGAGAATATTATTACGCAGTAGGTCTAATGAGTGGCGGAAAGGAAAGGACGAGTGTCTTGATTATTTGGCGCGCGCAAGGGAAAGGTGAAATAAAATTCACTCCCCTCTCCTTCTTGAGAACGAAACCCCATTGTTCCTCCCGATGCCTCAATGATCGCTTTCGCAATATAAAGTCCGAGTCCTGATCCACGGGGCTGCTGTCCGATTATATTTTTCGCGCGGAAGAATTTTCCAAATATGTAGCGTTGTTCCGCGAGCGGAATACCAGTGCCCTCATCCTTTATTTTCCATGCAACCATGCCTGGGACAGGTTCAATGGTAACCGTGATTACCCCGGAACTCGAGGTATAGCGAATCGCGTTATCCACAAGCGTTTTGAGCACCATGCGCATGCGTTCTTTGTCGCCAACGACGTTTGGAAGGGACAACGCGGGAGAAAATTTAAAACGGACATTGCACGCCTTGGCATAGCGCTCAAATTTCTTCAGAGTCTCATTCGTAAGTTCGTTTAAGGAAAATAAGTCGTGACGGAGGACAAGCCGTTCTGATTCTATGCGGCTAATCTCAAGAATTGAGTTTACGACGAGAATCATATCCTCCGAAGCGGATTGGAGAGTTGCGAGAAAATTTTCTATTTCTTTGGGATTTCCCCCGCCTGCGACCGTTCGTGCGAGAAGATCAAGAGTCCATTTGAATATGGAGAGCGGCGAGCGGAGTTCATGAGATGCGATTGCGATGAATTCCGATTTCAACCGGTCTGTCTCGGCAATTCGGCTAAATCCTTTTATAAGCAATGCGCCCATGACAAGGAGGTACAGCGTTACGAAAATAACCACAAGCGCCGTAAATTCCGGCTCTTCAACGTAGTAGCGCGATGCAAGGAAATACGTTGCCATCATTGCGCTTATGATAAACGTTCCGATGACAAGAATGAGGAAAGGAGGACATTGCCACCACTCCACGTGCAACGAGCGGCATTCCTTAAATATATATAATCTGGGTGATATGCGTTCCATCGGCATAATATACATAAACACTTTTAGTATACCACACTCTGCCACGCGGCAAAACAGAACATGTGCATATCTTCTGCAGAGCAGGACGCAATTAATTCCCATTTACCGCTCCAGATGAAGAAGGCAGAAATGAGTTGAACATTGAGGCGATGTTATGCGTATTGGTACGCCGTACGAATGACCCGAAGCGAGAGGAAAAAAATAAGTGTCGTGCCGGCAACAATAAAAAGCGAAAGTACCCACAAAGACCATTCGCGGTAGCCGAAAACCCGCGTCCAAAGAGCCGAGACCGGGCCGATAAGTTGAGGATGACTCGCATAAAACGAAGTGGGACGCGGATTTTCTCCACGCGTCTAGTCGTAGCCGGTTGCAACGCCAAACACGCTTCGCACAATTCCCACATGGTTTGTGGCTTTAGCGTTTATCAGCTAAAACGCCGTGTTCCAATTGTAGTGAAGCGTCCCATCAATAAACGGATCTCGGATATGCCACAGACCCGCCAGAATCTGTAAACAGATAATAGTCCCGATAAGGAAAACCGGAACAACATTTTGAAACGAGGTTTTTATATCGCGGTATAAAAGATGCGGCCAGGGAGAATCGAACTCCCGTTTCCTGCTTGGCAAGCAAGTGTTCTACCACTAAACCATGGCCGCTTGTCGGATAATCCTTTGATCTATCCCATGTGAAAAACTTGGTGCAGTATTCTTGAATTAGTCCGAACCCCATTAGTAAAGCAAAGCTTACTACGGGGCACGGCGCATTTCGTCGCCGCAGGCGGCGAGGAAGTCCCCCCGCGAAAATCCGAAAATGCGGCGGCCTGCCCCGTAACTCCGCCGAAGGCGGATGGTATCGGGGAGCCGCACCGATGCCTGCCCCGTACCAATCCTATATAAAGATTCTTTGTTAGGTGAGCGTAAGCCGAAGGCGCTGTCGTGCGATAAACCCGGACTTAAGAAAACGTATATTCGGGATTGGTGCGGGGACAATTTCAAGTTTTTCTTTGGCGGCATAAATTCTTTATTTATTTATCGAAAAGAGAAGATAGGAAATTGAGCCCAAAATAACCGCCAAGATATTCAGTAAAATTATTTTTCTACCCAAGTGATTGCGAATACTTACGATTAAAGAAACTATGCCAAATACTACAGCTAAAAATCCCAAATACGGAATTACAAAAAATGAAACGAGAGCCATTCCGACCAAGCTCCACGATCCTTTTTGGGTATATCCAATGAATTGGGAGGCATTACCTAATTCAAATTTGGTTGTTTGTGGAGTTTCCGATTTATTCATGTTACCTAAAATCTCTTGGAGTTCTTGGTCAAATTTTTGCTGATCGCCAGGTGTAGGCATAGCAGCGCCAGTTTGCACTTCGTACTTAAATGTCAGATTATTTACCGAATCTACTTCAACATTAAGAGAAGTTTTATATTTTCTAATATCAAAAGAATATATTTGTGCAAAACCAGAACCGCGTTCGGCCCGCAAAGAATTATTACTTTCGTTTAGCACCTTAAATCCTTTCGCAACTAAGGCATTTTTAACACGTGGGAGTATATTTTGCTCGGCAATATTGAATGATTTTTGATATAGCATAATTTACAATTTTATTTGGCTTTGTTGGATAATTCTTCTGGCTTTAATAAGCCATTAAAACGATGTTAAAACTTCAGAAAATCGCAAATTCAAGATATTTTAGCCAAAAAATGCCTTAAATAATGGACGGAATTATTCAACAACGCCATTTTATTTTATGAAAAAATTTTCTTCCCCAAAATTAAAATATGGTTCCCTCCTCCGCTCAAGCTGCGGATGGGCAAGCGAGCCGATGTTTTTCTCCGGGTTCTTTTGTGGTTTTGAGCGGTGCGGCTCCGCCGCGGAACATTGACTTTTCCTGATTGGTGCGGTCAGCGAGAATTGAACTCGCTTTTCGTCCTTGGCAAGGACGCGTCATACCGGTAGACCATGGCCGCCTATAAATGC